>DAIDEE010000032.1 GCA_027308685.1 Acidocella sp.
CCCCCTATGAGCACACCCCACCCCCGCACGCGCCCGGAACAACCGGCGCCGCTCAGCCGCCGGGGTCCCCGCCCCTTGCTGCTGCACCTCAACCTGGCCTGGATGAGGTCGAGCGCCTCAATCACCGGATCACCGAACTGGAACAACGTCTGGCCAGCTTCGAGCGAAACCAACCCCCCACCGCCTGACCCGGAGGCTTTGGCCGCCCTGTTCGCCACGGTCTCACAACAAGACCGCGACCTGATCGCGGGTATCGCCGCCTACCGCGCCTCGCCCTATACCCGCACCATGGCCGACCCGCCCGCCATCTGGGAGGAATCCGAAACCCGGCTACTGGATTACGGCGGCACTGGCCCCAGCGTTTTGTTCGTCCCCAGCCTGATCAACCGCGCCTATATCCTCGATTTAATGCCCGAAGCCTCGATGCTGCGCTGGCTTAGCCAGCACGGCAGCCACCCGTATTTACTCGACTGGGGCTGGCCGGCTGAAATCGAGCGCCACTTCACCCTCACCGACTATATCGCCGGCCGCCTGGAACGCGCCATCGCGGCCATTCCCGGCCCCATCATTCTGGCGGGCTACTGCATGGGCGGCCTGTTGGCCTTGGCCGCCGCGGTCCGCCAGGTCGCCTCAGGCACCCCCGAAAAAATCACCGCTTTGGCCCTGCTCGCCACCCCCTGGGATTTTCACGCCGACAACCCGGCGCAAGCCAAAACCCTCGGCCGCAGCCTGACCATGCTGGAGCCGATGATGGGTTTTTCAGGCACGCTGCCCATCGACGCCCTGCAAACCATCTTCACCATGATCGACCCATTCGGCGTCGGCGAAAAATACCGCAGCTTCGCCAGCCTCGATAAAACCACCGCCCGCGCCAAACGCTTCGTCGCCATGGAGGACTGGCTGGCTGACGGCGTGCCGCTGGCCGCCCCGGTGGCGCGCGAAACCCTGGGCGGCTGGTACGGCGAGAACACCCCCGCCCGCCTTACATGGCGGGTCGCCGGCATGCCGATCACCCCAGCGTCCATCAGCGTCCCCTGCTTCGTCGCCGCCCCGGCGCGGGACAAACTGGTCCCCCCCGTCAGCGTCCGCCCGCTGGCGGCGGCACTGCCACTTTGCACTTATCTGGAACCCGGCGCCGGCCATATCGGCATGATCGCAGGCACCAATGCACAAAACGCATTATGGCAGCCTTTCGCGGATTGGTTACAGCAGCTATGATGCGCCGCAAAAGATAATCTTAAACAGCAAAAGGAACCCCGCCATGGAAGACATCGTCATCGTATCAGCCGCCCGTACCGCCGTTGGCAGCTTCAACGGCGTATTCGCCGCCACCCCAGCTCATATCCTTGGCATCGCCGCTCTGAAGGCTGCCATCGAACGCGCCGGCCTCACCGGTGAAGATATCGACGAAGCCATCCTCGGCCAGGTTCTCACCGCCGCCCAGGGCCAGAACCCCGCCCGCCAGGCCGCCCGCGGCGCTGGCATCCCGGATTCCAAAACCGCTTTCGGCATCAACCAGGTCTGCGGCTCGGGCTTGCGTGCCGTGGCCCTCGCCGCCCAACAGATCCGCACCGGTGAGAGCAACATCGTCATCGCCGGCGGCCAGGAGAGCATGAGCCTCTCCACCCACGCCGCCTATTTGCGGGCTGGCCAGAAAATGGGCGACCTTGCCTTCATCGACACCATGATCCGCGACGGCCTGTGGGACGCTTTCAACGGCTACCACATGGGCATCACCGCCGAGAACGTGGCGAAGGAATACCAAATCACCCGCGCCGACCAGGACGCGCTGGCGCTCGCCAGCCAGCAAAAAGCCGGTGCCGCCCAAAAGGCCGGTAAATTCAAGGACGAAATTATCCCCGTCACCCTGACCACCCGCAAGGGCGAGGTTGTCATCGAGAACGACGAATACATCCGCGGCGAAACCACCGCCGAGGCTCTGGCCAAACTCCGCCCCGCCTTCACCAAGGAAGGCACCGTCACCGCCGGTAATGCCTCCGGCATCAACGACGGTGCTGCCGCCTTGGTGGTAATGAGTGCCAAGGAAGCCGCCAAACGCGGCCTCACCCCGCTGGCCCGCATCGCCAGCTTCGCCACCGCCGGTGTTGACCCCGCGTTGATGGGCACCGGCCCGATCCCCGCCTCGCAAAAAGCCCTGGCCCGGGCCGGCTGGAAAGCCGCTGACCTGGATCTGATCGAAGCCAACGAAGCCTTCGCCGCACAGGCTTGCTCGGTCAACAAAGTGCTCGGGCTTGACCCCGCAAAGGTCAACGTGAACGGCGGCGCCATCGCCATCGGCCACCCGATCGGCGCCTCAGGGGCCCGCATCCTCACCACGCTTTTGCACGAAATGAAGCGCAGCGACGCCAAAAAGGGCCTCGCCACACTCTGCATCGGCGGCGGCATGGGCGTTGCCATGTGTGTGGAACGCACTTAGACCATGTGTGTGGAACGCTAAACGGTCTCTTCGTCATCCCCGCGCAGGCGGGGATCTTCTCTCTGGGAAACATCCAAAAATGGCCATCAACAAAATCTACCCCGATGCCAAAACCGCCCTGGCGGGCCTCCTGCATGATAACATGACCATCATGTCCGGCGGCTTCGGCCTGTGCAGCGTGCCGCAAGCCTTGATCGACGCGATCCGTGATTCCGGCGTGAAAGACCTCACCATCATCTCCAACAATGCGGGCGTTGATGATGCTGGCCTCGGCGTGCTGCTGCAAACCCGCCAGATCAAAAAAATGATCTCCTCCTATGTCGGAGAAAACGCCACCTTCGCCAAACAATATCTCGCCGGCGAACTGGAGATCGAATTCAACCCACAGGGCACACTGGCCGAACGTATCCGCGCCGGTGGTGCTGGCATCCCGGCCTTCTTCACCCCCACCGGCTTTGGAACCATCATCGCCGAGGGCAAGGAAACCCGTGAATTCGACGGCAAACATTACGTCATGGAACGCGCCTTGACCGCCGACCTCACCATCATCCACGCCTGGAAAGCCGACACCGAGGGCAACCTGGTTTACCGTAAAACCGCCCGCAATTTTTCCCCGATGATGGCCACCGCTTCCAAAATGACCATTGTGCAAGTGGAACATCTGGTTGAACCCGGCGAGCTTGAAGCCGATTCCATCATCACCCCCGGCGTTTTCGTCAAACGCATCGTCAAACTTGATTCCATCGACAAACGCATCGAACAACGTACCGTTCGCAAGAGGGCCGCATAATATGCCGTGGACACGTGATCAAATGGCCGCAAGAGCAGCGGCAGAAATTCAAGACGGCTTCTACGTCAATCTCGGCATCGGCATCCCAACACTGGTAGCCAACCACATCCCCCCCCATATCTCGGTGCAACTGCACTCGGAAAACGGCATGTTGGGCATTGGGCCTTTCCCGTTCGAGGGTGAGGAGGACGCCGACCTCATCAACGCCGGCAAACAAACCGTCACCCAAATTCCCACCACCAGCTTTTTCGACTCCGCCGCCAGCTTCGCCATGGTGCGCGGCGGACATCTCGACATCACCATCCTCGGCGCGTTGCAGGTGGCCGAAAACGGTGATCTCGCTAACTGGATGATCCCCGGCAAAATGGTCAAGGGCATGGGCGGCGCCATGGACATGGTGGCCGGCATCCCGCGCGTCGTGGTCATCATGGAACACACCGCCAAGGGTGAAGCCAAAATCCTGAAGGAATGCAATTTGCCGCTCACCGGCAAAGGCGTGGTGTCGCTCATCATCACCGACCTCTGCGTGTTCGAGGTCAACAAGGACCAAACCCCCGGCCTCACCCTCATCGACCTGGCACCGGACGTCACGGTCGAACAGGTCCGCGCCCAGACGCAAGCCGCTTTTAACGTAAAAGCCGGTTTGTCATAATTCCACCCAGGCGTTAACAAAGGCCCGAACAAGGTCAGGCATTTGTTTCTCGCAAGGCTACTACTGCTAACCGGCTGGGAGCGCGACATCGCAGGTTATGTCGCAGCACTGATGGTGTTTGCCACCTTCAGCATGAAGTCGATGCTCCCACTGCGCATCGTCGCCATTTGCAGCAATGTCACTTTTATTTATTACGCCCTTCTCAGCAGCATCTACCCGGTGCTGATTTTACACATCTGCCTGCTGCCGATGAACCTGCTGCGGTTACGGCAAATCCTGCGGGCCCGCCATGAAGGCCACCGGTTGCTCGGCAAAACCGCTGACCCTGACGCAAACTTTGCTAAACCCAGCTTCCTCAGCCTCGCCGCCCTGGCAGACCCCGCCACCGCGCTCAGCCTGGCCGAGCGCGAACAATTACGCATCGCCAGCCACCTTGCGGCCCGCTTACCCAGCAGCGACGCACCCGCTCCCATCAGCACCGGCCGCGCCGCCACCTTACTGCTGAACGCCATCGACGAGTTCCTCGCCACCCTGGCCGGACGCGGCGGCCTCACCGCCCCGCAAACCGCGCACCTCTCATCCTTGCAAAGCCGCAATGAAGTGCTGCGCGCCCTGCATGAAACCTTGGGCGAGCTTGCCGCCGCGCTCACCGACAACACCGCCCCGCTGCCGGACTGGCTGGCCAGCACCCTGCGCGAAGGCTTGGGCACTATTTTGCTGATTGCCGAGCACGCGGCCACCAACCGCACACCTGATGACATCAATATGCTGCAGCGCATGACCTCGGACCGCGGACCGCAGGTTGAAAAAATCCGCACCCGCGTGATGACCACCCGCACTGGCGACGACACATCCAGCCACCGCGCCGTTTACATCACCACCGCATTATACGAACGCACTGTCTGGCTGCTGCAACGCTACGCCAAGCTGCTGGAGCCCGCCCTTACGGCGCCACCGCCGCCTTCCCCGCCTGCGCCGCCCCCGCCGCTTCCGGCAGCCTGATACAAACATAAGTGGCCGGCAATGAAAGTGCCGCCAGACTTGGCGCATTATGGCAAAAGAAACTCAAAGTCAGCCGCAGCCCCGCCGCAATTTAGCGTGATGATAATCCCACACTTTTTGCAGCAAATGCGGCTTCCATAAATTATGGCTGATCACCGCAATCTCCGCCTCGCTCAGTTGCGTCACACTGCCCGCCTGCATCGCCAGATGCTGCCGCTGCGCGGTCTCTTCCAAATAGACTGACAGCACAAACGCTTCGAGAATACTCGCACCCGCCGCCACCGCACCATGGCTCTTCAACGTCACCACCCGCGCCTCACCCAGCGCCGCCGCCAGTTGCGCGCCCAGACTTTTATTGTTGATGGACGCAATTTTACCAAACCGTTTCACCTCACCCAGCACCGCCGCCTGCATGATCACCGGCAGCACCGGCTGCCCCGCCATACTCAACACCGTTGACCAGAGCGGATGCGAATGCACCACGGCATTCACATCTGGGCGTTTGCGATAAATTTCAGTGTGAATATGGAACTCCATCGGCGGCGCCACCTCGCCGCCCACCGGCTTGCCGTCCATATCGATCATGATAATATCCGCAAGCCGCATCGCACTGCGCACCGAGGCACCGGCATTGATCATCACATAATCACTGCCCGGCACCCGCGCCGAAACATGCCCGTTAAAATCAATAATCCCAGCACGCTCCAGCATCGCAACGGCATCCACCAGCGCCTGCATCTGCGTGACAACTTCCTGCTCCTGGCTCATCGTTTCACCCCTCGATGAGTTCCGCCATAACCGAAAGCAGGCCCGGCGTCACCGCCAGCGCGGCGGATAAGCGCAGCGCCCCCTGCGCCATGCGTCATCAACGGCCAGATGACAACAGACCCCTTCGGTAGGCGCGTAGATATATTCACTCAACAAATGATGGTGGATGATTATTACAAATCCCGGTTGGTCTTTGACGGCACCCTGCGCAATATGTCCGGCCAATTTCACGCGCCCCCCTTGACCCATATCAACGACAATCCCACCGCGCAGCGCTCTGCTCCAGCATGTTCAACAAACGGGATTACGTCTATGAATCACAAACATCGCGCCACATTGCACAGTCTTTTCACCCACCCGATCAGCAGCAACATCAACGATAAAATGGTGCATGCGGTCATCGAGGGGCTAGGCGGTGAGATCACCCAAAGCACCCACGGCCATGCCGTCATCAAACTGAACGGCCAAACCCACGGCTTCCACGCCGCTCACGCCACCCTCTCAAAAGACCAGGTGGTGGAGCTACGCAAATTTCTGGAATCCGCCGGCGTGGACCCGGTACGCGACTACCCTTTGTAACCTAAACTACCCAATTTTGCCGATGATCTGCGCCCGGCTTGGCAAAAACGCTGCAGCCAGGCCAATCATCGGCAAAAACGCGCAAACCCGGTAAACAAACTGAATACTGGTCCAGTCCGCCAGTTCCCCCAGCACCGCCGCGCCGATGCCGCCCATCCCGAAGGCCAGGCCAAAGAACAACCCGGAAACCGCACCCACCCGCCCTGGGGTCAGCTCCTGCGCATAAACCACAATCGCCGAAAACGCTGAGGACAGCACCAGCCCAATAATCACGCTCAGCACAATGGTCGCATCCAGCCCCACATAAGGCAGCACCAGCGTAAACGGCAGCACGCCCAAAATGGACCCCCATATCACCGCCTTGCGCCCCACCCGGTCACCCACCGGCCCGCCG
>DAIDEE010000039.1 GCA_027308685.1 Acidocella sp.
TGCGAGGAGGTCGCCGCTTTCGGAGCCTCCACGGGCGGTGCCTTCAGCGCCGGCTTGTGCGCCGCGCCCGGCCGGGCCGCGGGAGCTGGCGGCGGTGGCGGAGCAACGGCGAACCGGCGGGAGAACACCGCCAGGCGACCGAGCACGTCCGCCCGCACTGCCGCCACCTTGTGCTCCACGGTGATCTGGTAGCGCGGCACATTGCTGGCCAGCCCAGCGATCTGGGTGCCGATCAGCCCGGCCAGTGCCAGCACGAGGCCGAGCCCGATCAGCGCGGCGGCTATCGCCGACAGGGTCCGGCCCAGCCGCAGCATCCGCATCAGGCGCACCAGTGGCGCCAGCAGGAAGCTGAGCAGCACCGCGAGGGTAAGCGGGATCAGCACCGCGCGCGCCAGATAGAGGCAGGCGACCGCGAGCACCGCCACCATGACGCCGAGCAGATTGGCCACGCGCGACAGTTCCGCGGACGCGGGTGGCACGGGGGGGGTCTGAGCCGGGAAATCCGACATCGGGCATCCTTGGTGTGCGGCCATCCGGCAGGGCCGCTGGCATCATGCCACAAGCCAACGGCAAATGGGCTGTCGCGCGATCACGATCACGGCTATATGTGCCCAGCCGCCGTGGCCAAGCGGTGTCATGCGTCCGCGTAGCTCAGCAGGATAGAGCACAGGATTCCTTGTTGCAAAACTGGGCGTGGCGATCGGAAACGGCGCCACGGATCCGCTCAAAGTCGGGGAAAGCTGCGGCCGGCTTCGGCCCTGCCGATCCCGAGCCAAGCCCCGGCCCCCCGGCCGGGGAAGGTGTAGAGACTGGACGGGCGGCACCTACCGGCTTCGGCCTTCGCGGCCGGGGCCCAGGGTGAAGGGACAGTCCAGACCACGAACGGTCCCGGCGTGCCGGGGCCGGCGGCGAAAGCCGAAGTGGGATGAATCCTGGGGCCGTGGGTTCGAATCCCGCCGGGGACGCCAATGAAATCAATAAGTTATTTTTGTTTGTCTGCTCAAAAAAGAATTATCTTAATTATTCGGCTCAAATTTGTCCCAATGCTGGGCGAGATTTGAGGTCGGAAACTGGGATCAATTCGCAATAGAGGAGACGGCCAGCTTCAGGCGAGGGTTAGAAAGCAGGGGTGGCCGGAGCAGGTTCGGACCTTTTGGACCAAAACAGAAGCCAAGGACTGGATTGCCAAGACCGAAGCGGAAATGAACGCTGGGCGGTTCGTCGACACCCGAGCGGCCGAGCGAATGACCCTCGGTGATGCGATCGATGCCTGGGCAAAAATTGCAAAGACAAAGCTGAAACATTTTGACGTCGAAGAGGGGCGGATTCGAAAGCTTAAAAATTTAGATATATCTAAATATTCGGTTGTTCGGCTTACGACAACGCTCGTTGAAGAACTTGTCGAAGATATGGTCGAGGAAAACTACAGCCCGACGACCATCAGGTTATATTTAAGTATTATTTCGCGATCTTGGAGACGGGCGATGAAAAATACGCCTGCCAGATGCCCAACCGAAGATGTGGAAAACTTGCCGACCTCAGGCAAACGGAAGCGGCGTTTAGAGGATGGGGAAGAAGTGAAGGGTCGTGTCCCCGGTGGTGGTGTAGGTGGCTGGTAATCGGCCTGTCGTAGCGAACGCCATGAGTCTGGCGGATGGGCAACGCCGTGCCGAACCGCTCTGAGATAGCCCCGATCACCGGCGAGAAGCCCCAGCACAGGAGCACATTGGGTCGGCGAAATAGACTAGGTGAGGCTTGTGCATGTCAGGTCTACCATGGAGGTTATGGTTCGGTATTGATTTATATTGATCGTTCTATTATTTTCGATGCAGATTTTAATCGAGCAAAGTCAATGTCCCGAACACGTACGCTTTCTGACGATACTGTCCTCAACCGCGCCATCAGCGTGTTTTGGCAGAACGGCTATGCAGGAACGTCTATGCGCGATCTCACGCGAGCGACGGAACTCAGCACGGCGGCTTTGTATCATCGCTTCACAGACAAGGACGGAATGTTCGTCCAAGCGTTGCGCCGCTACGCGGATGACGGTCTAGTGGAGCGCCTTGCCCGCCTGTCCGCCTCAGCCGATCCACTCGGCGCGATCGGCGACTTTCTGAACGAGCTGGTCGCGATGTCGCTTGCCGATCCGCAGCATCGCGGTTGCCTGCTCGTTAACACCGCCCTCGATGGCGCCGCGATGTCAAATGCGGCGCGTGATCTTGTGCGTGCTCGGCTAGGCGAGGTCGAGGTTTTCTTCGCACAGCGGCTTGAATGCGCGCTCACAGCCGGCGCACTCGACCCGGCGACAGACATCGCCGCCAACGCCACGGCGTTGCTCGGCACGGTGTTCGCCATCCGCGTGATGGCGCGTCTCGACCCCAACCCTCAGCGGCTGCGCATATTGGCCGACCACGCCATTGCCAGCCTTCCCAAACCGCAGAAGCTCAAGAGCAAAGGACGCAGCCGATGATTGACCTCCACTACTGGACGACACCTAACGGGCATAAAGTAACGATCTTTCTTGAGGAGGCGGGCCTGCCTTATCGGGTGATTCCTGTGAACATCAGCTCGGGCGAACAGTTCAAACCCGAATTCCTCGCCATCGCCCCGAACAACCGCATCCCGGCGCTCGTCGATACGGCGCCGGCTGATGGCGACGCGCCGGTCAGCATCTTCGAGTCCGGCGCCATCTTGCAATATCTTGCGGAGAAGACCGGCAGGTTCCTGCCCACCGGCATTCGTGGCCGTACCGAGGTCATGCAATGGTTGTTCTGGCAGATGGGCGGCCTCGGCCCGATGGCTGGGCAGAACCATCACTTTGTTCAATACGCTCCGGAACAGTTGCCCTACGCGATCAACCGTTACGTCAATGAGACAAACCGCCTTTACGGTGTCCTCAACAAACGGCTTGCCGATCGTGAGTTCGTCGCCGGGGATTATTCAATCGCGGATATGGCAAGCTATCCTTGGGTCGTTCTGTATAAGCGCCAGCAGCAGAACCTCGATGACTTCCCGCATCTGAAGCGCTGGTTCGAGACGATCCGTACCCGTCCCGCGGTGGAGCGGGCATATGCGTTGGCCGAAAAGATCAACACGACACCCGTCGTCAGCGAAGAGTCGCGCACATTGCTGTTCGGACAGACCGCATCGCTCACCGCAGGCGAGAACACGCAGATAGAGGAAAAGGTAAAATGAGTTCCAAGGTCGTTGAAGACGTTTTGGCGGCGAATACCATATATGCGGCCGATTTCGGCGCAAAATCTGAGTTGGCGATGCCGCCCGCCCGCCAATTTGCAATTTTAACATGTATGGATGCACGGCTGGACCCGGCGAAATACGCTGGACTTGCCGAAGGGGACGCTCACGTTATCCGCAACGCAGGTGGGCGGGCAACAGACGACGCGATCCGTTCGCTGGTGATTTCGCACAAGCTTCTGGGCACGTCTGAGTGGTTTGTTATTCATCACACCAATTGTGGGATGGAACTATTTTCCGATGAGGTGATGGTTACGCTGCTCGAGGACAACCTCGAGACCGCATCGCTGGATGTATCGACGATGACTTGGTCCAATTCGCGTCATGGTGGCGGCTGCTCGGCGGGGCACTTCATTAAATGGCATACAATCCGCAATCAGGAGGAGAGCGTTGCGCAGGATGTAGAGCGTATTCGGTCACATCCATTAGTGCCACGTAACATTACGATCAACGGTTATATTTTCGACGTGAAAACAGGGCGTTTGAGCGAGGTTAGCCGGGCTAGTGAAATCGGCCGCCCTGGCTGAGACCTCACGGACGAGGGGGCCGCTTAAGTGGTCATGGAGCATCGGTTTATTTTGGACCTGGCAGGATCGGTAGCGAGCACCTGACGGTGCTCGCTATATTCATTCATTTTCCGTTTCTCCTTGGAGAAACCAAGATTTGTGGGCCTCGCGTCGCACCCGCATACAGTATCACTGACGCATATTTAAGTGGAGTTTTGTTATGACTGCAGAAGCTAAGATCAGCCTACCCGCACAGACCTTGGAGAGCAGCGACTCGACGGTTCGCAAGGTACTTGAGAAGTCGAAGGCGCAGGTCGGGTTTATCCCGAACATGTACGCGAACATGGTCAATTCACCTGGTCTGCTGGACACCTATCTCGATGGTTATACGCACTTCCGCAGCGATTCAACCTTCACGCCGGTCGAGCAGGAAGTCGTGTTTCTGGTCATCAGCGCATCAAACGGTTGCGGTTATTGCACGGCCGCGCATAGCATGATCGCAGATAAAATGTCGAAGGTTCCCGCCGACGTGCTGGCAGCGCTGCGCGCACGCAAGCCGCCTGCGGATGCACGGCTCGCCGCCCTCGCGGCCTTCACTCAGACGATGTTCGACACGCGCGGCAAGCCTTCCCAGCTGGATCTGAATAGCTTCCGCGCGGCGGGCTTCAGCGATCGGCAGGCTCTAGAAATCGTTCTCGCTTTGGCGGTTAAAACGCTCAGCAACTACGCCAATCACCTCTTCCACACCGAGGTCGATGATATGTTTGCCGGCTACAAGCTGGCACCTGCTGTCTGAGCCTTAACAAACCGCGATAATGGGGCCGGATTACCGGCTCCATTTCAACAGGAGACGTCCAAATAAACATGACAACCATACCTCACCCGGGCCAGCCTTTCGTCCCCATCACCTTCAAGCAACTCGATGGAGATGATATTACTTTCGGCACCCCCGGCGGATGGCAGGCACTGTTCGTTATTCGCGGCCAGCATTGCCCGATATGCAAGTCCTATCTTACCGAAATTGAACGCAGACGGTGAGGCTTTGGCAGCGATCGGCGTCTTGGTTGTCGCCGTCTCCACCGACAGTGAAGCTCAAACCCGCAGTACCGCTGAAGCGGCGAAGGTGATGTTTCCTTTGTTGTGCGGTATGGATGAAGCGATAATGAACCAACTCGGCTTTTATGTGTTCATGTCGGCGCTATTGCTCGTCGATCCACAAGGCATATAGGCGACATACAAGAAACGTAAGATGGTGACTTGCTAACTGGATTTTTCACGAATCTTCATGCTCAGGAGCCGATAGCTCACAAAGTCGGAAAACATCACATTGAACCCATCAAGGTAAAGACACGGGATTTCCGGTAGCGGCTGCTCTATCCGCGCAAAAGCTAAACTGGATGATGTGTATCGATGCCGACCACTGCAGCTCCGCGCGTTGTGATACGGGTTTGGTGCCGCTATCGGCTCACCCCCTTGCCCCGGGAATTTTTATGGGGGGTTTTTCACACGCAAAAAGGTCAAGCAAAGCAGGTAATTTCATAGGCCGCGCCAAAAAATAACCTTGTACATAATTGCAGCCAAGTTGGGCGACATAGTCAAGCTGCGTTGGGGTCTCGACACCCTCGGCAGTAACTAGGATTTTGAGCGCGCGGGCTATCGCAACGATTGCCTCGAAGATTGGCTGGCTATCATCGGGGGTGCGAATATTGGCAAGAAATGATCCGTCGATTTTGATGAGGTCAAATTGGAAACTGTCCAGGTAGGAGAGCGAAGAGTAACCAGAACCAAAATCATCCAACACGATCGCTACGCCTTGCGCGCGCAAGGCATATAGTTTTTTGATGCTCGCCGAATTTTTTTGGATGAATATCGACTCGGTCACTTCGATCTTGAGACGTTGCGCGGCGAGGCCAGTGTCAGCCAATACGGTAGCAACCAGCGCTTCAACATCGTCGAGCTCAAACTGGCGAGGCGAGACGTTGACGTTGATTTTGACGTCTTGCGGAAAATTCATTGCAGCGAGGGCAGCCTCGCGCAGCACCCAGGCGCCGATCGCGACGATCATGCCGGTTTCCTCAGCAAGCGGGATAAATTGCGATGGTGGGACATTGCCAAGTTCTGGGTGCAGCCAACGTAAAAGGGTTTCAACCCCGACGATTTTGTTGCTGCCACTTAAGAAAATAGGCTGAAATTCAAGGAAGAGCTGTCGGTTAGCTATGGCGGTTGAGAGATCAACGCGCAGGCGGCGATTGGCTTCGTGATCTCGCTGCATGTCTGCATGGAAAATTAAATAGCTGCCGCGTGCCTGCAGCTTGGCAGCGTATAGTGCCGTGTCCGCCTTACGGTAAAGCTCAGCAGGGTCAAGTTCGGTGGGGCCGGCAATGGCCGCGCCGATTGAGACCGAACCAGGTAGCGACAGGCCGCCAACATCAAACGGAGTCTGCATGGCGGCTGCGACGCGACCAGCGAAAGCGCTAACCTCGGCGGCTGTTCGCGCTTCGGTAAGCATTACCATGAATTCATCGCCGCCACTGCGGGCTAATCGGTCTCCTGGGCCGAGTAAAGACGAGATCCGGCAAGCCATGCGTTTGAGCAGTTCGTCGCCGACGGGATGACCATAGCTATCGTTAATATCTTTAAAATAGTCGAGATCGATGCAAAGCAGTGCGAGACGGGGCACGTTTGAGGGCTGTGCCAGTGAGGGGCCAAGCTCGGCGAACAAAGCGGCACGATTGAGCGTACCGGTGAGGAGATCGTGCTCGGCGGTGTAGCGAAGGCGCTCCTCGGCCGACCTTTTCTCGGTGACGTCTTCAAGAGTGCCGTACCAGCGGACCACCTCACCTTTTGGACTAAGGCGTGGGGCGGCGCGCGCGCGAACCCAGAGGTAGCCTCCGGCAGTGCAGCGCACCCTATATTCGATATCCAGCCGATCAGCGCTTTGCAGGACCTGCTTCCAAGCCTGCTCGACCCATTCGCGATCATCGGCGTGCAGAGCGGTGATCCAGCCATAGGGCATGGAAGCTTCGGGTGTCATGCCGGTGATGGCATACCATTGGGGCCCAACCTCGAGTACGGCACCATCTGGCCCGGCGGTCCAAGGGATTTGTGGGTGCAATTCGACCATGTGACGATAATGGTCCTCGCTCTCGCGCAAGGCGGCCTCGATCTGGCGAAGGCTGGTAATGTTCTGGGTGGTGCCCCTGACGAACTGAGTGCGGCCATCAGGGCCGAGGACAGGTTCTGCATGGGTGAGCACATATATCTCTGCGCCATCGGGGTGGAGCAGGCGGTATTCCAGGGTTACAGACACCTGTTCAACAACGACCCGGCGGAAGACAGCCAAAGCCTTAGCGGCGTCTTGCGGGTGATACATCGCCTGCATTTGCTCGATATTGACTTTGGCGATATCCGGACGACCCAGCATTTCCGATGTCTCGTTTGAAAAATAGATACATCTGGCATCTACGTCCCAGCGCCACATGCCCAGTTTGGCAAGCCGCTGGGCGGCAGCGAGGGCTTCGGTCTGTTCCTGCAGCTTTAAGGAGAGATTTCGTGTTGCGGTGATGTCGACAGTCGTGCCGGCCATTCGCAGCGGCCTGCCATCGGGCGCGCGGGCGATGATCCGGCCGCGACTGAGCACCCATTTGTAGCTCCCATCCTTGGTGCGCAGCCGGTGCTCGACCTCATAAACTGAAGTACGACCCGCAAAATGGTCTTCAAGCTGCTGGCGAACAAAGGCTAGGTCATCAGGATGGACACGGCTATAGCTCACGTCAATCTGATTAAAACAAGGGTGGTCATCATAACCCAAGATGCTAAACCAGCTAGCAGAGTAGCGGATTTCGTCGGAGACCAGGTCGCGGTCCCAGATGCCAGTGCCGCTGCCCTCGATTGCGAGCGACCAGACATCAGAAAAATCCAGCAAACCTTTTTGCGCGTGCATACTCATTGTTGAATCTCAGAGGTTATTGCAGTTGCATAAGCCATGGGCTGGTTAAGAGCCAATTTGCATCTAAACAATGAGCGTCAAGCAGGACGGATTTGACCACCTCAAACCTATTACCAACGGTGGCTTTTGTCTCTTTAATTAAAATAGTAAAAATCCGGCCTACTGGTATGCGCGATCAGCACGTCAATAACCCATGAAATAATCACTTCAACCGCTTGGGTGGCTTCAACGCCGCCGATGTCGGCAGGGTAATTCCGCTCAAAAATATGACTATTTTCCTATCTCCGGCATTCTGGTGGTTTTATGAGCCAGCAATCTATCATAAAGCATTTGCGTCCCTTGAAATTATTCAACTCTGTGCCGGCGCCATCACAGTAAAAATGCGCCTCTTCTCCGTGGTTTCAGCGCAGGGGATGCCACACTGTAAGCGGCCATCATTCCCGGCTTGGAGCGAGCGCCGAATCACGTAGTTGGGATCGTCGCGTGGATTGCAAAACCCAGCCTTTCCAGACAGCTTACCGATCGGAGCATTTGTAACCATAAAATCAATAGGAGCAGGCCGTTGACCGACAGCAAAACACAGATCGTTTTCATCCCAGCTTTGTTGTGCGACGAAGCGCTCTACGCCCCCGTCATCGAACGTCTTGGCGATAAATTTCAAGCACACGTAATGATCTCGCCAAAGCCAAGCCTGGCAGAAAGTGTCACGGACATTCTGGCCAGAGCGCCGGACAAATTTGTGCTGGTTGGCACCAGCTATGCCGGCAATTTAGCGCTCGAAATCGCCATAGCGGCACCCAAGCGGGTGACAGCCTTGTGGCTGATGGGCTGCAATCCTGCCGCAGCCGAACCAGGTGGCCCAGATCTTGCAGGTGGTTTGACCGCGACACCTGAGGCGGTGATCGACATGCTTGGCGGCATCATCGCACACCCGGACAACGCAGCGGCTGCCGCAACCTTTAAGAAGATGGCGCATCGCATCGGTGGTGCTGCCGGAGCACTGCAGGCAACCGCGCTCGGCTCACGGCCGGATGCCGTTTCCCGCTTCGGTGTGCTGACAATGCCGGCTTTGGTGCTGTGGGGCGCGGACGATGCGTTGGTCCCGGTCGCTGTCGGCAAAGCCATGGCGGACGGCCTGCCCCACGCGCATTTTCATGTCCTGCCCACCTGCGGCCATTTGCCGACACTCGAAAAACCGGAAGCGTCGGCAGCGTTATTCACCGAATTTCTGAACGGCGAATTCCATCACGCTCATTAACGGAGCCTGCGTGATATCCGGCACAACTCTCTGGAGCTCTGACTGTACTACCTGAGTCCAAACCGTTAAAATACGGCTGGGGAAAAGGCCGTCTCCGGTATCAAATAAGTCGTTTTCTAATGCATCTTATCGGCGGCGGATCGTTTGCCACGTGGCGATGGCCAGCCTCGAGGAACTCCTTAGACCTGTTGTAATTCGGGCTCGCCGCGATGGCTTCGCGCCGGCGTTGCTAGGTAATACTCTGCTCGGACCGCGGTCCGTCCAGCATCATGCAGATTTTATCCGACGCCGAATAATGCTTCCGCATCGCCCGGCGGATGTTTTCCTCCAGCGTCTCCGAGGATGGTTATGATTAAACTGCCAGACCATCCTGAAAGACTGGCTTCGCGAGAGCGATACAACACCCTTTCTGCAACATTGAGAGGATCAGGCTGTTTTCAGATTTATTTATGAGCTAAACGAGCATCGCGATGGTCGAGGGGACTCCGTCTGGCATGAATGGGTCGTTGGGTGTGGTTGGAATATTTTTACGCCACTTGGGAAGAAAAGCGGGTTTTCGAGACTCGGAAGCATTCTGATGGATGAAGCCACCGCGATTGCGCGAGCTGAATTGAGTGCCTGCCTTGCCCGCATTGCCTCGGCTGACCATGCCGCGCTGGAATATCTGTATAAAAGAACCAGCGCGAAGCTTTTTGGCATTTGCAAACGTATCTTGTCTGATACGGCAGCCGCAGAGGATGTGCTGCAGGAGGTTTTTTTGATTGTCTGGAATAGAGCGGGACAGTTTGACCCGACGCGCGGCGTGAGTGCCATCACGTGGTTGGCAACCATCGCGCGCAACCGCGCCGTGGACCGGCTGCGCGCCGGCTCCCAGGGCATCGTCTCAATTGATGAGGCTGAACAGGTCGTTGATACAAGCCCACTCGCGGATCATTATTTGGAAACCGCCGAGCGTGATGAGAGGTTAAACGCGTGCCTCTCCAAACTGGACGAGCGCACTGCAACTGCTATTAAACAGGCTTTTTTTGGTGGTCTGACTTATCAGAAGCTCGCAATACGCGCCAACATACCGCTTGCCACCATGAAAAGCCTCGTGCGCCGTGGCCTGCTGCAACTGAAAATTTGCTTGGAATCATGACGGAGAGTGAACGCAACGTTTTGGCTGGTGAATATGTGTTGGGCCTTTTGGAAGGCGAGGCACTTAAGGCGGCCGAGGCTCAGATACGCACCGATGCAAATTTTGCCGCCTTGGTTCAAAACTGGGAAAACCGGTTGATGCCTCTGGTCGAGATCGTCCCTGATCTCGTACCATCGTCGTTGGTTTGGAACCGTATCGCGGTAGCGACGCGCCCGCCAGCGGTCAGAGCACCGGGATTAGTTCAGCGCTGGTTAGCCGGTTTCTCGAAGAGGTTCTATGCTGCTGTTGCGGCACTCGGGGTAGCCTTTGCGCTCATGACGCTGTCATTTTTCATGCACACGCCTCCGGAGGCTGAGCGGCAGATTGCTGTGCTTAACAATCGTGACGGCGGGACCTTTGTGGTGGCGGAGACAAAAACTACTTTGGTTATCACGCCACACAACGTTACTCTACCCGCGGGCCGCGTCGCCGAGCTGTGGCTTGTGGTTCCCAACCATGCGCCGCAGGCTGTGGGCCTGTTCCAATCTGGCGGAAGCTTAAATATGGCGATTCCAAAAAGCTCTGTCTCGGGCCAGTCGCTCGCTGTCTCCCTAGAACCACCAGGCGGTGCACCTGGGTCGACGCCGAGCGGCCCAATCATTGCCGAGGGTGCGTTCACCATACTGTGATGCTACCGCCTGCATCCGTCGGACCAGCTGCTACGTACCTCCGGTAACCTGCGCATAGAGCGCTGGTCTAAATCGGAGCTGGTCACATGTCATATAAAAAACGCCTCGCCGTGGCGTCGCTGTTTGCCCTTCTACCGGTCACCGCGTTCGCGCAGTCCATGATGTCGCCCAGCGCTGACCCCATGGTTGGCGGTGCTGCGATGTATCCAACTAAGAACATCGTGCAAAATGCTGTGAACTCAAAAGATCATACCACGCTCGTCGCGGCGGTAAAAGCCGCTGGCCTGGTCTCGACCCTGGAGAGTAAAGGTCCGTTTACTGTGTTCGCGCCAACCAATGAGGCGTTCGCGAAATTGCCGCCTGGTACCGTGACGACATTGGTAAAGCCCGAGAACAAGGCTGAGCTAACCAAGATTCTCACATATCACGTGGTCGCCGGTAATTATACCACCACCGATCTCTTAAACATGATCAGTGCTGGTGGCGGCAAGGCCACGCTAACCACCGTTGAGGGCGAACCGCTCACCCTCACGATGTCGAGCGGCAAGATCATGATTACCGATACAAAAGGCGGCATGGCTAACGTCACCATTGGTGATGTGCGTCAGTCCAACGGCGAGATTTTCGTTATCGATGCCGTTTTGATGCCGTAACCTGGAAAAATTCTGACGGCGGTGTGAACCTGTCCGCCGCCAGGGTTAGGTAATTCATCTGCGTGAGCAGGTGCGGCTGATGATCAGTGATCAACCAATGTATTTGCTTTTGCCCAGTAATTTTAAAAAATCCGTTAAACAGGAGGTTATATGAAAAAATCGATGATCTATTTAATGGCTTCGTACCATTTATTCCGGCCTCTGGCCGCCGTCTCGTTCATCGCAGCGGCGATCGTGACCATACCTTACGCTCGTGCACAGACAGTCGCACCAGAGCCAGCTCCAAACCTTGAGTCTCATATGTTTGATATGGGTGGGCTGATCACCACAGGTGCTGTCACCGCTGTAGGCGGTGCCGCCGGTGGTGGGATTGTTCCGTGGGCATTGATTGGGGGTTACACCACCAAGGATCAGGTCGGCGGCACAGCCTTCTACACCCACGTATTTCTGAGAAATTATCAATTGGCCACCTATGGTGGGTTGTTTGCGCTGTCTAACCGCGTTGAGGTTTCATTCGCCCATCAGGATTTCGAACTCGGCGGCACTGGCGGGACACTCGATGGCAAAATCATCGGCGCGCTCGGGCTACCCTCGAGCACACCAGCCAGCGCCCTGCCACATGCCTTGCAACTGAACAACGCCAACCTCAACCAGGATATTATCGGAGTCAAAGTGCGGCTTTATGGCAATGCCGTGTATGATCAGGATACGTTGATCCCTGAAATCTCGGCTGGTTATGAGTATCATCATAATGAGAACACGAGCTTCGTGCGCGCAATCGGCACGCGCCCCAGTGGTAACGAATTTTATCTAGCCGCCACCAAGGTTTGGCTGCACGGGTTGTTCGGCCATTATACCATGGTAACTGGCACGCTTGATTTTACGAATGCCATACAAAATGGGCTTCTTGGCTTCGGTGGTGTCGGAACAAACGGACCCAAGACCGGTTATCATGTTGAGCCTGAATTTGCTGTTGGATATTGGATCAATAATAATCTGGTTATTGGTGGCGAATACCGCTTCATGCCTCATTACCAAGTTGTGGCACCGGGTAATGTTCCTGGCTTTGGACCGCTTGGAAACGCGCTTAGCAAGACCAGTGACTGGAAAGACCTATATGTCGCTTATTTTCCGGTTAAATATTTCTCGGTCACGTTGGCTTATGCGGATCTTGGTACGATCGCGAGCGAGAAGAATCAGAACGGTGTGTATCTCTCCGGTACCGCTAGCTTTTAATCAATTTCAAAATTTCGGGAGCTACAAAAATGCCTTTTTTTAAAATAAAGACCTTACAGAAAACCGTCATCGCTATGTTCACCCTGGGCGCAACATGTCTCGCTCCAACGTTAGCAAGCGCGGATGCCTCTTATTATCATGAATTCGGTAACCGTGCTGGTATCCATGCGGTGATCACTGATTTCCTGGGCTACGTTCTCGCAGACAACCGTATCAAAGCCTATTTTACGAATGCAAATATTCCTGTCCTCAACGCATCACTGACTAATCAGGTGTGCATGCTGGAAGGTGGACCTTGTAAGTTTGATGAGAACATGAAGGCGATTCACCAGAATCTCGGTGTGACTGAGGCTGCATTCAACGCGCTTGCCGAAGATCTCCAAAAATCCATGAACCAACACAACATCCCGCTCACGGCTCAGAACGATCTGTTGAGCAAACTCGCCCCCATGAAGCACGACATCGTCACGAAATAAAATCGATTCAGACAACATCCTTCTAAAAAAGGATGTTGTCTCGTCCTTGCATCATTGCGACGAAAACTCTACATGCGCGGCCAGACTTTGGTCAGAATGCGATCAACCGAGACATACTCGTCCGAAAGCAGCGCCCCAACCTGCGGCAGTTATAGCAATGCGGCCATAAATCCCGCCAGAGCCTCGCCCTTCACCTGCCGGATCACCCACAGCGGATAGTCCATCGGAAGCCGGCTCTCCGGCCGAACATAGCGGTAAAGCCCATCGCGACGCCGATCAACACCACGCGTCTTCCCGCCACACCAAATCACGCTACCTTCAAACTATGAATCCCATCAAAAGCCGCAGGGCAAGAGATTTTTCAGCCGCCTGCTAAATGACCATTGCGCCCAGTATTGGATATTATGGCGATCCATTATTTGTCTTTTGACGCATTTATAACGTCTCGGTGTTTGCCAGGCTGACCGAACGGTGTTTAATATTTTGTTATCGTGCGCCGCGCGAACAAAAATGATGAGGGAACCTGGAATGACTATTGCAAATAAGGTGATTATTAGCTGTGCTGTTACGGGGTCCATTCATACCCCGTCAATGTCGCCGCATTTGCCAGTTACCGCGGATGAAATTGCGCAATCTGCCCTGGGTGCTGCCGAAGCCGGCGCCGCGATCGTACATTTGCATGCACGTAACCCCCTCGATGGCCGACCTGACCAGACCCCAGAAGCATTTGAGCCATTTTTGCGGGTGATCAAGCAATCATCCAACGTGGTGGTTAACCTGACAACCGGCGGGTCGCCCTACATGTCGGTTGAAGAGCGCGTAAGGCCAGCTGCGGTGTGGAAGCCGGAGATTGCGAGCTTGAACATGGGCTCGATGAATTTTGGTCTGTTCCCGATGCTGAAGCGCTTTAAGGAATTCAAGCATGAGTGGGAACCGCAAATGCTTGAAAACTCCAAGGATTTAGTGTTTCGGAATAGTTTTAAGGATATTGCGTATGCGTTAAATACTTTAAACGATACCGGCGCACGCTATGAATTTGAATGTTACGATACCAGTCACTTATATAATCTGCATTATTTTTGGACCGAAGGGTTGGTGAAAGCCCCTTTATTCATTCAAACCTGTTTTGGCTTGCTCGGCGGCATCGGGCCGCACCCGGATGACGTGATGCATATGAAGCGTACCGCTGACCGGTTATTTGGCGACCAATATCGGTGGTCAGTTTTAGGGGCGGGCCGTAACCAGATGCCGACGGCAGCGTTGGCGGCGGCGATGGGCGGTAATGTGCGGGTCGGGCTGGAAGATTCGCTATGGTTAGGCAAAGGGAAACTAGCACCCACCAACGCATCGCAGGTTTTGCAGGTTCGAAAAATCATAGAAGGTCTGGGCTTGGATGTGGCGACGCCAGATGAGGCGCGCGAAATTTTGCAACTTAAAGGCGGAGATAAGGTTGGTTTTTAGCAAGCGACGTCTGACTACGCTGGTTACACCGGCATGGAATTCGATGTTGGTTTATTTGTGACGAGTCCATAATGTTTATTCAAATTCATGAATCGATGTAACTTTACCTAGAGAGAGCATTGGCCCACAGATCAAGGTCACGGTTGCTGCGCTTAGGGCCCACACAAACTTTGATTGTCTCCAGTTCCTTCAGCTTTGCGTTTTCGCCTTCCAACTGCCTCAGCCGCCGCTTCTCAGGCGGCGTTAGGCTTTCATACTTTTGGTTGCTTAATTAGGCCAGCCCAGATGATCCTGGTCCGCCGGCAAATATCAGCCACCGGAATCCCCCTCTAAAGGCTGCTTCAAAATGAATGTCTTCTATGCGGGCGCGCGAATGTTGGTCCATCCGCTTTTGATTAGGATGATTGTGAAAAACTGTTAGAATCGGCCCATTGTCGAAAGCAGGAACTGGGAACGGATGGTTTTGCGTAACATCATTGCTGACTGGGTGGCCGATGTTCAGCTGGGCTCTGGGCCGCGCTATATGGCCATTGCCAATGCCATCGGGGCGGCGATGGATCGTGGTGCGCTGGCACCGGGGGACAGACTGCCGCCGCATCGGACCTTGGCGGCTGCTCTGGGCGTGGATTTAACCACCGTTACCCGCGCCTATGCCGAGGCAAGGCGGCGCGGTTTGCTGGATGCCGCCGTTGGCAGCGGTACATATATCCGAAGGCAGCCGGGCGACGAAGCCCCGCAGGTCAGCGTTGATATGAGCATGAATATTCCGCCCGCTCCTGCAGATGTGTCGCTCCGCGACTTGCTGCGTGAAGGCGTCTCCAAGGTGCTGCGCGGTTCAGATGTGGCCACATTGATGGCGTATCGGGCCGGTGTCGGCACCAGGGAAGATCGTGCGGCGGGGGCTGCCTGGCTCGCACCTACCTGCGGCGTGCTGCCGGCCAGCAGGGTCTTGCTTGGTTCGGGCGCCCAGAGTTCGATGCTTGCCATATGCGGCACGCTGCTGAGGCGGGGTGACGTGGTGGCAACTGAGGCGATGACCTATCCGGGCTTCCGGGCGCTGGCATTTCATGCCGGCCTGAATATGGCGGCAGTGGAGTGCGACGGAGAAGGCATGTTGCCAGACGCTCTTGACGAGGTTTGCAGACGAACGTCGCCGCGCGCCGTCTATTGCACGCCAACGATCCAAAATCCCACCACCGCCACCATGGGTCGTGCCCGTCGGCACGACATTATTGCCGTGGCACACCGCTACGGCCTGCCGATCATTGAAGATGCTGCTTATGATCTTTACCCGCGCGAACCTTTGCCCGCGCTGGTGGCTTTGGCACCCGAGCGGGTTTATCATATTGCCACTATTGCCAAATCTATTAGTCCTGGCCTGCGGCTTGCCTACATTGTTGTGCCTGACGGGCAGCAGGCCTTAATTACGGCGGCCATCCGGGCAACTTCGATGATGGCCTCGCCATTGCTGGTAACTCTTCTTACGGGCTGGGTGCGGGACGGTACCGCCAACGCCGTTCTAACGGGCATCCGGCTGGAAGCTGTGGCCCGCCAAGCGCTATGCAGCGGGATTTTGCCGCGCGAATTGGTGGCCGCCAATCCTGAAGGGCTGCATGTGTGGCTCAGCCTGCCTTCGGTCTGGTCACGGCAGGATTTTGTAAGTTTTGTGCGTGCGCAAGGGTTGGCACTGGTACCGGCGGACGCTTTTGTGGCAACCCAAGGCAACCTTGTTCCCAATGCCGTCCGGGTGGCGCTGGGGGTGGCGGTGGACCACGTACGTCTTGAGGGCGCGTTGCGGGCGCTGGCCAAGGCGCTCAAAACGTTACCTGGAAACGGATTTTCGGACATTATTTGATCACAAATAAGTCATTAAGCCGAATCAATTCGACAATTTTGAGTCAAAAGCGTAGAAATTAGGCGATATGATTGATTTATTGGCGACTAATTTTCTGTTCATGCACAAAAAAGAACCGCAAATTGACTGAAGTCAATAAAATGTATTTATAAACAAATAAGTTTTGTATGCATTGAAATACAATAATACCGATATTTGTCTCCAAAAGCGTTGGCATAAATCTTGCCAAATAGATTTTGTCCACCCGCTTTGAGGAGATAAATTATGCCGAAAGTAGAAAGAGCCCCCAATGCCACCGGTGATTATCTGGTGGATTATGAAGAGAAGGTATTTGAGGACGTTAAAGCAGCACCAGGTGAGAAAGCGCTGATCACGTTCCATACCGTGGCGTTTGAAGGGTCGATTGGGTTGGTTAACCTTCTGCAGGCCACCCGGATTCAGCGTAAAGGCTTCAAGACATCCATACTGCTTTATGGGCCCGGCGTGACGTTGGGCGTGCAGCGCGGCTTCCCGCGTCTGGGCGATGAGGCGTTTCCGGGACACCAGAATTTCAACAAACAGATCACGAAATTCATGGACGAAGGCGGCAGCGTGTATGCGTGCCGGTTTGCCTTGCAGGCTCTGTATGGACATGGCGAGCCCTCATTGATCCCGGGCATCACGCCGATCAGCCCGCTCGATGTGTTGGATCTCATCCTGCTGCATCGCCGGGATAATGCGTTTATCCTGGATACGTGGACGCTGTGACCTTGAGCATCGGACGCATTGTAAAAGCCGCTGCTGTCCAACGCGCGCCGGTGCTCGATGATGCCTGGGGCACGGTTGAGATTGTGCTCGATTCAATTAAGACCGCGGCATCGCAAGGTGCCCGGTTGGTTGTGTTTCCTGAAACCTTTGCGCCTTATTATCCATATTTTTCATTTGTGCAGCCGCCGGTGGCCATCGGCGCGCGGCATATGAAACTTTATGATCATGCGGTAACAGTGCCGGGGCCAGTGACTGAAGCGGTCGCGCAAGCGGCTAAATCAGCCGGCGCGTTTGTGTTGCTGGGTGTGACGGAGCGAGACCATGGCTCGCTCTATAACACGCAGTTACTATTCGGCGACGATGGTGTGTTGTTGCTCAAGCGCCGCAAAATAACCCCAAGTTTCCATGAGCGCATGGTATGGGGCTGCGGTGATGCAAGTGGCTTAACGGTCGCCGACACCTCGATCGGCCGGATTAGTGCGCTGGCCTGCTGGGAACATTTCAACCCGTTGGCGCGCTATGCGTTGATGGCGCAATTTGAGGAAATCCATTGCAGCCATTTTCCGGGCTCGATGGTGGGGGCGGTATTTGCCGACCAGATCGAAGCCGCGATGCGCCACCATGCGGCGGAATCAGGCTGCTTTGTGGTGAATGCCACCGGCTGGCTGACCGCAGAACAGATAAAAGCCATTACGTCTGATCCTGTAATGCAAAAAGCCATTTCAGGCGGCTGCCATAGCTGCATCATCTCACCGGAGGGCCTCAACCTGGTACAGCCGCTGCGTGAAGGTGAAGGCATTTTGCTGGCTGACCTCGATATGTCTCTGATCGTGAAGCGCAAACGCATGATGGATAGTGTCGGCCATTATGCCAGGCCGGAATTACTTTCACTCGCGATAAATTCTCATGCGTCAACGCCGATGCATGTTGCCAATTTTGGCTTCAAGGAAGGATCGAATGATGGATCATCTCTCGCCGCACAGCCTGCTGACCGCACCGAGTCATCTTATTCTGGAACTGCAATCGCTCGGTCTGCGGCTGAGTGACGCAACAGCCGGGTTAAGCGCCCGCAAGGGTGGTGCTGGGCCAACAGACCATAAGGCGATCACCATAGGTGAGCGCACAGTAATGGTCCCCGTTTATACGGGCACGGCAAAATATTCACCGTTTGAAGCGACCGGGCCAGCCCTGGATGGTTCAGCAATTTTGCTGCGTGATGGCGCACCGATTGCCAAAATCAAATATCCGCGGCAGGCGCGCTTTTATGCGATGCAAACCTTGGAAGGAATTCCTTATTGGAAAATAGCACAGCTGCACAGTCATGACGTGCTGGCGACGACGGTGCTGCAGACCTGCATTCGCTACACGGACCGTGCAACATCGTGCCAGTTCTGCGCGATTGGACAATCATTGGCGGAGAACCGTACCATTGCGCATAAAACGCCGGAGCAGCTTGGTGAAGTGGCTCGCATGGCGGTACTGCTCGATGGTGTGAAGCACGTGGTGCTCACCACCGGCACGCCAAATGTTATTGATCGCGGTGCCGCGATACTGTGTGATTCAGCTCGTGGTATCAAAGCCCAGGTTGATATTCCCATCCAGGCGCAATGCGAACCACCACGCGACCACGGCTGGTTCCAGAAAATGCGCGACTCCGGAATTGATACGCTGGGCATGCATCTGGAAGCCGTAACGCCAGACATACGGGCACAAATTATGCCCGGTAAGGCGACCGTCTCAATGCCGCGCTATTTCGATGCGTTCAGCTCTGCCGTTGCTGTTTTTGGCCGCGGTCAGGTCAGTACCTATATTTTGGCAGGGTTGGGCGATACCGCCAACGCCATTCTGGAAACCTGCGAGAGCTTGGTGGCGATGGGCGTGTATCCGTTCGTGGTGCCGTTCGTGCCGGTTTCGGGCACGCCGTTGGAAAATGCCGCGGCGCCGACGCCGGAATTCATGCGCAGCATTCTGCCTGCACTGGGGCGAATGATCACGGTAGGAGGTTTGCGTTCGGCGGATATCAAAGCCGGGTGCGGTAAATGCGGCGCTTGTTCAGCGCTTGCCAGCTACGAGGGCTAACCCATGCCACTTCTCAACACCGCCGAAAGCCCGTTACCACTATTTTTTGTACCAGGAGAATATAGTGTGGAGCCGGCTTGTTTAGCGTGGCAGCAAGAAAGCTGTTTTGCCCTGCGGCGGCAGGTATTTTGCACAGAACAAAAAATCTTCGTGCAAGATGACCGCGATGAGATTGATAAATCGAGCATAATGCTAGGCGCATGGTCATGCCTATTTGGCCACCGCGACGAAGTGGTCGGCACCGTGCGCCTACATCAGCCTGAGACGGGGTTATGGTGGGGCTCCCGCCTTGCTGTGGCTAAGCCTTACCGTCGTATTGGCGGGCTGGGTGTAGCATTGATAAAATTGGCGGTGGGCACTGCGAAAGCACACGGCGCCACCAGCTTTCTTGCCCATGTGCAGGCCCAGAACCGCGCTTTGTTTGAATCACTCGACTGGTTAGCACTGGATGAAAAAACCCTTCATGGTCGCGCGCATTATTTGATGCAGGCCAACATCGAAGCCTATGAGCCGATGGCCACCGGCTTGAGCGTGTTGCCGCGTGTGGTGATTTAGCGGTGTGTCTGGCTGATATTACCGCCATGCTGCGCCAGGCGCAGGGCGTTGCGCATAAGCAGGATATCGCACCGGTTTTGGCGAGGCTGAATCTTGACGCCATGAGTCACATCGCCGTGGGTGATGATTGCGCGGCGATCCCTGATGGCGATGGATTTTTATTATTGGCCATCGAGGGCTTTATGCCAGGCTTTATCGCCGCCGACCCGTATTTTGCCGGCTATTGTGGTGTGATGGTGAATTTATCTGACATCGCCGCCATGGGTGGCCGGGCTCTGGCGGTGGTGGATGCAATTTGGACACAGGACGCTGCTTCAGCCAACCCCATCCTGGAAGGTCTCGCCACAGCCTCAAAGCGCTATAACGTGCCGGTGGTGGGTGGCCATACCAACACGCGGACGCCGACTAATCTTTTCTCAGTCGCTATTCTTGGTCGTGCTAATAATTTACTGACAAGTTTCGATGCTGAACCTGGCCACGACCTGATCGCCGCCTTTGATCTGCGCGGCGAGATGCGTGTTACCGGCCCTTATTGGGACGCATCCAGCCATGCCGGTGCGCGACGATTACGCGGAGATCTCGAACTGCTTCCCGCCATTGCCGAAGCCGGACTATGCGCCGCTGCCAAGGATATTTCTATGGCTGGCGTGATCGGTACCGCCATGATGCTGCTGGAAGCCTCCCAATGCGGCGCGATGATCGATCTTGCCGCAATCCCGAAGCCGCTGCAGGTGCCGCTACCAGACTGGCTGATGACGTTTCCAAGTTTTGGGTTTTTACTCAGCGTGCCGCCGGCACATACAAGTCACATCATCGGAATGTTTGCCAGCCGCGATATTGCCGCGTCTGTCATCGGTCAGGTTAACTCCTCATCGCAAGTGTGCATTGGTCTTGATGGCGAAACAAGCACCGTATGGGATTTCTCTGAGCAGGAATTCATGGGTTGTGTTCGGGGTCCGCAACATGCCTGAGATAGTCTTTTTGGTTCGATGGCCTGACGCTTCAGTGACACAGAATTATTCGCCCTCATCTGTCGTGAGTGATTTTTTTGCTGCCGGTGAAACTTATCAGCTGGCAAATTTTCTCGCGCGCGCCCGCATGGCGCTGCAAAAAGCGTCCGACCGGGTGCAGGAAAAATATGGCTTCCGCTGTTCGCGCGCCAGCGCCACCTTAGCTGCAATTGAACGTAAAGCGGAGGACTTCGTGAAACAACCAAGCGCTGAAGTGACAATACTGGAGTTAGGCTAATGGACACACTGCATAATCCCCAACCGGCTCATTATGATGTTATTATTATCGGCGGCGGGCAGGCTGGATTGTCGCTTTCATACCATTTGGTTCAAGCAGGTATTCACCATGTCGTACTTGAGCGCGATGAGATTTTCCATGCCTGGAAAAAAGAGCGCTGGGATAGTTTTTGCCTTGTCACACCCAACTGGCAATGCAAGCTACCTGGCTATGAATATGCCGGCGTCGATCCGCATGGTTTCATGGTAAAATCTGAGATCATCAAGTTTGTTGAAGGTTTCGCAGAGACCTTTAACCCGCCAGTGCGTGCAGGTGTTGCGGTAACATCTCTCATGCAGGGCAGCGGTGGTTTTCTCCTTCACACTTCACAAGGTGACCTGACCGCCGCCCAAGTTTGCATCGCGACCGGCGGCTATCATAAGCCCATCACCCCGCGCATGGCCGAACGCCTGCCGTCGCGCTTAGTGCAACTGCATGCCAACCAGTATCGTAACCCGGCCCAGTTGCCCGAAGGTGCTGTGCTGGTGGTAGGCACGGGTCAGTCGGGCTGCCAGATTGCTGAGGATCTTCACCTTGCAGGCCGCAAGGTACATCTAGCTGTTGGTAGTGCGCCGCGGGTGTCGCGCTTTTATCGCGGACGGGATATTGTGGATTGGTTGCAGGATATGGGCCATTATGATCTGGCCATTACCGACCACCCGATGCAGGAAAGCGTGCGCGGCAAATCCAATCATTATGTCACGGGCCGCGATGGTGGGCGGGATATTGATTTACGTAAGTTTGCCAACGAGGGGATGAGCCTGCACGGTCATCTGACCACAGTGGCCGGTGAGCGCGTTGAGTTTGCGGCAGACCTAGCCGTTAACCTCGATCATGCCGACAAGGTTAACGACCGCATCAAGGATAGTATTGACGCTTATATCGCCGCGCAAAATATAAATGCGCCTTTGGAATCGCGCTACATGCCGGTATGGCAACCCGCAGCCGCTAACCCACCCTTGGACCTTGCGGCGGCGGGCATCAGTTCGATAGTCTGGTGTGTCGGCTACCAGCCAGACTACGCTTGGGTACATGTGCCGGTGTTCACCGGCCGTGGCACAGCCAGCCATTTGCGTGGTGTAACAGCGGTGCCAGGACTTTATTTTTTAGGGCTACCATGGCTGCATACGTGGGGCTCAGGCAGGTTTGCGGCTATCGCACGAGATGCCGCGCATCTGGCTGATTATATGATTAACGCTGTGCAACGAGTCGAACAGCGGCAGAGGGCGGCAGTTTAACCCTGAGGTTTCACAGTATGTGAATAAGATGTTGCGTGCTGCTGAGAATTGCGCTGTTTTTTCAGCAACTCGTCAGTTTCTTGGTTAATCAATCAATTTTTGTAGGGTCAGGATAGTTGAAGTACGGCGCCATCGCGCCTGAACGTAAGTATTTGAAGATGGTGTTCGGGGCCAACGCTGTTTGTCGCTTCAGTGCAATTAACAGGCTAGTCTAATGCCAGAAAATTGCCACCTCGCACTCGCGGGGAAAAAATTCCGATAGGTGAGGCGTGAATGGTTGGCCGGCGTGGCGAAAGAGGAGCCGCGTAGCACATACTGGTTGACCATGAACTTACCATTATACTCGCCGACCGCTCCCGGCGCCGCAACGAAGCCAGGGTATGGCGCGTATGAGGAACTGGTCCATTGCCATGCCGCGCCAAACATCTGGTCTAATGCCGCGGTTGCGGCTGCATGTTCCCACTCGGCTTCGGTGGGCAGGCGGGCATCGCTGAACTGGGCAAAGGCGGATGCCTCAAAATATGAAACATTCATTAATGGCCCTTGCATATTCATCGGGCGCAAGCCAGCTAACGAGAATTCCTGCCAACCAGATTGGCCGCGGTGCCAGTAAAGCGGTTGGTGAATACCGTGAGCCTGAATCCAGGCCCAACCCTCAGAAAGCCAATAGGCTGGGTTTTGGTAACCGCCGGCATCAATGAAGGCAGCGTACTCGGCGTTGGTAACCAAAGTTGAGCTAAGATTAAAGGCCCCAAGGAACTGGCGGTGGCGGGGTGTTTCATTATCAAAACAAAAATCTGTGCCCGTATGGCCGATTTCAACAACACCAGGATCGAAAGCTCGCCACTCACGACAAGGGATGTCAGTTTGCAATGCAAAAGATTCATTATAAGCAGGGAAAAGTGGATTGCGGCTGAGTAAATGCAGAACATCTGTCAGCATGAGTTCCTGGTGCTGCTGTTCATGCTGGATACCGAGTTCGATGAGCGTCAAAAGGTCGTTTGTGCTGTTTTGCATAAGTAGATCATCGATCCGGCGATCAACGTCGCAGCGATAAGCGAGCACGTCGCCCAATGAGGGGCGGGTTAATAAGCCTCGCTCCGACCTGGGGTGTTTTTCACCAATAGCGTTATAGTAGGAGTTAAACATCACTCGAAACGCATGATGAAAGGGTTTGAAATCTGCTTCAAATCGCTCGAGGATAAAGGTTTCAAAAAACCATGTTGTATGCGCCAAGTGCCACTTGACCGGGCTTGCATCGGACATCGATTGGGCAGCACAGTCTTCCGCCGACAAGGGCGATGCGATGGCAGCCGAATGAGCCCGGGTGACAGAAAAATTTTGTGCGGCGGCACGGCGATTGGTGTCGCGCAGATCAGACGGCTCGCGCATAACATACCAAAAATTGTTGCGCCTCGTCGGTCCAGCATGCAATACCACCGAACCCGCAGGATTCAAGCAACTCAACAAAACCACGCTGGGTGTATTTGTAGCTGTTTTCGGTATGGATACGCTCGCCTTGGGTAAATTTCCGCTCACCACCCGGCCACTGAACTAAAACTGGTCGGCGCGCTTGCAGGTGCATTTCTATGCACGCTTGTTCAACATTGAAGAACGCCACATGTGACCAGTCAGAGATGACAAAGTCACTATCAAGTAGCGCGTTTGTATGGGCCAGCACGTTCAGATTGAACGCAGCGGTGATGCCAAGCGCATCATTGTAGGCGGCTTCGAGAATCTGTGTGTCTTTAATCAGATCAACACCGATGAGAAGGGCGCCGTCGGCGCCGCATTCACGGTGTACGCCCGATAGAAACTTTGCGGCCTGTAAGGGTGTAAAATTACCGATCGAGGACCCAGGATAGAATAACAAGCGATGCCGCATGTTAACGTGCGCCGGTACATTCAAACCTTCAGTAAAATCCAGACCAACCGGCAGCATTGAAATTGCGGGATAGGCGGCCTGCAATCTTTCCACGGTATTGCGCAAAAACGCTGCGGAAATATCGATCGGCACATATTGCTTGGGCTGCAATGCGGCAAAAAGCAATTCAGCTTTGGCGCAATTACCCGCCCCAATGTCGATGAGCACTCTGCCAGGCCCCGCCGCGCCGGCGATTGCCGCCGCGTGGGTCACATAGAGGCTTTGTTCGACCCGTGTCGGATAATATTCATCGAGCAGACAGATGGCTTCAAAAAGTTTAGAACCTAAAGAGTCATAAAAATATTTGGGTGAAATTCGGGCTGGCTTTTGCAGCAATCCAGACGCCAATTCACGTTGGGCCCGCTCGGACGCGGTGCCAAATTTATCAACCGCCAAGGTCTGCGGTTTTGAAAGAAATTGCGTCCTTGCCATACTGACTCCACTTAACCCATGAAACGCGGCTTGCAAGACCCATTTGTAAATGATTAGCCAAGATACCGACAGCTGCAAAAGCCTGTGACGGACGCCCCAGACGGGCATGAAATTCATGCCACAACGGCATTATACGCCACTCCTCGTAACTGAAAATATGCGGTGGCTTGATCGAGGTTTTTCGCTTGGTCGAGGTTTGGTGAAACCGTCAATGAGGAACATACCATGCTCAAGGATAAAGTGGCGCTAGTGACCGGCTCGACCAGCGGGATCGGCCTTGGAATTGCGCAGGAACTGGCCAAGGCGGGTGCCCATATCGTACTTAATGGTCTGGGCGACGCTGGCGAAATCGAGCGGGTTCGCGCCGAGATGGCGGCTATTCAGCAGGTTCAGGTTATTTATGTACCCGCGGATCTCTCACAACCCGATCAGGCCGCCGAGATGGTGCATGCCGCCGGACGCGCACTTGGGCGGGTGGATATATTGGTCAATAACGCTGGTATTCAGTTTGTCGCGCCCGTCGAAGAATTTCCCGCTGCCAAATGGCACCAGATTTTGGCGATTAACCTTAGCTCCAATTTTTTCGCCATGCAGGCGGCCATTCCGGGGATGAAGAGCCGCGGTTGGGGCCGTATTATTAATATCGCCTCGGCGCACGGGCTGGTGGGCTCGCCCTTCAAAAGCGCCTATGTCGCCGCCAAGCATGGCGTTCTCGGGCTAACCAAGGTCGCTGCCCTTGAACTGGCGCAAACCGGCATTACCGTCAACGCGGTTTGCCCTGGCTATGTACGCACCCCATTGGTCGAGGGGCAGATTACCGACCAGATGAAGGTGCATGGCTTGAGCCGCGAGGCGGTGATTCGTGATGTGATTTTGGGGTCGCAGCCCAATAAGCGCTTTGTCGAGGTGGCATAACTGGGTGCGCTGGCGGTGTTTCTGAGCAGCGACGGCGCGCAGTCGATCACCGGCACCGCCCTGCCGGTTGATGGCGCATGGACAGCGCACTGATGAACACCCGGGTTATAGCCGGCAACGATGGAAAACCACTGCCGGGTATTGCGCCAGTGGTCGATTTGGGACGGGTTCGCCTCGCCGGGTTTTTGGACTGGTTGCTGTGTTGCGTTGCGCATGTGTGTTTTCTAACCGGCTTTCGTAACCGTTTATCGGTCGCGCTCAGTTGGGGCTGGGCCTACACCATATTCCAACGCGGGGCGCGTCTGATCACCGGCGTGGATATGGAAATCATTAGCTTTAACCTAAGGAATTTCGATTATGGTAAATCACGGACATGAAAAATATGGTCAAACTGTTCTGGTACTGCAAGGCGGTGGTGCCCTGGGTGCCTATCAAGCCGGCGTTTATCAGGCGTTGCACGAGGCCAAGATTGAGCCGGACTGGGTGATCGGCACCTCGATCGGTGCGATCAATGCCGCTTTGATTGCAGGCAACGCACCAGCCGATCGGCTCGCGAAATTGCAGGAGTTCTGGCGTCGGGTTGAATATGCTCTGCCTGCCAACACGTTAGCGATGCTTCCTGGGGGCACGCAGGCATCGCGGATCATGACAATGCTGGGAGGATTGCCAGCGTTCTTTAAGCCTAACCCGCTGGCATTGATGGGCGGTGGGTGGCCGCTGGGGGCTGAACATGCCGGGCATTATTCCACCGCGCCGTTGCGCCAGACCTTGACTGAGCTGGTCGATTTTGACCGCATCAACCGGCGTACAACCCGCATCGCGGTGGGGGCTGCCAATGTCTGTACCAGCCAGATGCATTATTTTGATAGCCGCGACCAGGAATTTCGTGCGGAACATGTTATGGCCTCGGGTGCGTTGCCGCCGGCTTTCCCGGCGGTGCGCGTGGATGGCGAGCTGTATTGGGATGGCGGTATCCTCTCCAACACCCCGCTGGAAGCGATCTTCGATGATAATCCAAGGCGCAATTCGCTGGTATTCTCCGTGCATGTCTGGAACCCTGATGGCTCGGAGCCGGTGACGCTCAATCAGGTGCTCAACCGTCAGAAGGACGTGCAGTTCGCCTCTCGCTCACGCAGTCAGGTCGCGCGGCAGCAGCAGATGCATAAGCTACGCCACATTATCGCCAATCTGGCCCAGCGTCTGCCAGACTCTGAACGCGCCAGCAATGAGATTGCTGAATTGGCCAGCTACGGCTGCCTGACCCAGATGCATGTGATGGCGCTGGTGGCGCCAGCTTTGCCCAACGAGGACCACACCAAGGACATTGATTTTAGTGGTGGCGGCATCCGCGCCCGCTGGGAAGCTGGCTATACCCAGACCAAAGCCGCGATTGAGCAAGCACCTTGGACCGCACCGACCGATCCGCTTGAGGGTGTGATTTTGCACCGTATCAAACCATAAATCTCTAACTGAAAAGGAAGCTGCAAATGAAGCGCGCAGATGTTTTGAACGTACCTTCAATGCCGATCGCCTCGCCATCATACCCGCGTGGGCCATATCGTTTCATTGACCGCCAATACATGATTTTAACATATCTCTCTGACCCTGACGCGATCCGTGAGGCGCTGCCAGAGCCTTTGGAACCAGACGGTAGTAACACAGTGTTGTTTGAAGTGATCAGGATGCCGGATTCAGCCGGATTTGGGGATTATACTGAATCAGGCATTGTGATCCCCGCTTTGCTGAATGGCGAGCATGTCAACTTCACCGCCCAGATGTATCTTGATGATGAACCGCCGATCGCAGGCGGGCGGGAGATTTGGGGTTTTCCAAAAAAGCAGGCCGCACCCGTGCTTGCCGTGATCCATGATACGCTGACCGGCAGATTATCCTATGCCGATACTTTGGTGGCGGTGGCCACGATGGGCTATAAGCACCAGAATTTGCTGTATGATGTCGATGGGATGAAGCAATGTAGCAGCGCCTCGATTATTAAAAAAATGAGCAAAACGCAGATCAATTTCAAAATTATTCCCAATGTTGATGGCACCCAGGCGATCAGCCAGTTGGTGGGTTATAACCTCACCGACATCCAGGTGAAGGGCGGCTGGTCAGGGCCGGCGCGGTTGCAATTACATGCCCATGTTAATGCGCCGCTCGCCGATTTACCGGTGCGTAAGGTGCTGGGCGGCTTACATTTCATTGCGGATCTGACACTGCCCTATGGACGGGTTCTGCATGATTATTTAGCCAAGACCAACGACGGATAAAAAATTGCGGAAACGCTTGTTAGCGGATTGCGTGGCGCGACCATGCAACCCTTAAAAAGGTTGTAAGGATTCGCCATGAGGCGCGCAATGTGCCGCTTAGGCTGCCCGCCACTTTGGAAGTACCGCCTGCGCGGCAACGGTACGGCAGCGGAATTTCCTGAATGCGTAAACCGGCCTGCGCGGCTTTGATTTGCATTTCAATGTTCCAGCCATAGGTCATCTCGCGCATATCCAACGCGTCCAGTGCGCTGCGACGAATGGCGCGATAGGCGCACATATCGTGATAGCGTGTGCCCGTGAGCAAGCCGATGCCAAGGCCGAGCAGCCAGCCGGCGAATACCTGATGCATGTTCATTGAACCAGGTTCACGCAGCTCCCGCGTGCGGACAGCGATGACGAAGTCTGCCAGATCATATTCGATGGGGGAAACGAGTTGCTCCAGTAAATCGCCCCGGTCGGCACCGTCGCCATCCATGAAAACGATGATGTCGCAATCATGCATCGCGGCGGCGGCCCCGGCGGCGCAGGCTTTGCCGTAACCGCGCACGCCAAGCTCCAGCACACGAGCGCCGGCGGCGCGCGCCACAGTTTGAGTACCATCAGTGCTGCCGCTATCGGCGATGATGATGTCAGCGGCGATATTGCGCGGTAATTCGGCGACAACGGCGCTAATCGCTGCGGCCTCGTTGAGGGTAGGGATCACCACCGCCGCACGTGGTATATTCAGAGGCTCCAACGCAGCCCACAGCTTTGGCATGGCCTTGGTGGCGCATCGCCCACTAATGCGGTGCGGAAATCCTTATAAGCCGGACTGTTCCAAATGTCGCGCAAGCTCTGCTGTGTGGCATCGCCGAGCGTATAATTTTCATAGCCCCGCGCTGAAAAGGGCGCGATACAGCATGGTAAAGCCCGGCCATGGGCCGTGAAATACATCAAGGACCACGGGCGGCGGCAGGTGGCCCAGGGGCGTTCATCGGCACCGGCTTTCAGACTCAAACCCGGCTCGGTGGCGCCTGAGGCATTTAGGCGGATACCGAGCGTGGCGGCGAGTTCCTGTGCTTGGTTTACCGCCGCTTCTTCCTCGGCCTGCGTATGTTCAAATAACGCTGACTCAGCGCGCGCCAAACCATAACCGGCATCATCAAACACCAGCCTCTGCAAATGCACTTCGCGCACGCCGATGGTTTCCGCCAGACGGACAAAATCCGGCAGCTGGCCGATGGTTTCTTTCAAGCCTGTCAACCACATTGAGACCAGTGGTTTTTCGGCGCCGAGGGATTTTTGTAGTTTGGTAAAACTACTGATGTTTTTGACGATGCGATCAAAAAAATCCTTACCGCGCACCGCGAGAAAGGTTTTGGCATCGGCAGCATCGAGTGAGATGCGTAATTCATCCAGACCGGTTTCGATCAGTTCACGTTGGCGGCGCGGGGTGAGCAGCGTGCCGTTGGTGTTGAACAATGTATAAATATTACGGACTTTGAGGTAGCGTATCATGTCGGGCAGGTTTTTTACCAGCATCGGCTCGCCAACGCCATGCATCACCACGCGGGCGATATCAGGCACCTGGTCGATGATTTTGGTGAATAAGTCCCAACTCATATCGGCGGGAGCTTCCAGCGCCTCGAAGGTGCGGGGGCAGGTTTCGCACAGCAAATTGCAGCGATTGGTGACCTCGAGATACAAACATACCGGCGGGGCGGCATCAGCGACCTTCGAGGTATCAACAGCCTCAAAATAGCGGCGCGGGTCTCTAAGAATTGTAGTCATGATGAGGCTCCTGCGCGCGCCGGCGAGAGCGCCGGACGCACCAAAAAATATTGCCCGAGAGCGAGCAAAGCGGTGGGAATAAAAATAACAGCGGGCCACAGCGGGTCGGTATGGCCGGGGTTGAGGTAGAGCAGCGTGCTGGCAGTGACGAGATAAAGCGCTGCCGGTGCGGGCACCACGCAAGCGGGCAGCAACAGGAACGGATAGTACCATGGATAATGCGGACCCAGACCCACCATCAGCAGGCAACCCAGTAGCAAGGCGGCCGCGGCAATCTGGTGGGTGAGCGCTGGGCCGGGTGGCAACCGGCGCTGCCGCCAGACGATCATTAGGCCGGTGCCGGCCAGCAGCAGGGCGAGTGCTGCAAGATACAGCTTGGCGGCGATCGGCGAGACCGGTGTGATGAGTGCGATGAGGTCAAGTACATACACGCCATGGCCGCTATCAATGCCCTCCTGCGCGGTGTAGCCACCGAGGAACCCAAATACTGACCAGCCGACGCTGAGATAGGGCAGGTACAAAATGACCATACAGGCCACCAGCGCGGCGGGGAATTTCCAATCCCAGCGCCGCCACAATGCCGGGGCCAGGATGAGAGGCAGGAATTTGGTCAGCACGGCCAGGCCGAGCAGCGCACCGGCCACGCCATGCCGTAGTCGGCAAGCGGCCAGCAGCGTGAACGCAATAGCGCAGATGGTGATGGCATCGACATGGCCGCTGCCAGCAAACTCCCACACCGTCATCGGGTTCCAGGCATAAATAAGGATGCGGCTGCGCGGCAGCCCGGCGGAATCCAGCACCAGCAGCATCGCCCCCACGGCAGCAGCCTCGAAACCGACAATGGCGAGTTTCATGCCGAGGACCGGCGGCAGATGCAACAGGTTCACCAGAGTGTCTGATACAAAAAAACAAATCTGCGCTGCTGGTGGATAAATGGTGGGGGCATAGTTGGCGCGGTTGATATGCGGAAACACCGCTGCATCACGCAAAAACGCCAGATGCGGGTCATCGGGAATAAATTGGTAAGGGTTGATGCCAGCGGCTTGAACCCAGCCATCCCAGATATAGCGATAAATATCGGTGGAAAGAAATGGCTGTGTCCCCACAACCATCAGTCGCAGGACAATGGCTGTTCCCAGGATAAAAGCCAGTGACGAGGACGTGCGGCGCCACATCAGAAGGCCGACAGCGGCGACATAGACCAAACCTTGAACGCAGGTGACGATGACAAATTGCGTCAATGCGTCACCATAACCAATGCCAGTGCGCCCCGTTACCGGACGGGCGATGTAAAGCCCAAGGGCCGTGAGCAACAGCAGCACGATAGCGCAAATTAATAGTGCACGGCGCGCGGATGTATCCGAAATGTGGCGGCGCAAAATCCAGTCCATCAGGCGCATTTGCGGTGCGGTGATGTCGTCAAAAGCCCCGCCGCTTCCAGCCATCGGGTGGTGGCGGGAGCGGTCGAGCGATTTTCATCAGCGCTCAATTCTTCGATCAACCGGTCCAACGCAGCAGCGTCATCAACATCGTACCAGGTCGGCAACGCCACCAGCTCGAGACCTAATTCGGCGGCGCGGTCAGAGGTCTGGGCGGCGACATTTTCGCTGCTCCAGGTGATATCAGCAAACATATGCGCGTGGGATTGTTTAAGGCCCAGCAAATAATAGCCGCCATCGTCAGCGGGACCAAGAACGGCGCGATCGCCTGGGGCCGCCAAAAGGGCAGCAGTGCGCGTTAAATATTCAGTCGGCAACGTAGGACTGTCTGAATTCAGCACAACGGCAGAACTATAACCTTCGCCCAGCAAACTATCGATCGCGTGTAACAGGCAGCGGCCAAAGTCGGTAACATCTGCCGGCATCGGGGGCGTACCATCAGCCAAAATTAACCCGGTACCAAGTGCCAGGTGACCATCGAACAAGGCTTCAGAACCCGCCGGTGCGTAGGCGATGAAGCTATCAATCGGCTGGGTGCGGGCCGCCGCCGCGATATTTTCGGTAATATCGCGCAGGAAAGCCGCACTTAATTCAGCCGCCTGGTCCGGCGAGAGGCGTGGCATTAACCGGGTTTTGGAGCGGCCCGGTTGCGGCGCTTTTGCCATCACGGCAATCGCACAGAGCGTCAACGGGGTCATGAAACTACGCTCCCGGCTACCAGGTGCAGCAGGCTAAGCGCATCGAGCGCGCCATTTTCAGCACCTTTTTCAAAATCACCATCCACCTGACCCATCTGGTTGGTGATCTGGGCAAGGCAAACCACCCGTTTGGCCCGGGCAGCGGCAAACGCATAAAGGGCTGCGGCTTCCATTTCCACCGCCAGGATCCCCTCGGCACGCGCCGCATCGATGGCAGTGGCAGTCTCGCGAAACGGTGCATCGGTGGTCCAACTGGCGCCAACATGCAGTCTCATTCCCGCATGTTGTGCCGCCTTCGTGATTTTCGCAATCAATACAGGCGAAGCCTCGGCGTAACGTGATGGCGGCAGGTAATGATAGCTGGTACCCTCATCGCGCAGTGCCCGTTCGATCAGTAAAAAATATGGGCTGTCGGCGACCGGCGTGATCTGGCCGGCGGAGGTCAGGCTGATAACCAATTCACAACCGGATGCAAAAGCCTGTTCGGCCAGCAGCACAGCAAAGGCCGCACCGACCGCATTGCCAATGATACCAAACCTCAGCCCACCATATGTGAGCAAATACATTTGTGTATGATAACATGCCCAACCCGTACAAAGAGACGCGCCATGCGATTGGGCGTAGCGCAGCAAATCGCCATCCGGGTCCAGCACGCAAATTTCCGGAATGGCGGTTTCTGAGATATTTTTCTGGCGGCGGGCTTCGCGGATCATGTTTTCGGCGGTGAACACCGAAGCCTCAGAATAGCGTTTGGCTTCCAGCAGTGGCATGAAGGGCGCGGCAGAGTCGAGAGCCATGGCGTTTTAAATCCCACTAAACCAGTTATAACCACGATCAACCCAGAATCCGCCCGGATTACGGTTGGTGACGTAGAGTGCGGTGACGAATTTTGGATTCTTGAATCCTAATTTGGTTGGAATCCGAATTTTGAAAGGGAAGCCGTATTTTGCAGGTAGAATCTGGTCCGAAAGTTGGTAGGCCATTATCGTCTGCGGGTGCAGAGCAGTGGCCATGTCAATGCTTTCATAATAGCCATCAGCACAAACAAATCCGACATATTTTGCGGTAGTGTCCGCGCCGACTCGCTTGAGAAGCTCTGAAAGCGGCGTGCCGGTCCATTTACCGATCATGCTCCAGCCCTCGACGCAGACATGGCGCGTGATTTGAGATTTTTGCGGTAGTGCGTAAAGATCACTCACACTCCAGGGCTTTTTAGTATCGATCAATCCGGAGAGTTCGAGTTTGTAGTCGGCTGCGTTGAGCAGCGGGGCTTGGTCGGCATGGTACCAGGCATTATAGCGAAAATCCTTCACCGCCATGCTTTCCGGATATTCGGGTGCGAGGCGCGCGGCACCAAATAACTCGCTCTGCACAAAATTATTCCACTGCGAAACGACAGCAAACATCGATTGCACGGTATCATTGTCGCTGATATCGCAGCCGGTAAGGAAAGTGAGCGCACCCAGACTAAGGCCAGAGCGGAGTAGCTTACGGCGGTCAATATCAAATTTCGGCTTCGGTGGTTCATTCACCTGCATGTTGGGTCTCCGTCGTATGGATTGGATCGGCGGCACGGCCTAGGACCATGGCAACCAGCGTTTTCGGCACCAGGGCTACAAGGGTGACGTGTACGATGATGAACAGGCAGATGGCTGACATAAAAATGAAATGCACGACGCGGGCTGTTGGATAGCCGCCGAACAGCCAGGTCAACCAGCTTAATTGCACCGGCTTCCAGATTGCCAGACCACTCGCAAACATCATCAACACGGCAAACAATACACCCCAATAGGCGGCACGCTGCACATGGTTATATTCACCTAACCGATGGCTGAGCCTGAAGGTGAGAGCATCAATGAAGTCGCGGATTAACCCGCGCGGGTGCAAAGGCAGCAAATCGCGCCGGAAATGCCCTGAGATAAGGCCATGCGCCATAAACAGCAAATAGCTCGCCAACAGCAACCACATACCGCTGAAATGCCAGTTCAGCGCATTGGCGACACCAGGGTCCATGTGGGCAATTTTTGAGATCGGCGGATCGCCTCCTAAAGTCGCCCATTGCGGAAAGCGGAAATTATCGATGATGGGAACGGAATTATAAATCCGCCACCCACTGCCAACCATGATGATGATGGCCAGCGCCTGGCTCCAATGGGCGATGCGCACCAGTAACGGATGTTCCTGAATATCGTGCGTGGCGGCAGAAATTTTTGCGGATTTCATGAGCTTACCTCTAGCCCGGCGGACCGTAGCCGGGCGATGCCGTTGGGGCTGTGCATGAGATTAACCAGTGCCTGCGCGTTTGGGCTGAATGCGTTGGCGTTCACCGCTGCGGCATAGCTTGTGAGTGCAGGAGGCGAGGTGAGGGTGGCAACCGCCGTCAGCCGTGGGTCAGCTTGCACGTCGGTCAGGTACATCAACCCGAGATGAACTTTGGCCGCGGTGACCAGATCGGCAACATCGCCGGTGTTGGCCGCCCCTTGAACATGCGGGGCGCTGAGGTTGTTGGCGGCCAGAATGGCGTAGCCATCAAGATTGGAAGCAGCTGTATTGTCGGTGACTGCAACACGGGCTTTGAGCAGCAGGGCTTGCAAAGCTGGCTGCCCCAAAGGCGTTGCAAAGCTGCGCTGTAACCCCGCCAGAACCAAAGTGTTGGCGAAACCGGCGGCTCGGCTGGCGGGCACTACCAGCTGTGCCGCCATGGCATCTTTCATCACGGTACTTAACGTAAACAGCACATCATTGCGGGTGTGCCGGATGATTTGCGCGACCATCAGAGGTCCTGGTGCGCAAAGTGGGTAAACACCGAACCCGCCCAGCCCGCTTAATGCCAACATGGCGGGTTTTAACGTGGGGTCGCAAAAAACCGTAACATCACCTGTAGTCGCCATGGCGGTTACGATGCCAGGGCGTGCAGTTGCGCCAGCCGTGAGCCGGCAGGCAGAATCGGTTTCAGCCGCAGCAGACGGTCCAGCCCCAGGCTTTGTCCGGCACTATCGACAGCGAACATGCCGTGGGCACAGGCGATGCCGACATAGGTCCAAACCCATTCGGTCGGGTCGTTATAAAGCCCAAACAGCAGGTTGATTATGAATAATGCCGCCACCACGCCGGTGAAACGCACCGCGAAGCCGCAGGCCAGCGAGAAGGCAAAAAATACTTCGAGCAAATAGATCAACGGTTGCACGAACGCGATGTTGGTGAGGAAAAAATGCATAAAATCCGCATGCCATTGAAATGAGCTGTAGGTCACGCAGTTGGTCAGCCAGTCCTTGAACCCATGAGCAACCGGCCAGGGTAATTTCCATAACGTGCCAAGATACCACATGCCCGCCGAGATGAATCGCATGGCGAACACGCTGATGTGTTTGACCGTGCGCTGGCTGGGGTCAATGGCCAGAACATAGGCGGCGATGGCGATGCCACCCCAGAACAGCGCCCAGGCTAAAACGACAGTCATCCAACCGTAGGCGCCCAGCGCCAGCTGGTCGTGAATCTGACCGGTCATGACCTGATATAAGGAATGAAAAGGGTTATCACGCATAGGAATGTTTCGCTTTCAAGGGACGGTAGCTGGCTTGTTTGCCGGATTACGAAGCCAGGATGCGGTTTAACAGGGCGATATGTCCAGGCATTAAGTTCATGCCTTTGAGGCATTTCGCGTATGCGGCCATTTCAAATTGCAGTTTGACTCACGTACCCGGCTGGCCAGGACGCCCAGAAGGCGCAATCAGCTTTTTACCTGATTGATTTCAGCGCGCCTGGGACATTCAGCTGGAAATGGCATTCAGCCCCCTTTGCCAAGATAACTTCAGAGTAGCCAACGATCAGTGGTCGGGAGCCTTATCATCAGCTTACTCGTTCCTGCCCCATAAAATTTTTTAATAATTCAATGTGTAGCGGTTATTTGGTTCATTGCACACCTTGCGCCAGCACTGTTAATGGCGTGGCCTTTGTATCGAGGGTTGTCTCTAATTTGTACCAGCCGGTTGCTGTGTTTGTGTCAGGCTGAACATTGCGATAACTAAACGGTTTCAGTTGCAAGCAGCAGATAAGTTCACGCTTGTACTCAATCCATATAACGTCCTTGAAAAAGGCTCATCGACGGGACGTGCATCGTGAATATCGACCTGCCTCCGGCGAACCGCCAGCACCAGTTCTGAAGACATGATCTTCACGGCTCCATTGGTGTTGCTGGGTGCTGGGCTTTTGCCGGTGCTGCACTTGCTGTTTCGCCTTACCCCGCCCGCGGTCCTGATAACCTTGTTCCTGACGTTTCTGCCGATCTCACTGATTTCGATCGGCAGCGGTTATGCCATTATCGCAGAGGTTCAGCGGCAGGTTGTTGGGGTTCATCACTGGGTTACATCAACTGAGTTCACTAACGTGTTCGCCCTTTCCAGGTTGGCGCCTGGCCCGGGGTCGTTATTTGTCACTTTAATCGGGTGGAAGGTGGCGGGGGTCTGTGGGGCTGTGGCAACGTCGCTGGGTATTTTTGGGCCGACCACGATTTTAACCTATTCGATTGCGCGCATATGGAAACGTTATACCGGCGCCCGCTGGTTGCAGATTATTCAGCAGGGCTTAAGCCCCGTGACAACCGGCATGATCCTCGCCTCGAGTTACGTGTTGCTGGCGACTCTCTCGGGAGGCTGGCCAGCCCGAATGATCGCTTTTATTGCCACAATATGCATTATGTATACCCGGATCAGCCCTTTATTGCTGCTGCCGGCAGGCGCCTGCGTGTTCGCCGCAGAACAGTATCTGTTCAATTAAATTGACCCGTGAGCGGCTGCCTTTGACATAGCGCAAAGCCATCGTCAGTGTTTTCTGACCTGTCACGTCGCCATGAGGACTAAAGTGAGCCAACGAATTGACCCGAGATTGATGGCCGAGGGGCGGCGGACCCGTGGGGCGCTGTATTTTGGCATTGGGCTAGGGGTAAGCGCAGCGCTGCTGGTGATTTTGCAGGCGGTACTACTAGCGCATGTGGTGCGCGACGTGGCGTTTGGGCATCAGGGCCTGGCTGCGGTGGCGCCTTTACTTTGGGCGCTGGCCGGGCTTTTCGGGCTTAGGGCGGCGCTTAGCTACGCATCCGAGATTGTGGCGTTCAAGGCAAGCGGAAAAATTAAGACCTATCTGCGCCAGACTCTGCTGAGCCATATTCTCAAGCTCGGGCCAGTCGCGGCGGCGGATGAGCAGAGCGCTGACCTGGCGGGCACCATGATCGAGGGCATCGAGGCACTGGAGCCATATTTTTCGCGCTACGTGCCGCAAATGGCGCTGGTTGTGGCGGTGCCGCTGGCAATTTTGGCGCTGGTGTTTCCTGTTGATTGGATCAGCGGGCTGATTTTGCTAAGCGCCGGGCCGCTAATTCCTTTGTTCATGGTGTTTGTGGGGTATCGCGCTGAGGCGATCAACCAGAAGCAATGGCAAAAATTATTACTGATGAGCGCACATTTTCTCGACGTGTTGCAAGGCTTGACCACACTGAAATTATTTGGCCGTGCCCGCGATGAAATTGGCATCGTGGCCCGGATTTCCGATGATTACCGAAAAACCACCATGGCCGGATTGCGGGTGGCGTTTTTACCCTCGGCGGTGCTGGAGTTTTTTGCCTCCCTGGCGATTGCGCTGGTGGCAGTGGTTTTCGGGTCGCGCTTGTTGCATGGAAATATCGATTTTTATCCGGCATTTTTGGTGTTGCTGCTGGCCCCGGAATATTTTGTGCCGTTGCGGGGGCTCTCTACACATTATCATGCCCGTATGAGCGCGATTGCGGCGGCGCGGCGGATGTTTGATGTGCTGGATATGCCGCTTGCGAACACTGGTACGGCGGTACTCCCGGAATTGAGCGCGGTCGATATTGTTTGCGAGGATTTGCATTTTGCCTACGGGGCCGGTGCGCCGGTGCTGGCAGGTTTAAGTTGCCGGTTTCCCGCCGGAAAAATCACTGCCATTGTGGGCGCCAGCGGCGTAGGTAAAACCAGTTTAGCAAGACTGCTGCTCGGCTTTGCCCAACCGGCGCAGGGGCGGATTATGGTCAATGAAACGTATGAATTAGCGACCGTCGCGCCGGATTCATGGTGGCAGAGCCTGGCATGGGTGCCACAAAACCCGCGGCTGTTTCATGGGAGTATCGCCGCCAATCTCCGGCTCGGCAACCCGCAGGCCGACGAGGCGGCGGTGCGTCATGCTGCTGTCCAGGCGCGGGCCTTAGCTTTTATTGAGGCACAACCAGAGGGGTTTGAAACTATCATCGGCGACCTCGGGCAGGGTCTCTCTGGTGGGCAAATTCAGCGGATTGCGTTGGCGCGGGCCTTTTTAAAGAACCCAAAATTGCTGATACTTGATGAAGCCACCGCGAACCTCGATCTGGAGAGTGAAGCCCTGGTGCTAGAAGCCATTGCCGAATTGGCAGTGGGGCGCACCGTGATCGTGATCGCGCACCGGATGGCGATGGCTGAGCGGGCAGATAACGTGCTGGTGCTGGAGGCAGGGCGGGTGGCGGCGTTCGGGCCGCCAGCGCAATTACGGGGCGCTGACGGCGCCTACACCCGGTTGTTGCAGGCTTATGAAGGCGGGATTGACCCCAGCAATCCAGAGGCTGTGTTATGCGTATAATGATGCGCTTATTGGCTCTTTTCGGGCGCGACTCGGGCTGGATGACGGCTGGCATTTTGCTCGCGTGCCTGACTATTTTGGTAAATTTTGGCCTGATGACACTCTCTGGCTGGTTTTTGGCCAGTGCCGCGATGGCTGGGCTGGCCGGGTTTGCCGCCCAGAATGCTTTTAACTTTTTTAGTCCTGCGGCTGGGGTGCGGTTTTTTGCAACCATCCGGGTATTGTCGCGTTATACTGAGCGTTTGGTCACGCATGAAGCGACATTCCGTTTGCTGGCTACGTTGCGGGTGTGGTTTTACACCAAGCTGGAGCCGCTGGCCCCGGCGGCGTTGCAAAGCTATCGGGCGGGCGACCTATTGTCTCGGATTGTCGCAGATATCGACACGCTGAACCTTTTTTATCTGCGGGTTTATGTGCCGTTTATCGCGGCGGCCGTGGCGGCGTTGGCGATGGTTGGGTTTTTCGGTATTTTTTCCGGGCCGGCTGCGGCGGCGTTAGCGGTGGGGTTGAGTGTTACAGGTTTGGCGGTGCCGTTGTTCACGCAGCGGCGCGGCAGCGCGGCTGGGGCTGAAATTAACGCCCTGAACGCGCAGATGCGCATGGAAATGGTCGATGCCATTCAGGGCATGAGCGAACTTCTGACGTACAACGCCGCTCCTGCGTTGCAGGCCCGGGTTGCCGGTTTGAATGGGCGGTTGATTGCACGACAGGCCGAGATGAGCGCCATTACGGGCGCTGGTTTGGCGGCCTCAGGATTGTTAGGGAACCTGACGATGCTGGCAGTTGCGATTGCCGCAACCGCTAAGATAACGGCCGGAACCTTGGGGGCGGCGGATTTGCCGATGCTGGCGTTGGGCAGCATGGCGGCGTTTGAGGCGGTGGCGCCGTTGCCGTCGGCGTTACAATACTACGGTCAAATCCGGGCCGCAGCGGCGCGGATTTTTGAGCTGGCAGATCAGCAGCCCGCCATAATACCGCCGCCTGGCACCGCACCAAAGCTGGTAAATTTCGATCTCGATTTGCGTGGGATCATGTTGCGTTATGCCGAGAATGCCGCCTTCGCGCTCAATGGTTTGGATTTATATATACCCCAAGGCAGCCATATTGGTCTGCAAGGCAGCACTGGCGCTGGAAAATCCACCCTGATCAATCTGCTATTGCGGTTTTATGAGTATCAGGACGGCACGGCGAGCTTCGGCGGGGTGGACCTGCGGATGTTCAGCAGTGAGGCGATTGCAACCTATATCTCGGTGATCTCGCAGCGCAGTTACCTGTTTCACACCACGATTCGGGATAATCTGCTGCTGGCGAAGGGCGATGCCAGCGCCGCGGATTTATGGCACGCACTGGACGTGGCGCAATTGGCTGAATTTGTCCGTGCTCAGCCGTTGGGGTTGGATACCATTGTGGGCGAAGCCGGGGTCCGGCTTTCCGGTGGGCAGGCAAGGCGTGTGGCAATTGCCCGCGCCGTGCTGAAAGATACCCCTTGGCTGATCCTCGATGAGCCGACCGAAGGGTTGGACCCAATCACCGAACGGGCGTTTCTGCATGATTTACAGCCCGTCATGGCAGGCAAGACCGTCCTTTACATCACCCACAGGGCCGCAGGACTGGCGTTGATGGACCATACTTACATACTGAGCGCCGGAAAATTGCAGCCAAAGAGACATAGTTAGTAAAATCATATAATTGTTTGAATCATAGTTAGATATTTATGTAAATATCGTGCTAACTTGATCGAAATCAAACGCGGATGGGCGCACGTACCCTATAGGCTGTTTGACGTAAGTGATTTTTGACCTCCTTGGAGCACTCTCGATGCCGCTCATTGACCCTAATGTCGTAGATCTGTCGCGCCTGCAGTTTGCGCTGACAGCGTTATACCACTTCCTGTTTGTGCCGCTGACGCTCGGCCTCACCATCATGCTTGCTGCCATGGAGACAGTTTATGTCATCACCGGCAAGCAGGTTTATAAGGACATGACCCATTTCTGGGGCAAATTGTTCGGTATCAATTTCGCCATCGGTGTTGCTACGGGCCTGACGATGGAATTTGAATTTGGCACCAATTGGTCGATGTATTCGCACTTCGTGGGTGACGTGTTCGGCACCCCACTGGCGATTGAGGGTCTGATGGCCTTCTTTATGGAATCGACCTTCGTGGGTCTGATGTTCTTCGGTTGGGACCGTTTGAGCAAACCAGCGCATCTGGCCGTGACCTATCTGGTGGCGCTTGGCTCCAACCTTTCGGCTTTGTGGATTTTGGTGGCCAATGGCTTTATGCAGAACCCGCAAGGTGCCAGTTTCGACCCTGACACTATGCGGATGCAGTTCAACGACTTCACCGCTCTGGTATTCAGCCCCGACGCGCAAGCCAAGTTCGTGCATACCTCCATCGCTGGTTTTGTAGCCGGAGCGATGTTTGTGATGGGCATCAGCGCTTATTATATGTTGAGAGGCCGGCATCGTGAATTTGCTGCCCGTTCGTTCCGCATGGCGGCCTTGTTCGGCCTGGTTTCCACGCTCGCTGTGGTGACGTTAGGCGATGCGCTGGGCCGGTTGGATTATCTGGTGCAGCCGACCAAAATTGCGGCCATGGAAGGCCTCTGGCATACCAGCACCCCGCCTTCGGCACCATGGTTGATTGCAGCGCTGCCGAATGATGCGACCCAGAGCAACAGCATGGAAATTGGCGTACCTTATGTGCTGACACCGCTGGTGGCGCATTCGCTCAATACGCCCATTCCGGGTCTGATCGACCTGGAGCAAGCCAATGTGCCGCGTGTTGACAATGGCATCAAAGCCATCGCCGCCTTGCAGCAATACGGCGAAACTCATAGCGCCACCTCGCTGGCTACTTTCAAGCAATATGAAAACGATATGGGCTACGGGTTCCTGGCGCAGCGCTATGCGCCGAACCAGGATGTGAACCTGATCACGCCAGCCTTGTTACCTTCCGTGGAACAACAGGCGGTGAAAGATTCCATTCCCAACGTGTTCGTCACCTTCTGGTCGTTCCGGATCATGATGGTGCTGGGCTTCTATTTTGTCGCAATCTTTGCCTTTGCGGCATACTACAGCCTGAAGAACCAGCTTGAGAAACACCCGATGCTGCTGAAACTGTGCATGTGGTCGATCCCGGCGCCGATATTGGCAACCGAGTTCGGGTGGGTGACGGCTGAAGCTGGGCGTCAGCCATGGACCGTGTACGGGTGGTTGCCGACATTCCAGTCAGCTTCCAGCCATGATGTTGGCTACATGATCTTCTCGCTGGCCGGCTTTGCCCTGCTTTACAGCGCATTCATCGCCGCTGAGCTTTACTTGATGTTCAAGTTTGCACGCCTCGGGCCAGACGAACATGGCGTTGCCGCGCATCATTCCCCGGTGGATGCATCCATTGCCGCGCCGATTTTTGCAAAGCCTGGTTTTGCCAACAAATCCTGGGAATAAGCCGCTTTTACGTGGAGTTTTGAGATGGAAATTTACATCGCCCTTAAGGTTCTATGGGCAGTACTGCTGGGTATTCTGCTAACCGGCCTGGCCGTGATGGTGGGTATGGATATGGGGGTGGGCGTGCTGCTCCGCCTGGTGGGGAAAACCGATGGCGAGCGTCGCACGATGCTCAACATCATTGGCCCGCACTGGGATGGAAATCAGGTGTGGTTTATCCTCGGCGGCGGCGCAATCTTCGCCGCTTTCCCGACCCTCTACGCGACCTCGTTCTCGGTATTTTATGTAGTGATGATCCTGCTACTGTTCAGCATGATCATGCGTCCGGTCGCGTTTGAATATCGCTCAAAGGTGGATGCGACAAAATGGCGCGATACCTGGGACTGGGCTTTCCTGATCTCTGGCGCGCTGCCGATGATTGTTTACGGTGCGGCATTTGGGAATGTGCTGGAAGGCGTTGGCTATCATTATAGCTGGACCGGCCAATATTTTCAGGATGAGTCATTTCTTGGTTACTTGCTGAACCCGTTTGCCGTGATGTGCGGTGTGATGTCGCTGTCGCTGGCGGTGTATCAGGGCGGTACGATGCTCATGCTGCGCGGCGAAGAGCCGATCTACAGCCGGGCACGAACCTATGCCACGCTGGGCGCTGTTGTTGCGGCGGTTATCTTTGCGGTCGGCGGCGTCTGGATCTCCCACATGAACGGCTACGTGTTCACCGGAACGGTGGACCCTGGCATGGCGGCAACCCCGCTCGGTGGCCCGGCCGTGGCGGCAAAGGCTGGCGCCTGGTTGAATAACTTCCATGCCTACCCGATTTTGTGGCTGGCACCTGCCATCGGGTTCCTGGGAATGATTGTTGGTGCCGTGGCACTGCAACTGCACATGAAAATTGTCGGTTGGTGGCTTGGGGTCTTGTCCTGGGTCGGGACCATCAGCACGGTGGGCGTTGCGATGTTCCCCTTCCTGATGCCATCTTCCACTGCCCCGGCGGAGAGCCTCACAGTTTGGAATGCAACTGGCAGCGCTTACAATCTTGGTTGGATGACTTTCTTTGCGGCGATCTTTGTTCCGGCGATCCTGTCATATACATCATGGTGCTATTACGTGATGCGCGGCAAGGTAAAGGTTGAAACCGTCGTTAACGACCCGCATAGCTACTAGGAGTTTATAATGGGAACTATTGTAAAATTTGGAGCCTTGGCGGCGGTTATCGTATTCGCTTTGTTCCTTGCTGTTGTCGCCGGGGATTATGGCCCCTGGTATTTCGCCTGGCTGGTGGGCACCACTATGATCATTCTGATCTCTGTGGCGGGCGCTGTGATGTTTGAAACTCAGCTTACCATTAATGAAGACCGGAGGCTGTAATGCTTGGTGATCTCGAAGGACTGATTATATTTATTCCGTTCCTGTACTTGGGGCTTTATTATGTGGCGTATCGTTATACGCGCAAAAAATTCCCTTGATCTGACCGTTGCGCAAAAATATATGAAAAGCCCCTTATGCTGCTGCAAAGGCACACGGCATAGGGGGTTGCTTTGTTGCCCAAGCCTTCAAGGCCACTTGCTTTTATCCAAATACGGGAGTGCCTGACTTCGATGGAAACATTAGTGCAGCCAACTATACCGCTTTGGGAAGCTGCAGAAGCAACCAGTATAAAATTACGGGCTTATGCGCAGCGGCAGCGTTTGATGATCTTAATCAACTTATTACATGGTGAAATGAGTGTTCATCAGCTTGATGATGCCACCCATATCGGCCAGCCGGCGTTGAGCCAGCAACTAGCCATGTTGCGTACCGCACAATTGGTGGATTCAAGGCGCGAAGCCAAGCGCGTAATATATTCCCTCGCCAATGAAGAGGTGAAGAATTGCGTGAAGCAAATTGAGACGATGTTTTTTGCGGCCTGAGTTGCGCGGGTGCCTACTGATCCAGGCTTGCTATTTTTAGTCGTTGACAGGCCAGAATTGAAAACCACTAGGGGCGGTTTGTGTGATCGCGGCATTGTTTATGAATCAAAACCGGTAATGGTGCGACAGGTAAAGTAAAAAACTTATAAAGCACGAGACCGCCAAAAAATTACAAGCGGTGGCTGGCATCCTATAGCAAATTTTGCATATCAATCACAGCCAAGCCCTCTGATAACCTAACGATATCGTGGGGCCATATTGATGGCCATGGCAATAACTGGCGTAACCTGATATCTGAAATCTTGACATTGGAGGGTTGGCCGAATGAATTTCGACCTGCGAAATGCTGTGGTGGCTCTGACCGGTGCTGCCAGTGGTATTGGTGCCGAACTGGCCGTGCAACTTGGCCATGCCGGAGCGCATCTGGCATTGATCGACCGGGACGCCGAGGGACTTGCGGCGACGCGTATGCGCATTAACGCAGATGTTCGCGTTTCATGTCACCTCACTGACCTGAGCGATAAGCAGGCGATTGCCGCTTTACCCGAAGCTGTGGCGGCCGTGCATGGAGGTGTAAACATGCTCATCAGCAACGCCGGCGTGGCGCTGGTGGGGTCGTTTTATGATTATGGTGAGACCGATTTTGAATGGCTGATGAACATCAATTTCTGGGCTGGTGTTCACCTCAGCCGTGCCTTTTTGCCGAGGCTTTCGCAAGCGCCGACCGCGCAGATTGTTTATGTATCCTCGGTCTATGGGATCATTGGGGTGCCGGGCAACGTGGCTTATTGCGCCTCGAAATTTGCCATCCGGGGGTTTGCCGAGGCGCTGCGTCAGGAGATTAAACATACCGGCATCGGTGTAACCATCGTGCATCCTGGTGGCGTGAATACGAACATCGCCCGTACGGCGAGAATTGCCGCTGAGACCGACCCGGCTATCGCCCGTGAGGGAATTGCGCAGTTTCAAAAATTATTGCGTACCACCCCCACATCTGCAGCCGCAACGATTATTAAAGGCATCCAACGGCGGCACCAGCGCGTTCTGATTGGCGCGGATGCCTATGTTATTGATGGTTTTAAACGCCTGATGCCTTTGCAGTCAGAGAATTTGATGGCAAAATTGGCCGGCGGGATAACGCGCTCACTTACGCAGTCCGGGTAGTTTTATCAGGCAGCGTGGTCAAGACCCTCGAGACGGTCTTCGAGCTCCTCACCGGCACCACGTAAGGCTGCCAGCGTCTCCGCATCGGGTGTCCAGTAGCTGCGCTCATGCGCTTCGATCAGCCGGTTGGTGAGGCGGGCCGAGGCGGTGGGGTTGAGTTGTGCGATGCGCTCACGCATCTCTTTGTCGAGCACAAAGGTTTCGGTAATTTTTCTATAAACCCACGGCTCAACCGACCCCGTTGTCGCCGACCAGCCGAGAGTGTTGGACACTTGCGATTCAATTTGGCGGACCCCTTCATGGCCGTGTGCTAGCAGGTCTTCGATATATTTGGGGTTCAAGGTGCGGGTGCGGATCTCGAGCGCGACCTGCTCGTTCAAGGTGCGCACCTTGCCTTCGCCGCGGGTTTGATCTCCGATATATAAGGCCAGTTTTTTGTCGCCGCCCTTAATGGCGCTGATGGCGCGGGTGAGGCCGCCGAGACCATCAAAATAATGGTCAACACTGGTCACGCCAAGCTCAAGTGATTCGAGATTTTGATAGGCGGCTTCCACTGTACCGAGAACCTGCGCCAATACGGCGTCGCTACGGGCTGGTCTGCCGTCAATACCATAAGCGAAGCCTTTCCGACTCATATAGGCGCGGCCAAGCTCGTCCTCATTGTCCCAAGCGCCTGATTCGATAAGGTTGTTGACGTTGGCGCCGTAACTGCCTTCCTGATTACTGAAAACGCGTAAGGCGGCGTCTTCCATGGTGCCGCCATTGGTAGCCATAAATTCCAGCACATGCTTACGGACAAAATTCTGTCCTACCGGCTCGTCGGCACGGGCGGCCAGCAGTGCGGCTTCTGCAAGCAGTTTGGTTTGAATGGGTAGCAAATCGCGAAAGATGCCGGACAGAGTAACAATCACATCGACACGCGGACGGCCAAGTGTCTCCAGTGGCACCAGTTCAGCGCCGCACAGCCGGCCATAGCCATCGCGCCGGGGGGCGGCTCCCATTAACCACAGTGCCTGCGCCAATGGGCCACCTTCGGATTTCAAATTGTCGCTGCCCCATAGCAGTAGGGCGACTGTTTCGGGTAGGCCGTTGCCTTCGGCGGCGTGCCGTGTGAGCAGTAATTCAGCTTGCCGCGCACCGTCCTGAACGGCGAAAGCAGTGGGCATGCGAAACGGGTCGAACCCGTACAGATTACGGCCGGTTGGTAAAATGGCAGGTGTACGAAGCAAGTCTCCGCCAGGTGCGGGGCGAATGTAGCGACCGTCGAGAGCGGTGATAATGCCGGGCAGCTCGGTGTCGGCTGCCATCAGGGCGTCGATGCGGGCGCGTTCCTCAGCGTCGGTAATTCCTGCGGCATCCATCACGCGGGCCCGCGCGGCCTCGCCCGGCGGTGCTCCAACCACATGCAGCCCTTCGGGGATCAATGTGTATTCAAGCTCCAGTAATGTGTTGGCCAGCTTGTTCATGGTGGCGCTGGCATCGTTCCCCCAGGCGGGGGTGGCCGCGCATAAATCAAGCGCACTGGCTTGCGCTTGCACCAGTTCGATCAAAGCGGTGGCTTCATTGTCTGGCGTGTCCGGCCCAATGGCGCGGGCACGCTCTAAACTGGCCTTTAATTCGATCAGGCCTTTGTACAGCCCGGCAGAACCAACGGGTGGCGTTAAATGGCTGATGAGTGTGGCAAGACCACGACGCTTCGCCAGCATCCCTTCGGAGGGATTATTAGCAGCATAGAGATAGAAGTTTGGTAAATGACCGATTAAACGGTCGGGCCAGCATTTGGCCGAAAGCCCGGCTTGCTTGCCGGGCATAAATTCTAACGCGCCGTGAGTACCGAAATGCAGCACCGCATCAACATCGAAATCATCGGCGAGAAACCGATAGAAAGCGCTGAAGGCGTGGGTTGGCGCAAAGCCGCCTTCAAACAGCAGGCGCATCGGGTCGCCCTCATAGCCAAAGGCCGGTTGAACGCCGACAAATACATTGCCCAGCTGCACCCCCATCACGAAGATCGAGGCGCCATCGGAAAGTTGTCGCCCAGGTGCTGGTCCCCAGACTTTCTCGATCTCAGCCAGGTGTGGTTCGCGGCGGATATGCAAATCGCGCGGAATTTTGACACCAACATTGGCCGGTGTTCCGTATTGTGCGCTGTTGCCGAGCAGGATCATGGCGCGCAGTGCCTCGACATCCTCCGGTACCTCTACCGTATACCCCGCAGCCTGCATGGCTTTGAGCGTATTGTGCAATGATGCAAATACTGAGAGATAGGCGGCGGTGCCGGTGGCGCCGGCGTTGGGTGGGAAGTTAAATAGAATAATGCCGATTTTACGCTCTGCCCGCTTGCGTTTACGTAACCGGACCAGTCGCGCCACACGGGCGGCAAGCTTGGCGGCGCGTTCGGGGTGAACGCACATGCTGCGTTGTTCAAGCGGTGTGCCAACCCGGCGCCGGCCACCGAAAATCATTGGCATGGTTGCGCCATCGAGTTCAGGCAGGGCGATCATCAAGGTTGCTTCAACCGGCGTTAAACCGCGAGCGTCAGCCTCCCAATCCTCCAGTGTTTGAAATTCCAGGGGTGCAGCGCCGATGTACGGCACATCAAGTGCTGCCAATGTCACCTCAGCGGCAGCCGAGTCGTTATAGGCGGGGCCGCCTACAAGTGAGAAGCCCGTGAGTGAAACCACTGCATCCACAATGGGTGTGCCGTTTTGGATGAAATATGTCTCAATCACGGCGCGCTGGTCGAGGCCAGTTGCAAAAATGGGAATGGTGTTAAAACCGGCCACTTCGAGAGCGCTGATAACGCCATCATAATGAGCGCAATCCTCGGCGAGCAGGTAGGAGCGTAGCAGCAAAATACCAACCGTGCCTTTGGCATGTCTGCAGCATGGAATTTCAGAAATTTTGGTGACAATACGGCCCGTGGCGCGGGGATGGTAGAGGCCCGTGTCGGGGTATTCAACAGGCTCGGCTACTGGTTTAGTAATTTGAAAATTTTTACGCGGGCCGGTAGCGTATTTCCCGACCATCATGCGCACCATGCTCTCGATATTCACAGCCGAGCCGGCCAGCCAATACTGCATGCCGAGGAAATAAATTCGCAAATCCTGCGCGGCACCGGGGATGAAGCGCAATATTTTGGGTAGATTGCGCAGTAGTTTCATCTGGCTTTCACCGGCTGAAATTTTTGCTGAACCGGCTTTTTTGCCGCGCAGCTTTTTCAGCATCGCCAAGGCGCCGCCGGGTTCATTTGTCATATCAAGTTTGCCGAACCGGGTTTGGCGAACAATGTCGCCGGCTGAAAGCGCGCAGAATACAGCATCGCACTGGCCACGCCGCGCTGCCAATTGTGGCGCCACCAAGCGCACATGCTCATCAAGAAACAGCATGGTGCAGATGATGATATCGGCTTTGGCGATGGCCTCGTGGCATGCTGCCAGGGCAGTTTTATCGCTGCCAAACTGGTCAGCGGAATGAAGTTCAATGTGCAAGCCCGGCCATTGGGTTTTGAGTTTTGCTTCAGCTACCGCCAACGCGCCCGCCAGATGGCTATCCATGGTGATGATGGCGAGGTTAAGCCCGCTATTCCAGGCTTTGGGCGTATCAAGAGGCATGGTCTGCTCCTCCGCTCATGCGGCTGAAGCGAGGCTAGCGCCGCCCCTCAACTTCTGTCAATAATAACTTACGTCAATTTTGATTGACACATATTGCCGGTCTGGGCGATGCTGAGATCAGGCAGGAGGAACCTGATGACCGACCAGATTTTTGATGTGGTGGTGGTTGGCGGCGGCCCGGCGGGCGCCATTGCAGCCGAGACCCTGGCCAAGGCCGGGCGGCGGGTGGTGCTGCTGGATAAAGCCGGGCGAATTAAGCCTTGCGGTGGTGCGGTACCGCCGCGATTGATCCGGGATTTCAAAATACCTGAGCATTTGATCGTCGCCCACGCCACGGGGGCAAAAATATTCGCACCCTCGGGGCGGGCGGAAATGATGCCGATTGATGGTGGTGGTTATGTCGGCATGGTAGACCGTGACGTATTCGATGAGTATTTGCGCAACCGGGCGGCGGTGGCGGGCGCGGTGCGCAAGACGGGATGTTTTGTGAAAATATCGCGTGAAACCCTTGGTATTGCCAGCGTGCATTATCGGCCGGGTAGGGACGATATGAGCACCGCGGTGCTGCACACGCGCTTGGTCATCGGTGCCGACGGCGCGGTTTCCGCAGTGGCGCGCCAGGAAGTAAAAGACGGCACCAAGACCAGACATGTGTTTGCGTATCACGAAATTATTCGCACGCCGGCGGCACCGGAAGGTGATTGGGATGCGAAGCGCTGTGATATTTATTATCAGGGCGCTGTCTCGCCGGATTTTTACGGATGGGTGTTTCCGCATGGTGACACCGCCAGCATCGGCACCGGCAGTGCCCGCAAGGGATTTGCGCTGCGCGAAGCGGTGGGCGCGTTACGCCTGGCGGCGGGGCTGAGTGGCGCTGAAACATTGCGCCGCGAAGGAGCACCGCTACCGATTCGTCCTCTCAGATACTGGGATAATGGCCGCGATGTGATTTTGGCCGGTGATGCCGCCGGGGTGGTTGCACCGGCCTCGGGTGAGGGGATTTATTACGCCATGCTGGGTGGCGAGATGGCCGCGCAGGCCGCCGATGAATGCCTTGCCACTGGCGATGTAAAGGTGCTGGCACAGGCACGGAAGCGATTTATGCGGGCGCATGGCCAGGTCTTCTGGGTGCTCGGCTTCATGCAGAATTTCTGGTACGCCAATGACAAACGCCGTGAGCGGTTTGTACGGATTTGTGGCGATAAGGATGTGCAGTCTCTTACGTGGCAGGCTTACATGAACAAGGCGCTGGTTTACGCCAAGCCCACTGCGCATTTGAAAATTTTCCTGAAAAACATGGCGCATCTTACCGGGCTGGCGCGCGCTTAATCGTGCAGCAGTGCCATTAGTGCGGCCACCGTGGCCTCCGGTGCCTCCTGAGGGATGTTGTGCCCGACGCCTTGCAGCAACCGTTGTTCATAGAGGCCGGAGAATTGGCCACGATCGCGGGCTGCGGGTGGGCCAGGGTGCAGCGTATCGTCGGCACCCCACAATGAGATTGTGGGGACGCTGATAACGGGTTGCGAGGTCAGGGCGTGTTCAATATCCGCAAGGTCCGCATCTCCTGGCGCATACCCGAATCGATGCTGGTAGGAATGGACAACCACGCCGACAAAATCAGGATTGTCGAAGGCTTCCGCTGTTTGTGCATAGGCCGAAGCTTCAAACGTCCAGCCTGGGGACCATTGCTGCCACAGATATTGCCCAATGGCGGCCCGGTTAGCGGTAAGCCCCGCGTGGCCACGTGGGCTGTGAAAATAATATTGATACCACAAACGCTGCTCAGCTTCGGGGCTAAGCGGTGTTACCGCTGCTGGAATATCCTGGATCGCGTATCCGAGCGCTGTAACCAGGCAACGCACGCGTTCCGGCCACAATGCCGCCACCACACAGGCCCCCCGTCCGCCCCAGTCAAAACCCATCAAAGCGGCGGACCTGATTGCTAGCGCATCCATCAGGCCTAGGAGGTCATTGCCGATGGCGGCCTGTTGGCCTGAGCGCATGGTGGCAGATGATAAAAACCGTGTGGCGCCATAGCCGCGCAAGTAAGGTACAATCACCCGGTACCCAGCCTGCGCCAGCGGCGGTGTTACGGCATCAAACACCCGTGGGCTGTAGGGGAACCCATGCAGCAATATGATTGCCTGGCCATGCGGGTCCCCGGACTCTTCATAGGCGATGTCCAGCACGCTGGTGCTGACGTGCCGGACGGTGGTGTTCAAAGCGCGCGATCAGGATTTAGGTGAATACAATTCGCACCAGCCGTCGGCGGCAATAACCCCTGAGACAATTTTACACGCATTGGGCGGCACGAACTGCACGCAGCCACTGCATTGAGCCCCGCCGTTGGGCTTGGTCTGATAGCCCACGGACGCAGGAGCGGCCTGCGCGCTTTGAGCATTGGCGCGGGGAGCAAGGGCGGCAACACTGGTACCGGCGATGACTGCAATACCGGCTTTCAAGGCGGCGCGGCGTGATGTGGATTTAGACTCTGAATTCATTGTTGTCCTCCAGGGTTATGGGGGCCATTGCAGCCCTGCACTACTAATGTGGTCACGTGCAGAGAATTTGCAATTCATCTGAATACGGCTGGGGGCGAGTCTTTTTTCAGCTCGGTGCCCAACATTCGGCCAATAGCGGCGGCATCGGTGCGGGCACCATGCAGGCGGCGTTGCAGCAGGAATGTGCCGTCAACGCTGGCGACCAGACCGGTGAGGTGCAGGTCGCCGTCGGGCGTGGTGCGGGCGTAGGCACCAATAGGGGTGTTGCATGAGCCATCCAGTACCGCCAGCATCGAGCGCTCGGCCGTGGCCACGGCGCGGGCATCGCGGTCCTCAATGGCGTACAGCAGTTCGCGCATTTGGACGTCGGACTCGCGGACAGTGATGCCCACGATGCCTTGCCCGGCGGCCGGCACCATGATCTCGGGGTGGATCACCAGCGACGCCTGTTCCGCAAGCCCCAGGCGGCGTAGGCCGGCGTAGGCCAGCAAGGTGGCGCTGGTGGTACCCTGTGCCACCTTATCCAGCCTGGTTTGCACATTACCGCGGATGATCTCGCAGTTTAGGTCAGGCCGCGCATGCAGTAATTGCGCCTGGCGGCGTACCGAAGCTGTACCGACATGGGCATGTATTGGCAGGCAGTCCCAAGGATGCCAGGGGTCGGGCTTGCTGCAATCCGGGCCCAGAATCAGTACGTCGCGGGCATCCTCACGGGCCAGCACGCAGCCAATGACAATGCCGGGGCGCAGTTCTGTTTCCAAATCCTTCAAGCTGTGCACCGCCACATCGATGCGTCCGGCCAGCATCGCCTCGTCTATCTCCTTTGAGAATAATCCCTTGCCGCCAATATCCGCGAGCCGACAACCAGAAGCCTGAGTCGCATCGCCGGTGGTGCGGATGATAAGTTCTTCAGTGTTTGGGCCATTCAGCGCCGGACATATTTTTTGCAGCTTGGCGATGAAGTTGCGAGTCTGGGTAATTGCCAGCGGCGAGCCGCGGGTGCCGACTTTAAGCGGCAGCGGGCGCTCGTGGGAGGGCACTTGCACGAGTGGTGAATAGCCGGTGCGGAACGCAACCGGAAAACGTGAGAGATCCATGTTATGCGGCCCTGCGGATGCTTAACTCGTTCCAAATGGTTGCAAGGGCTGCTACCAGATGCGCGATATCGGCATCGGTATGCAGCGGCGAAGGCGTGATGCGCAGCCGTTCGGTACCGCGTGGCACGGTGGGATAATTGATCGGCTGGACATAAATACCAAACCTGTCGAGCAACTGATCCGAGATGCTCTTGCACTGCACCGGGTCGCCCACGATGACGGGCACGATATGGCTGGGGTTGGGCAGATGCGGCACGCCCACGTCGTCAAGCGCGGCGCGCAGCACCGCCACCCGGTTGTGCATTCGGTCACGCTCGGCGCTGCTGGCTTTCAGATGCCGGATTGAAGCCAGTGCCCCTGCGGCCACCATCGGCGGCAGGGCGGTGGTGAAGATGAACCCTGATGCGTAGCTGCGGATAAAATCGCACAACCCATGGGAGCCGGTAATGTACCCTCCGATGACACCAAAGCCTTTCGCCAAGGTGCCTTCAATGACGGTTATCCGGTGGCTGAGGTGATCACGGTCTGATAATCCGCCCCCGCGCGGACCATACAGCCCTACGGCATGCACTTCATCCAAATAAGTCATGGCACCAAATTCATCGGCCAGGTCACATATGCCTTCAATGGGTGCGACATCGCCATCCATTGAATAGACTGATTCGAAGGCGATCAGCTTTGGCCGACCAGGCTCAATGGCGGCAAGCTTGGCGCGCAGGTCATCAAGATTGTTATGCTCCCAAACCTGGCACTCGGCGCGGCTATGACGGATGCCCTCGATCATTGAGGCGTGGTTGCCGGAATCCGAGAGTACCACACAGCCTTTCATGCGCGCCGCGAGCGTGCAGAGGGTCGCCCAGTTCGACATATAGCCGGAGTTAAACAGCAGTGCGGAGTCCTTATGGTGTAAATCGGCCAGTTCGCGCTCCAGCAACAAATGAAAATGATTAGTGCCGGCAATATTGCGGGTGCCACCAGCTCCAGCGCCGCATTTATCGAGCGCCTCATGCATGGCTTTCAGGACCGCCGGATGCTGGCCCATGCCGAGATAATCGTTCGAGCACCACACGGTGACATCACGCTTACCGCGGGCGGCGTGTTGGGTGGCAACGGGGAATGACCCCGCCACCCGTTCGAGGTCGGCGAACACGCGGTAATTGCCTTCGCGGTGCAATGTATCCAGTTGGCTACGAAAAAATTCTTCGTAATGCATGGTGTCCTCTTGGTGGTTTACGGTTGATCCCTAAGGTTTTATTCAAGCGGCAAGTTTCACGTCACAGGCTAGAAACGCGGCAGCAAGTTCGGCTTCGTGGATAGTCTTACCGATGGCAACAACGCGCGCTCGCTCATCGCTGCTGGCGGCAAACGCGGTCATGCTGGCGCGGCCGCCGGCCACATCGAAATGTAGCCAGCCGTTGCCGGATTTTGCTAAGCCTTTAACGCGGGCGATGGCACCAAATTTACCGCCAACAATTCCATCGAGCACGGCTTGCAGAGCTTCCGCACTGCAGTGGGCCTGAAGTTCGGTGTTCCAGGATGTGAAGCCCAGTTCAGATGCTGCGTGGTTATGGTGATGCTCGTGGTGTTCATGTGTATGGTGATTGCGGTGCGCATCATCATGGCTGCAATGTTCATCGCACTCATGGTCTGCGTAATCATGTGCTGCGTTGTCACGGACCAGTGCCATGCGGGGCTGCGGTAATGGTTCAGGGTCAATGTGGCCGTAGCGTGCGGTAACAATGGTGACTGCCGGGTTCAAGCGTCGCAACGTTTCAGCCACGGCCAACCGCTCAGCGGTTGAGACAACATCGGCCTTATTGATGACCAGCGTTGAAGCCAGCTTGGCTTGCGCCGCGAAATGCGCCGGTAGTTTGGCATAGTCAGCCAGGAATGCCCCAGCATCGATGATGGTAATGATTTTTAATTTACGTACAAAAGGCAGCAAGGCGGGGCGTTGCATCACGCCGATCAGCGAGGCGATATCGGCCACACCGGAAGGTTCGATGAGCACGCGATCTGGAGCAAAGCGGGTAACGGTATCTTCCAACTGACGGGATAGATCATCGCGCAGCGAGCAGCATATGCAGCCATTAGGCAATTCCACTACACTGGCACCTTGGTTGTTCAGCAGCGAGCCATCGACACCGACCGTAGCGAAGTCATTGACAAGAACGACGGTTTTGCCAGGTAGAGTGCCTAGAGCGTCGAGCCGCCGTGTCATGAAGGTGGTTTTACCAGCGCCTAGAAAACCCGCGACAATTTCAACATCAAATGCTTTCGAGGGTTTACGTGACGCCAGGCCCCATTTCCAAAGTTTTCCCGCAGGTAGGGGTATCACCAGAAACCAGTGTTCCAGAATCGCTAGTGCCATCATGGTGCCAAGGAACGTATCACCTGAGCGTGCGAACGCACTGGTGGCGCCGGCGGCGCGTTCAAACAGCATGGTCGCAATTACCATCGAGACCGTGATCGAGACGGGGAAAAACAAATTCATCGGTTTGGATTTGAGGAAGCTCTTCAGGAAGGTAAGATGTTCCGGCAGAAATTCCTCATTGAGGTTGCGCACGCCAAAAAACACATTAAGCTTGGCGCTCTGATGCATCCACCAAAGTACCATGAAGGTCCACATGCCGATTTGGTTCGGCTCATGGCGGGTAAGGATAAAAATAGCACAGGCTGAGATGATGATAGCAAATTCATGATACAGGCTGGTTTCAATGGCATGGCCAAAATGTTTCCAACCGCTGCAGCCTTCCGGGCAAGGTTCATTACGTGTGCCCGTTACATAGCCCATGTAGAAGCTGATCTCCTGCCAGCCCCAGGCGAAAAGGCCGAAAAAGAATGCTGCATAGGCGCTTAGCAGGCTGGTCTGGGTGGCAGTGACTTTCAAGCCATATAGGCATGACAAGGAAACGACGGTGGCGCCGATCATGCTGTATTTGAAAGTTTTACGTGGTAGATTATCGAGGAATATAATGGCGCCGGTGCTGAACCACCACACAAACAAGGCGAATATGGCAGGGTAAACATAGGCTTGCATGGTGTTGCTATCCTTACCAGCTTGGGGCTAAGCGCACGTCTTGCGGTAGCGCATGACGCTTGGGTGCCAGTAGGTATAACCGGATAAAGGCAGTAGCCGCTTTGGCTTGTCGGCCCAGCTTGACCAGTTTTGCCGCCATGCCGGTTTTATCCTTATCAGCCGCCATCTTCACACTAATTTCCCGCAACGTTTCCAGCCCTGCATGGAAGGCGGGGTTATCGAGATCAAGGCTGACTGGGAAGGTTTGTTTGGCGATTTCGGAGGTGATGCGGAACACCTGGAAATCATACTCGGTAGGGTCTAGTCCGAGAGCCGCGTGGAACACGGGCCGTGCGTGATCGCGCACATACATGGTGGCAAAAACTGCCAGCAGGAAAAACCGGATCCACAGCTTGTTAACGCCGGTCAACATCCACGGATTAGCCCGCATCAATAAGGCAAACGCTTCACCGTGGCGAAACTCATCGTTGCACCATTCGCGGAACCATTTGAAGATGGGGTGAATGCGCAGTTCCGGGTGGCGCTCCAACTGGCGGTAGATGCTGATGTAACGCGCATAGCCAATTTTTTCTGAGAGATAAGTTGCATAGAAAATAAACTTCGGTTGGAAATACTGGTATTTTTTTGCCTTGGTCAAAAATCCAAGGTCAACCTTCATATTAAAATCTTTAAGGGTATCATTGATGAAACCGGCATGGCGGGCTTCATCGCGACTCATATATGCGAATAGAGCCTTCAGGTCGGGGTTTTTTACCCGCTTACGAATTTCAGCGTATAGCACACAACCTGAAAACTCAGCGGTGACGGAACTGACCAGAAAATCTAATAATTCCGCGCGCAAATCAGGCGGCAGTAAGGTGAGGTCCACATCGAATTCTTCATTACGGATAAAATGGCCCTTGTTTGGGTCGGCCTTAAATTCCGCTAACAGGGCGTCCCACTTTTCACGCACTGAGGAAACATCGATTGCCTCGAGCGCTTCAAAGTTGGTCGTGTAAAAGCGGGGGCTTAGTACCGTACTGGTTTGGGCGAGCTTGGTTTGTTCATTCGGGGCGACAATCTCATTCATGGCTTCAGACTTTCAAGCTTGAGAAACATGCGGCCTCGGCAACCGGGTTGAAGCCAACCTCGTAAAGTTCGCCGATATCAAAAATCGAGGTGAATTCAGTCCATAACCGTTGCAGGGCGCTGGCACGGTAAAGGGTGGCACGGCGCTCGCCAGTATAGCATTCACCGAAGCCGATATTGGTGGGCGCATCATGCACGATGATGGTGTCGCCGGGTCCGATTTCGATATTCTCAGGGATCGCGTGGGCGTGCAGGCTATAGGGTGTTTGTTCAATATCGATCGAACACAACACGTCAATGATCTGATATTGGTTGCTCATTTTAGGGCCTCGCTGGCGAAAAATATATTAGCAAACTCGGCTTCGTTGGTGGGGCCGAACGCAACAAGGTCGAGGGTTTGGCCGGTGGCCAGATCGGTGAGCTCGAAAGTGCCGTTATGCAGCTGGGTTAACCGAAATGGTTGGGTCTGGCCGAAGCCTTCGCGCGACCGTTCAGTGGCGAGCACGCGCATGGTCGAGCGAATGAATCCGCCGGCGCGGGCTGGCACTGTTGCAACAGTGATACCTGACGCCGCATTTCGAATTGCAACGCTACCGTCGGGCATATCGCTGAAGGTAACATCCGTTGTAGCGATGATCAACGAGGGGGTGACATTCGAAGTTGCAAAGCCCGTGAAGCGTGCAGCAGCGGATGCGACCAACACCAATAATAGCACCGTTGCGACGGCTGCTAGTTGCAGGCGTGGAAACGGAGATATTGTTGTAGCGCTCATGCGACTTGGGCTCGCATACCGGTGAGGTCAACGGCCGTTGGCTGCGCAATGATGGTTGCGCGTTCAATGCTGGCAACGCTATTGCCCAAGCCATTGACCAGAATTTCAGCCGCCTGGGTTGGTTGATCAACGCAGCGCAATACCGGCTCAACTTTACCACCGGCCCCTGCGTGGACATGCGGCCAAAGCAGTAAGTATGAGAGCCGGGTTGCGGGTGGCAGTTTCAGCGCGATGTCACCGGTACCTTCCGTATGGGCACGTAAATCGGCAGCATCGATGCGCGAGAACGGCAAATTAACAGATTTAGGAAGCGCAATTCCGTAGGTAATAACAACCCGCTGGTTTGTGATGGTATAAGTGGTGGAGCGTGCCATCAACCAGGAGAGCATACAAAAAATCCCGATCACAATGGCACCCAAGGCGATGCTCGATAGCCCCGAGGCCAGAGCATAGCCGAGTGTGTGGCCTGCCATCAATGAACCACCAACCCGCCAAATGATCAGCACCGCGAAATAGATGCCGATGACGTTGGTGCGAAATGCGCGGCGTGCCAGGGAACGCCAATCAGGTGCCCCCTGCCAAAGGATGCTTTCGCCTTCTGGTAATTTTTCAGGCAATCCGCTATTCAGTTTCCGTTTGAAGCGGCTCATAACAGCGGCTCCATCCGGCTTGGCATGGCGTACAAATGACCGCTGGCGAAATATGCGGAGATACGATCTTCCTCGCGGGCGGTGATGCTCCCGGGGCTGGCGGGTACCGGCGCTGTGGTAAATTGGGCGGCAGTGATGCTCGCTACTTTAACAATGCCGCCACGTGCGCCGGCACAAACCCGGGCCAGTTCCATCGGCACCAGCACGTGGCTGGCGGTCTCCTCGGGTAATACGACTTCAAGCCAGCGGGCTTGGCAGCAGGCACGGTCCACCCAGATATCATTGACAACACCAGCAACTTTGCCGTCGGCGGCAATTACGTTGAAGCCACGTGGGTCCGGGTCTTCGCTGGCGACCGAATAACCTTCGGCCAGGCGCATGGGCACGGTGCGCAGATGGCCCTCAAAGGTGAGTTCCGGAACATCGGCCCGTTGGGTGTAACTGGCGGGTCCAACGGCATCGAGCATCGGGTTACCCAAAGGTTCCCAGGTTGCGCCTTCATAGTTCGAGGTTTGACGCATATTCACCACTTCCAGCGGCTCCGCCCATGGAAACGACCTTGTGGTGCCATCGTGCAGAATGAAGGTCTTTGGTTTTGGTAACGGCAAAATTCCGTCTGAGCGTTCACCTGGCTTGCTGGTGATCAGCGGGAAGCCTTCGCGTTTGCTCTCCAGGGTTAGGTACAGCACCAACCCTGCAAAGAAAATCCAGAAGGCATATAGGGCAAGTTGTGAAACATCGATGTAAGGCGTGATAGCATTTGCGGTATGCATGACGGTCCTCGTTTCATATTTTCAAAGCTGAGTTCAAATGATTAATTGTTGCGTGGGTCCGGCGCCGAACCAATGGCCCAAGGGCAATGAGAGTAACAAACAGTAAGCCAATCTCCAGCAGATACACAGCGTCGTATCCGGATGCTGAATTACCGCCGACCAGGTCGCGCAAAAATCCACCTAGTGCAATCGCCAACCCTGCGGCCACAGCCTGTACGGAACCCCAGGTGCCAAGGGCTAGGCCACTCATGCCATCAACGGCCCTGCCCATCGCATCCGACAAAGTGCCGACCAGGAATAAGCCGCCGGCGGTTCCGATGGCATACACACCGATGGCGAATAATGCAGGGGCCGCCATGGGTGCTGAAAATAATACGGCCGCGAATGCCCCAAGACCTACCAGCAGGCCAAGGGCGGCGATACGATAAGGGTCAGCGCCAGCGCTAAGGCGATATTTGGCGAACGCCAAACCAGAGAGGCCACCACCGGCCAGTGCCGCTGTGAGTGACGTGGTCTGGCCAACCGTTAGGTGCAAAATTTGCCCTCCATACGGCTCAAGCAAAATATCCTGCATCGAAAGTCCCATAGTACCAAGGCCAATGGTCACCAAACGCCGGAATGATTTTGGTTGCGCCAAAAATATTTTGAGAGCCTGACGTAACTCAGGCTGCGGGGCTTGCGGGGCCAAGGTGGAAGCCCGGCGCGGTTCTTGTTTCCATAGCGCAAAGCCATTCAGCAGCATGGTCAGCACGGCGGAGCCTTGCACCACCTGGATCAAACGTAATTCGCTGAAATGATGCAATAACGCCCCGTAGCCCAGGGCACCAGCCATAATGCCAGCCAGCAGCATCACGCACAGCATCCCCACTACCCGCGGGCGGGCGGCCTCAGGTGCCATGTCAGTGGCTAGCGCCAGACCGGCCGTCTGGGTGGTGTGCATACCCGCTCCCACCAATAAAAATGCCAACGCTGCTGCCATTGGGCCAACGAAATGTGGTGCATGGCTATCTCCTGAGAGCACGATGAGCGCAAATGGCATGATCGCGAGTCCGCCAAACTGCATCATGGTGCCAAACCATATATATGGCAGGCGCTTCCAGCCAAATGAAGATTGATGTTGGTCGGACTTATAACCGATGAAAGCCCGTGCGGGCGCTAGCACCAGCGGCAATGAGATCATTAAGGAGACCAGCCAGGCTGCCAGGTGAAGTTCCACAATCATCACGCGGTTAAGCGTGCCAATAATGAGTGCGGCCGATAGTCCGACAGTAAGTTGAAAAAGTGCTAGCCGCAACAGCCGCGATAATGGCAGTTCAGGTGTGGCTACATCGGCAAACGGTAGCATACCGCTGTTCAGTTTACGCCAAAATTTATTAACGCGCCCTGCCGGACTAAGAATTTTTTTAGGTGTCAGCATGAGGTGACCTCCATCGCCTGGCTGACATAGAAGCCGGATGTGATGCGCGTTGTCCGGCCAATATTGAAACGGGCAAATGCCGGACGCAATGCAATCTCGCGCCGCAATCTGGCTTCACTTTGCGGAATAATCGCCGGCGAGCGGTCGCCACGCGGCATGATTTTACCAACGCTCAACATCGTACCTAGCAACGCGGTGCGGGGTGCGAAGGTAAACAACATAGCGCTGCCTACCCGAGGCGCAAGCTGGCCTATGGCGTTAATGGCATCGTCCTCGTTGTAATGGATGATCGAATCCATCATTATCGCGTAGTCGAAGTGGCCAAAGGATTTATCCAGCATATCGCCAGCGTGAAATGTTATTTTGGTGGCGTGGGATGAGGCTGTAGCCCTCTGGACCGCGATGCTGATGAGCTGCGGCGAGAGGTCGATCGCCACGACATCGGCACCCCTTGCCGCCGCCTGCAATGCCAGCGCACCAGTGCCGCATCCGGCATCGAGCAACCGCAAGCCCGACATATCAGCGGGCAACCACGATAGCAGCGTGTTGCGCATATTCTCGCGTCCGGCCCGTACAGTAGCACGAATTTTCCCAACCGGGGCAGTGGAGGTGAGGGTGGCCCAGGCTGCCATGGCGGTGCGGTCGAAATAGGTTTCGATCTCATCCCTGCGCTGCTGGTAGCTGGTACTGCTCATTATTCAAACCCCAGCAGGTCAAAAATTTCACGGTCCTTCAACGCCACTGCAGCCAAGGGTGCTACGCCAGCCCAAAGTGACTCCGCCAGTTGCAAATATTCTGCCTGCACGGCCCGCAAAGCTGGTGAGTCTTCCATCTCAAACAGCACAGATTTTTTTAGACGGCTTTGGCGGATGATGTCGAGATCAGGGAAGCGGGCCAGGGTAGAGAGGCCGGTAGCGCCGTTGTATTTGTCTAGCTGGTCGGTGGCTGCTGAACGGTTGGCGATGACGCCACCCAGACGGACACTATAATTTTTTGCTTTTGCTCCAATAGCCGCGACAATGCGGTTCATCGCAAAGATGGAATCGAAGTCATTGGCGGTGATGATGATGGCGCGCTCGGCGTGTTGCAGCGGTGCTGCGAAACCGCCGCAAACTACATCTCCCAGAACGTCGAAAATGACCACGTCCGAGTCTTCAAGTAGATGATGTTCCTTGAGAAGCTTTACGGTCTGGCCGACAACATAGCCGCCACACCCTGTACCCGCGGGTGGGCCACCGGCTTCAACGCACATCACGCCGCCGTAGCCTTCGTAGACAAAATCTTCGATCCGTAATTCTTCCGGATGAAAATCTACGGCTTCCAGTGCGTCAATAACTGTGGGGACTAGGCGTTTGGTGAGGGTAAAAGTGGAATCATGCTTCGGGTCGCAGCCAATTTGAAGGACCCGCTTGCCAATTTTTGAGAAAGCGGCGGAAAGGTTGGAAGAGGTCGTGCTTTTTCCGATACCACCTTTACCATATACCGCAAAAACCTTGGCACCGTTGATTTGCAATGCGGGGTCGAGCGCCACTTGCACGCTGCCCTCACCATCGCCACACGAACTTCCGCAGGTTGATCCGAGAAGTTTTGAGGCAAGCCCTGCATCGTCACGTAAATGGTTCACTCGCTGTTGCTCCTCACGCAATAATTTGCGCGTTATTGGCTGTAATAGGCTTTGGCGTCGTACAAAGTTTCCAGTTTTATCAGCGCTACTTTATTTTGAACGGCATAGGCTTCGGTATTGCGGCGGGCTTTGCCGCGCACGAAAAACGGTATTTTGCGCAATTCACGTTCCGCTTCGGCATCCCATATCGTGCTAAGCGGTGCTGTATCCGACACTTGTAGGGGTGGTGCTGTATGACCGAGGTGCGATGCCATGGCGTCACCATGAAACTCAAAATCTTCGCGGAACATGCCTAGCAAATGCTCTTCCAGCCCCATCATCATCGGGTGGGTGAGGGTATCAAATAATACGTTGGCCCCCTCAAATCCCATGAAGGGGCTGTAGCGTGCGGGAAAATCCTGAACATGCACCGGTGCTGAAATCACTGCGCAGGGAATGCCTAACCGCTTGGCGATATGGCGTTCCATCTGGGTGCCGAGCACCAAGGCAGGATTAGCAGCTTTAATGGCGGCTTCGACATCCAGATAATCGTCAGTGATCAGCGCCTCAATGTCGTAAAGTTTGGCCGCAGCACGCACTTCACGGGCAAATTCGCGTGAATAAGTGCCAAGCCCTACAACCTGGTAACCTAACTCCTCGGCGGCGACTCGTGCGATGGCGACAGCATGCGTGGCATCACCAAAAATAAATACCGGCTTGGCCGTGAGATAGGTGGAGTCAATCGATCGTGAATACCACACCAGCCGGGAGGTCTCGGCGCGTAGGAAATCGGTCGCGTCAATGTGAGCCAACTCAGCAACAGCTTTAATGAAATCCCGGGTGCCGCCAACGCCGATCGGCGTGACATTTACAAACTTTTGGCCAAACTGCCGCTCCAGCCACACCGCCGTGCTCAAGGCCACCTCAGGGTAAAGCATAACATTGAAATGTGCGTGAGGGATACGGGCCAGATCGGATGGGCGCGCACCTGCGGGTGCCACGACATTGACGGTGATTCCAATTTTTTCGAGTAGCCGTTTCACCTCAACCACGTCATCGCGGTGGCGAAACCCAAGCGCGGTGGCACCCAGAATATTGCAGGATGGCTGTATGGATTTTTCAGTTTGTCTGTGACCCGCCACACAAGCCCGCACCAGCCGGTAGAAGGTCTCCGAGGCACCGTAATTTTCCTTGCGCTGATACGCCGGCAATTCCAGGGGCACCACCGGAATCGGTAAATCCAACGCCAGGGCTAATCCTCCCGGGTCATCCTGGATCAATTCAGCGGTGCAGGAGGCGCCTACCAGCAGGGCATCCGGTTTGAAACGTTCGTAGGCTTCGGACACGGATTTTTTAAACAGAGTGGCCGTATCGCCACCTAAATCGCGCGCCTGAAACGTGGTGTAGGTCACTGGCGGGCGGACATCACGGCGTTCGATCATCGTGAACAATAGATCGGCGTAGGTATCGCCCTGCGGTGCGTGCAATACGTAATGTACGCCTTGCATACAGGTGGCGATTCGCATCGCGCCGATATGCGGTGGGCCTTCATAGGTCCAAAGAGAGAGCTGCATCGCATTACACCTTCAAAATAGCGCGGCGGCGCAACGGGCGGGCAAAAAGTTCAGCCAGATCAGCGGCCTGTTCAAAACCTTGCACCGGGGTGAATACCAGTTCGATCGACCATTTCGTGGTATAGCCCTCGGCTTCCAATGGGTTAGCCAGCCCCATACCGCACACCACAATATCGGGGGCGCTATCGCGGCAGCGATCCAGTTGACGTTCTACATCCTGACCTTCAGAGAGAAACGTACCGGCTGGCAGCATATCAAGCTCCTCGGCCATCAGTTCGCGGTGCAGAAACGGCGTGCCCACCTCGCCTAACCACATGCCCAGTTCGCGTGAGAGAAACCGTGCAATGGGAATTTCTAGCTGGCTATCAGGAAAAAAGAGAATCTTGCGGCCGGCGAGCGTGACCCGATGCCGGGCCAGTGAGTCGCGAGCGCGCGCAGCGGGTGCTTCCAGAATGTTGGCGCAATGCTGGGGGTTCACACCAAATTCGCGGGCGGCGGCGGTGAACCAGGCGGTGGTTCCCTCCACGCCCAGCGGAAACGGCGCAGGGATTCGCGAGGCACCGCGGCGTTCTAAGGCCGTGGCGGTTTCGGCGAGAAACGGCTGGGCCAGCAGAAATTTAGTGTTAGGGCCAACAGGTGGCATCTCAGCAGCGCGGCGCGGCGGTAAAAAACCGACTTTGTCGATTCCAAGCGCGGCGAACAGGCGCCGGAACTGGTCTTCGACAATTTCCGCCACAGTGCCAACCACCATCAGGTTGGGGGAGGTCGAGGGTAGGGCTGGCAGAGTCGGCACCAAAGAGGCGAGGCAGGCGTCCTCGCCCTCGGTGAAGGTGGTTTCAATGCCGCTGCCAGAATACGACAGCACGCGCAGATCATGGCGGTTTTCAGCGGCAAAACGTTGGTTGAGGCGCAAAGCGGCGCGCGACAGATCGAGTTTAATAACTTCCGACGGGCAGGAGCCGACCAGAAACAGCAGTTTAATTTCCGGGCGGCGCTCGATCAGTTTGCTCACCACCCGGTCCAACTCATCATTGGCATCTGCAAGGCCGGCAAGGTCGCGCTCGTCGATAATGGCAGTCGCAAAACGTGGCTCAGCGAAAATCATCACACCCGCGGCTGATTGCAGCAGGTGCGCACAGGTACGCGAACCCACCACCAGGAAAAACGCGTCCTGAATGCGCCGGTGCAGCCATACAATGCCGGTCAACCCGCAGAATACCTCGCGCTGGCCCCGCTCACGCAGCACCGGCGTATCGCTACAGCCGGCCGTTGCGGGAACGGCGCGTGGTGAAAGCTCGTTCATCCCATTTGCCCAATGGCGTCATTGCGGGGGCGCTCAAGCCTGGCGGCGCGCAGTTTCATCACAAACTGCATGGCGTTGATGCAATAGCTGACATAAGCTGCCAGGGCGATCAACATTTGGGTATGCGGCGTAGCCATCCCAGATACCAGCACGGCCACGTAGGCGGTGTGCAGGCCGATCACCAGGAAGCTGAACACATCCTCCCAGAAGAACGCCGGGGCGAACAAATATTGCCCGAAAACCTCGTACTCCCAGATCGCGCCCGTTATCATGATGGTGTAAAGGCAGCCGGTTTTGAAGAGCACTGAAATAGTGGCGGCTTCCAGCCCATTTCCGGTGATGAGATAATGGACAACGAAACCGAGGCTGACGAGGAACACCAAAAACTGAATGGGGGCGAGGACTCCCTGCACCAGCGTCCAGGGCGAAGCGTCGCGGCGGCGGCGTTCAGCGGGGCTGTATAAATAGGGTGGCCGGGCTTTTTTTGTTGTAATTTTAGGTGTTTGCAGGCCTCTGCCGTTACCTGTCCAGGGGCAGCTATCGATGCTGTCAATTAGACGGTCAAATATTTGAGTAAACATTGCTTGACTCGCCCTTCCCAAAAAGGCTCCAATAATAGCGCGATAAGCGGGATTGCTCGGCCTCACAGAGCAAAACCCGAGAGAGGGAACAATCTAAGTGCAGATTTTGCCGATAACTCAGCCGCATCTTGAAATTTCCCCCATCGACGTATCTCGACTGGGGGAAGGCTAACTTGAGCGGCTTGGTTGTGTCAAGTTTTTCTTACGTAAATAAAAGTTGACATAATGGCTTGGTCTGGGACAGCATGAGCCACAAATAGGAGACGAGAATGGATCCAACCTTTCGGTCTTTTGCGAGCGAGGAGAGTACCGATAATATTCCGTTGTGTCCCGACAATCTTCCAATGGGGGGGCGGGTAAGGGGGCATGAGGAGATCATCCAGAGGGCCGCACGCCCTTGGGTGGAGTTGCTGAGGCGGACGATTGAAACAGAGATTTTGCCGCGTTTGCTCACAGCCCAGCGTGAGGCGGCATTGTCGAATCGCGCGGCGCAACAAACTGGCCATGTAAGCGCTGAGGATGTGGCGGCCTTTGTTGATTTGATTGTGGCCGATGACATGGAGCAAGTTCGTGCCGTCGCAGACCGGGTGATCGTGATCGGCGGCGGCAGGGATGCCTTGCTGACTGATTTGCTCACCCCGGCGGCGCAGCGTCTGGGTGAGATGTGGGAGCGTGACATATGTGATTTTACCACAGTGACGCTGGGAGTTTTTAGACTCGACCAGATCATGAAGGAGACCGCTTCCGTCGGGGTTGCAGACGTTGTGGCGGTCGGCTTCGACCATCGTATATTGCTGGTACCATCACCTGGTGAGCAGCATACATTTGGCTTGAATGTCGTCGCGGACACCTTCCGCGAAGGTGGTTGGTCGGTATGTTCGGGGACGGCATTGCCACGGACAAAAATTTTGAATTTGGTGCATGATGAATGGTTTGATGTCATCGGTATTTCGGTCTCGGCTGATCGTGCCTTGAAAGGCTTGCCAGCCTGTATCCGCACCGTCCGTAAAGCCTCCTGCAACCCGGATTTGTTTGTGTTGATCGGGGGGCGTGCAATTATGAATCATACGGAACGAACGAGGTTCCTGGGGGCTGATGCCACTGCCCCTGATGCTCACCAGGCTCTCAGGGAAGCGAATATTTTTGTAGGGTCTAAGGTGACGGAACGTTTACACCAGTCTAAGACCAAGTTGGTTGACATTGGCTGACATCTCTAGCGGTTAGGGACCGGCCTGTCATGGTTGAAAGAGCGGGTTATCATGAAGGCCTTCAAGTCTCCGGCGCGTTGGTTGGCCGGGATCGATGCGGATGCAGCGGCGTTGCTGATTGCAGCAGCGGCAGATGTTGCGGTGATTCTGGACAGCGATGGCATCGTCCGGGATTTTGCATTTCAGAGCGAGGCGTTGGCCTTGGAGTTCGCCGACCATGACCATTGGCTCGGCAAGGCATGGCGAGACCAGGTTACCGTCGAGAGCCAGATCAAAATTGATGAAATGCTGCGCGACGCGCACAGCAAGGCCCACAAAAACGGTCGGCAGGTTAACTATCCGGCAGTGCGCGGCGCCGACATTCCTATTCTTTTTTCAGTCCTCCCGGTGGGCCATAGTGGTCAGATTATTGCCTTTGGCCGAGATTTGCGGGCTTTTGCGACTCTTCAGCAACGTGTGGTTGACGTTCAGCAGTCGTTCGAGCGTGACTATGCCCGGATGCGGCATATTGAGACCCGCTACCGGATTTTATTCCAGATGACCCCCGAGCCGGTGCTGATTGTCGATCAGGCAACCCAGAAGATCATTGAGGCGAATCCGGCGGCGCGGCAAATTCTGGGGCGGGCTGGCAAAATCATCGGCTTGCACCTCACCGACCTGCTGAAGCCGGACGCAGCACCCATAATCGACCAGATGCTTGCAAATGTCCGTGTCTCGGGCCGGGCTGATGGTGTGCCGTTCGCCCTTCTTGATAGCGACATCGACATGGTGGCTTCAGCGTTTTTGTTCCGTCAGGGTAGCACGCAGTTGTTACTGGTGAAATTGCTGCATGTGATGCCCGGTGAGGAGTCCAGCCGGTTGCTGACCGATAGCAAGGCGAAACTGCTGAAGCTGGTCGAGCGTGTGCCCGATGGCTTTGTAGTCACCGACCACGACGGCACCATTCTTGCCGCCAATGAGGCATTTATCGAGATGTCCCAGCTCCGTAGTGAGAGCCAGGCCCAAGGTCAGTCGCTCGACAAATGGCTAGGCCGCCCTGGGGTGGATTTGGGCGTGCTGCTCAATAATCTGCGCCAGCACGGCTCGGTGCGGCTGTTTTCGACCTCGCTGCGTGACGAGTTTGGCGCCGAAATGGATGTCGAGATTTCCGCCGGGTCGGTGCTGAATGGTGGTGATCCCTCCTACGGGTTCGCCATCCGGGGGATCAGCCGGCGGGTCAGCCCGCAGGTGATGGCGCCGCGGGCGTTTCCGAAATCGCTTGAGCAAATCATCGAACTGATCGGGCGGGTGTCATTGAAGGACCTGGTACGCGAAGCCACCGACGTGATTGAGCGGTTAAGCATTGAAGCAGCACTGACGATGACCCGTGATAACCGCGCTTCAGCGGCTGAAGTGCTCGGAGTTAGCCGTCAGAGTCTGTACGTGAAAATGCGCCGCCACGGCTTGCTGGAGGCCGACGCGGTCGGTCTCGAGTGATGACTACATAATTTTGTCCGAAGTTTAGGGAGACTTTAAGAAAATGCCGGCAGACTTGAATGCGAAGTTGAGCTTGTCGGCATCTGATTTCGGAGTTTCCTCACGGCGCGTGCCGGAGTTGAAAACCTGTCTGGAATTGCTCAAGCCGGTAACGTGGTTTGCGCCAATTTGGGCGTTTTTATGCGGCACGGTTTCATCAGGCCAGCCGTTTGGGCAGCACTGGCCGATGATCATTGCGGGGCTGCTGCTGGCCGGGCCGATGGTGTGCGGGACCAGCCAGGCGGTAAACGATTGGTTTGACCGTCATGTGGATGCCATTAACGAGCCTAACCGCCCCATTCCCTCGGGGCGGATGCCAGGGCGCTGGGGCCTGTATATTGGCGTCATCTGGACCGGCGCTTCGCTGCTGCTGGCGGCTACCCTGGGCATATGGGGGTTTACTGCCGCTATTGTGGCGCTGCTGCTCGCCTGGGCGTATAGTGCACCGCCGCTACGGCTGAAGCGCAATGGCTGGTGGGGTAACGCTGCGGTCGCCATTTGTTATGAAGGCGTGCCCTGGTTTACCGGCGCGGCCATTATGACCGGTGCCTTGCCGAACCCGCGGATTTTGCTCATCGCGCTGCTTTATAGCCTTGGTGCGCACGGCATCATGACCTTGAACGATTTCAAATCCATCGAGGGCGACCGCCAAAGCGGCATCAAATCATTACCCGCCATGCTGGGTGCCCAACGTGCTGCCAGCCTTGCCTGCGCCGTGATGGTCGCACCACAAACTTTGGTCATTCTGGCCATGCTGCTTTGGCATCATCCGGTGACCGCCGTTACCGTTACGCTTCTGACCGTCGTGCAGCTGTTCCTGATGGTCGAACTGTTAGATCGGCCACGAGAGCGGGCGATTTGGTATAACGCGACCGGTACTACGCTCTATGTAATGGGAATGCTGGTTTGCGCGTTTGCACTGGCGCATGGTGCGGCAGCATGAAGGCGTTTTTTGTGAGTTGGGGCGCGGTGCTGGTGGCAGCGTTTGGGGTCACTGTCATGGCAGGGGCTGGAATGAGCATGACGGTGCTGGATAGCTGGTACTATGGTTTGAAAAAACCCAGCTGGCAGCCTCCGGACTGGTTGTTCGGCCCGGCGTGGACCTTGATTTTTATCGGGGAGGCTACCGCTGCGCTGATTGGTTGGCACGCGATAACGAATGCTTTGGTTAGTACCTTGTTCATCATTTTGCTGTTCATCAACGGTGCTCTGAATATTTTGTGGAGCTATTTCTTTTTCAAAATGCGGCGGCCCGATTTTGCACGCGCCGAAGTACCGTTTTTATGGCTTTCAATTGCAGCACCTATGCTGCTTCTTGCGATTTATGCTGGAAAATCATGGCTATATTTATTACCGTATTTACTATGGGTGAGTTTCGCCGCCATTTTGAATGATGCCATTGTGCGTCTGAATGCACCTTTCGGAGAGGCTTTGTAAAATGGTATTCCCATTCTCGGCAATGGTAGGTCAGGACGAAATGACCAATGCCATTATTATCGCCGCAATCGAGCCGCGGCTGTCCGGTGTGTTGATATTCGGAGATCGCGGCACCGGCAAGTCAACGGCGGTACGTGCGCTAGCGGCTTTGCTGCCGGATATGGCGGCAGTCTCAGGCTGCGCCTACGCTTGCGATCCTGTTGATATCCCGAGCCTTTGTGCGAGTTGCCGTGAACGTCAGTTGCAGGGCAGTTTGCCGGTGCTCCGCGTGGCGGTTCCGGTGGTGGATTTACCGCTCGGCGCCACCGAGGACCGGGTGATCGGCGCGTTGAATCTCGAACGCGCACTGGCGGATGGCGCAAAAATTTTTGAACCTGGCCTGCTGGCGCGCGCGCATCGTGGATTTTTGTATATCGACGAGGTCAATCTGCTCGAGGATCATATCGTTGATGTGCTGCTCGATGTTGCGGCGTCTGGGGAAAATGTTGTGGAGCGCGAGGGCATGAGCCTGCGCCACCCAGCGCGGTTTGTATTGATCGGAAGCGGCAACCCAGAAGAGGGCGAACTAAGGCCGCAATTGCTTGATAGGTTTGGTTTGTGTGTGGAAGTGCGAACTCCTAACGACATTGCAACCCGCATTGAAGTGGTTCGCCGGCGTGACGAGTATGACCGTGATCCAGCCGGATTTACGGCGAAGTGGCAAGCCGCCGACGCTGCATTGCGTGAACATATTCTATTGGCCAGAGCGAGGCTTTCTGAAGTCACTGTGGCGGACGATGTGCTTGAGCAGGCTGCCAAATTATGTATGGCTCTAGGCACCGATGGTTTACGCGGTGAACTGACGCTGGTGCGTGCGGCTCGCGCCTGGGCGGCTTTTCAAGGGGCAGCATCGGTCAGTATGGAGCATTTGCGTGCCATGACATCGCCAGCGCTACGTCACCGCCTGCGGCGTGACCCGCTGGATGATAGTTTGGCGAGCACGCGGGTTGAGCGCGTGGTGGCGGAGGTTTTCGCCGCATGAGTCCCTTCGACCCCGCATGGGCAGCAGGTCCCGCACCAGATGGTGAGGTATTTTCTGACGCCGTCTGGGTCGCTGCGTTACTTGCCATCGACCCTGTGGGGTTGGGTGGTATGACCATTCGTGCGTGGTCAGGGCCCGCACGCGAAAATTATTTGCAAAAATTTAGAAGTATGCTGGTGCCAAACTCACCCTTTCGTAAAATGCCGCTGCATATTTCAGATGAACAGATGTTAGGTGGGCTTGACCTTCCGGCGACACTGGCAACCGGCCGGCCGGTGATGACCAGCGGATTGCTTGTTGACTGTGATGGCGGTGTGTTAGTTGTGGCGATGGCGGAACGGATCAACACCGACATTGCGGCACGACTGGCGGCGGTGATCGACCGCAGCGCCGTTATCAGTGAGCACAACAGCATCAATACGGTGAACGCTGCACGTTTTGCCGTGATTGCGCTCGACGAGGGTTATCAATCCGATGAAGCGCCACCCGCGTGTTTGCTGGAGCGTTTAGCGTTTACCGTGGTGCAATCCGGCCTGCCCGGTGATGTTGATTGGCCAGATGCTGCCATGATCGCACAGGCCCGCGAGAGCTTCAACGCGGTGGCATCGAGCGACGACGCAATGACGCAGTTATGCAGCTTGGCGCTCGCACTTGGCATCGGCTCGCTGCGCGCGCCGTTGTTCGCGTTGCGGGCGGCGCGGGCGGCAGCGGCATTGCAAGGCCGGGAGACGGTCGCGGCTTGCGATATTGCGCTGGCCACCCGGTTGGTATTAGCCCCTCGCGCGACGCAAGTTCCCAGCGAGCCCACAGATGAGATTCCGGAGGATCAACCTGAAGAGTCTCCGCCATCGCAGGCACCACGTGATGATCAACCGGAGACGGTGGAAGACAGCATCAGCGATACGCAAAAATCTGTGCTGCCACCAGAATTATTGGCAGCCCTGGCTGCCGGCGCGGGGCCAAAACGGGCGCGCCGTGGTGCTGGTAAAACCGGCGATAGCGCCAGCCTGCGGCGCGGCCGTCCGGCAGGAACCAGGCCGGGGGCGTTAGGCGCTGGGGCTCGGCTGAGCCTTATCGAAACCTTACGGGCCGCTGCCCCATGGCAGAAACTGCGCGGTACCAAAACGCCGGGGCGTAAGGTGCAAGTTCGCGCAAATGATTTCCGGATTCAAAAATTCAAGGAGCAAACGACGTCTGTTGCAATATTTGCGGTGGATGCCTCGGGGTCAGCAGCAGTCAACCGGCTGGCCGAAGCCAAGGGTGCGGTACAGTTACTCCTGGCTGATTGTTATGTGCGCCGTGACCAGGTGGCACTGTTGGCATTCCGTGGCCGTGCGGCTGAATGTTTGTTGCCGCCCACCAGCGCATTGGCGCGGGCTAAACGCTCATTGGCCGGTCTGCCGGGTGGTGGGCCAACGCCCTTGGCCATTGGGATCAATGCCGCACGCGAGATGGCTGAGGCTGAACGCCGCAAGGGGCATCGGCCATTGCTGGTGTTGTTAACCGACGGTGGTGCGAACATCGGGCGCGACGGCAATCCTGGCCGTGCTGCCGCCGCCCAGGACGCGCTGGTGGCCGCGCGCGCCTGCAGAGTTTCAGGTTTATCGTGCCTGGTAATTGATACGGCACCCAGGCCGCAGACGTTCGTGGCCAAACTCGCGGCTGAAATGGCCGCGCATTACGTGCCATTACCCTATGCCGACCCATCGCATCTCAGCCGCATTGTGCAGAGCCAGGGAGACTTTCGTGCAAGTTCTGCCGCGTAACGTTTCGGTTCCGTTAGTGGTGGCGCCCCGGCCGGCCTATGGGCGGCCTGATTGGGCGCAGGATGGCAAGGATTGGCCCAATCGTTCCAGCAGCCGTTTTGTGCGGGTGGGCAAGTTACGCTGGCATGTTCAGATTATGGGCCAAGGACCAGTAGTGTTGCTGTTGCATGGTACCGGTGCTGCTACCCATTCATGGCGCGATATCCTGCCGATTTTGGCAAAGCATTTTACGGTAGTGGCGCCTGATCTGCCGGGGCATGGTTTTACCGAGCAACCGCCCGGCGTGGGCATGACCCTTCCAGGCATGGCGCAAGGTATTTCAGCTCTTCTCAAGCAACTAGGCCTGCACCCTGCAATCGTCGCCGGACACTCAGCCGGGGCTGCCATAGCGCTGCAAATGTGCTTTGAGGGGTTGATCGCGCCGCAAGCGGTGGTGGCACTGAACGGTGCTTTGCTGCCACTCACATTTCATGGCGCAGGGCGGTCTTTGATGGCACCGCTGGCAAAACTTATGGCCAGTAACGCGCTAGTGCCGATGCTGTTCGCCTGGCAGGCAGCCGATGGCAACGTTGTCGCGCGGTTGCTGACGGGAACCGGCTCGGTGATCAACCCTGACGGTGTGAAATTCTATGCGCGACTTGCGCGGCGCAGCGGCCATGCCGGTGCTGCGCTGAAGATGATGGCGAATTGGGATCTAGCATTTTTTGCAGCCAGATTATCAAAACTTAGTGTACCCTTGATGTTGGTGGTGGGCAGCAATGACCGATCAATTCCACCAGCTGACGCCATAAAAATACAGCGGATCATCCCCACCGCCCGGATCATTCGTATGGAGGGATTAGGGCATCTGGCACATGAGGAGCAGCCAGCCGAGACTTGCAAAATTATCGAAGACTTTGCCGTTGAGGCGGGAGTCTTGATATCATGAATATCAGTACGCCCTCATTGGGCAAGGTCGTGGCTGGTCATAGCGACACGAGACCACATGCAGTGGTCATCGGCAGCGGGTTCGGCGGATTAGCGGCAGCGATTAGATTGGGTGCGCGCGGTTACCGTGTCACGGTGTTGGAGCGTCTGGCAGAAGCTGGAGGTCGGGCTTCGGTGTTTCACCAGGACGGCTTTACCTTCGATGCTGGGCCCACCATCATCACCGCACCGTTTTTGTTGGAAGAGTTATGGCAACTGGCCGGGCGCCGCTTGACGGATGATATCGACTTACGCTCGGTCTCGCCATTTTATCGGATCCATTTCAATGATGGCTCTACATTCGCGTGTAACGGTGATGCCGATTTTATGCGTGCTCAGGTACGTGACCTTGCGCCGGCGGATTTAGCGGGATACGAGAAGTTTGTTGCCCTCAGCGAGGCTATTTACAAAATAGGATTTGAACGGCTTGCCCATAAAGCGTTTGGCTCGTGGGTTGATATGCTGCGGATTTTGCCGGATCTTGTGAAACTCGCAGGCTACCGCAGCGTCAGCGGGTTGGTAGGACGCTATATCCGAGACCCCCGGTTGCGTATTGCGTTGAGTTTCCATCCGTTACTGGTGGGTGGAAACCCGCTTAACACCAGCGCGATTTATTGTTTGATACTATATTTGGAACGCAAATTTGGTGTGCATTTTCCCATTGGTGGCACCGGCGCATTGGTAACCGGCATGGTGAGGTTGATTGAAGGGCAGGGTAATCTCGTCCGTACCAGCGCAACGGTACAGAAAATTCTGGTGCGCGATAAAACCGCCATTGGCGTTGTAATGGGGGATGGTGAGGTAATCGAGGCTGATATTGTAGTTTCCAACGCGTGCGCCGGCTGGACCTACAAAAACCTCCTGGCCAAGCATCCGCACCGACACTGGAATGAGCGTAAAATCGCACAGGCGAAATTTTCGATGGGATTGTTCGTGTGGTATTTCGGCACCAGCCGGAAATTTGAAAAGGTACCGCATCACACTATTTTATTGGGTCCGAGACACGACGAACTACTGCGCGATATTTTTGATGCAAAAATATTGGCACCTGACTTCAGCCTGTATCTGCACCGCCCAACGCAGACCGACCCGACACTGGCGCCGCCGGGCTGTGATGCATTTTACGTGCTATCGCCGGTGCCGAATCTGCAAGGCAAGACCGATTGGAAAACCCAGGCGGCGTTTTACCGCCAAGCGATTGAGACGCATTTGAACAGCAGTGTTTTACCGGGTTTAAGTGAGTGCATTGTGACATCAAAGATTATGACACCGCTGGATTTTGAAGCAAATTATCTCTCGCTGCATGGGGCCGGGTTTGGTTTGGCACCGCGATTGCTGCAAAGCGCCTGGTTCAGGCCGCACAATAAATCTGAGGATATTAACAATTTATATTTGGTTGGTGCGAGCACTCATCCTGGGGCTGGCGTGCCTGGAGTATTGTCGTCCGCGCGTGTTCTTGATGAGGTGGTTCCCGATGCCGCAGTTTTCCGCTGATCCTGCCGATCTTGCCACATGCCGCGCGTTGCTCTGCAGCGGCTCGCGTAGTTTTCATGCGGCTTCGTTGTTGTTGCCCCGGCGGGTGCGCGACCCCGCCACCGCACTATACGCCTTTTGCCGGGAAGCTGATGATGCGATTGATTTAGGCAATGACCCGGCGGCGGCTTTGACAAATTTATATAACCGCCTCGATGCTGTCTATGAGGGCGAGCCATACCCATTATCGGTGGACCGCGCCTTTGCCGCTACGGTGGCCGAGTTTCATATTCCCAAGGCTTTACCAGCGGCTTTGATTGAAGGTCTGGCCTGGGATTCGCAGGGTAGGCGTTATGAGACATTTGCTGATTTACTGGATTATGCGGCGCGGGTGGCTGGCAGTGTTGGCGTGATGATGGCGGTCCTCATGGGTGCGCGTGATCATGAGACGCTGGCCCGTGCGTCAGATCTAGGCGTGGCCATGCAACTCACCAATATCGCCCGCGATGTCGGTGAGGACGCCAAGGCGGGTAGGTTGTTTTTGCCGCAAACCTGGTTGCAAGACGCTGGCATCGATGAAGCAGCCTTCATCACAGCACCGCAGTTCTCTCCAGAGATCGGTAGGCTGGTTCAAAAATTGCTGGATGAAGCCGGACAGCTTTATGACCGGGCCGCATCGGGTATTGCTCGTCTGCCCTTTGATTGCCGTCTTGGTATTGGCGCGGCACGGAAAATATATGCAGCCATTGGTACGGAAATTGCCGAGAGCTTCTACGACTCTGTCACGACACGAGCGCATGTCCCTGGAGTGCGCAAGCTGTGGCTGGCGGCGCGCGCGGCCGGAGCGGCCTTTTGGCCAGCGCGCAGCAATGGGGCGGGGGCGTTATCGGCGAATTTGTTTCTTATCAACGCCGCAGCACTGAATAGTGAAATAGCATCCTCACAGTTTATTAAATTGTTGGATTTGTTTGAACGTCTTGAACGCACGCAGCGCGAGGCCTCAGGTGAAGCCAGTGGCCGTCTGGCATGACCGGTCATATTGCCACCTTCCTGGAATGGACAACGCTGGATTTTGGTGTGATTCTGTTTGGGATACAGCAATATATTTCGGTCAGCCGCGACCTGAAACGCAGCAAGCAGCGCGAAGCTGAGGCGGCAAGGGGTGCGGTGTCAGATACGGGGCATCCTGAACGGCAATAGCAGCTTTACCCACGGCTTATCGAAGCGGTCCAGGTCAAGTGATTCATGCACAGCGTTATATATTTTTCCACCCGCTTGGGTGCGGATGATGGCGCGATTGTAAAACGGCGCATCCTCTAGGGTTTTCAAAACCATCGGTTTATATCCCGCATCGGAATGGGCACTGCGGGCCACGCGCCACACGGTGTCTGGCAGCGGCTGTTCCGGCGGCAGTGCCACATTTTCAAGCTGGCCGCCTGCTTTTGCTTGCAGCCCCAACACTAAACAGGTGCCATCGCGGCGCTTCGTATTGTAAAATATCGTAGTAGCCATGTGATCATTAGCGCGTGACCAGTGCCAGCGTATAAAATCCGATGTTAGCGGAGCGTCGCCGTCGTTACTGTCAAAATAGGCGTTGCCTCGCCAGAAGATTTTTGGATTTTGAAATTCAACATCGACCCGCGCTATCGGGGCGATGGGCTGCCAGCGGTGTCGTGCGGCACCATCAAGCGGGAATTGCGTCGTATGAATGGCGAGCGGCGTTAACGTCAAGCGTCCGCGAATTCGGCGTGGGACTGGTACGCTGATCTCATCGATCTCTGCAATGAGCTGGCCGTTCTCCCATCGCATGACGCTATTGCCGATTTGCAGGTGCTGACCTGAGCGGGATAATTTATCAGCCCGCCGTTCCGTCATAGCCCATCGCCCGCCGCGTGGTTGATACAGCACGATATTCATCGCGCAGTGATTTTCAGGGTTGGCGGGAGCCTTGGCGTTGGCCCATGCGTAGTAGGGTGAGAATACGCTGCCGATGAAGCCGATCAAGGTGAGGGCTTGGAGTCCGTCATCACTGATGGCATCGACATACCACCACGCATAACCACCTGGCTTGATGAATTGCGTAAAGCGAGGTCCTGCAAAATCCGGGTGGCCGCCAAGCGGCCTGACATCGCCGCCATGGGTAGTCCTGGTCCGGGGTGGACCGCCCCCCCCGCCAGATACAGCCCGGGCAATTTCGTTGTGCTCCCCGGCCGACGGAATGAATCCCGCCATCCCGTCAACGCCCGGCCGTAGAGCGCCCCGCCCGAGGCTGGGAATAAATGGTTGAACATTTGCGGCCCGGTTCGGATCATTGCGGAAGGTTCCAGTTCTAGCCCAAATTTTGTCAGCTTCGCTTGTATCAGGCTGAGACATTGTTCCTCCTCAAAGCCACTTGGGCTGGATTGATCGCCAGATGCCGGCGCGTTGATCAGGCAGAAAAACGCATCCTCATGCGGAGCACAAACGTAGATGGTAGGGTCAGCCGGTAATGTGCCGGCCTCGATGGCGGCAAATTCCGCACGGTAATCATTGGCGAAAAAAACATTATGATGAGCAAGATTGATTCCCGAAGCCTTGCCTTTGATCGCCCAGGTGACGGCAGAGAGCGAGCGCTTGGCGCCTTTGGTGAAGCCGCTGACAGCAGATTTTGCAGCGTCGCCAAAACAGCCCGTGCTTAAGGCGGAAAGGTCAGCGTTGGCAATAACGGTATCGGCCGCGAGCACTTCGCCCGATGCCAGTTTCACGCCGCTGGCACGACCATGGTGTGTGGTGATTTCAGCAACCGGGCAGTTATAATGAAACACCGCGCCGCGGGCTTCGGCTAATTTTACCAAAGCCGCCGCCAACTGGTACATGCCGCCCTTCATCCGCCACACACCACGCTGCTCGGCATGGGATACCAGCATCAATGTGGCCGGCGCGTTGTACGGCGAACAACCGCAGTAGGTGGCGTAGCGGGCAAATAATTGGCGTAGTTTCGGGTTAACGAAGTACCGCCCCAGTTCCTCCCACAGGCTGCTGAACGGCGCGAGGTGGAGCAGGCCAACCCCATGCGCCGGCGCGGCATGTCGCAGCAGCCCCATAAGGCCCGGCTGCGGGCGTTGCATGAAGCTGGTATCAAGTGTTGCAAAAATTTCCGCACTGCGTCTGGCAAATTTCTGATACGCCTGGGCCGCCGCCAAACCTGCAAATGCGCTGATCGCGGCGACATTGCGTTCGGTATCGGCGAACAAATCCAAACGGGCACCATCTTCCCACATATGCCGGGCCAGGCAGTCAAGTGGCTCCAGGGTGATATGCCGATCAAGCTGCTCGCCGATCGCCGCAAAAATGGCATCGAAGATTGGCCGCAATGTGAAAACAGTCGGTCCAGCGTCAATGGCCGTATCAGCTATTTTGAGCTCGCGTAATTTGCCGCCAGCCATGGCCGCTGATTCGCAAACCGTAACGTCCAGCCCGGCGTGCGCCAGGTGCGTGGCGGCGACCAAACCGCCGATTCCGGCGCCAATGATGATGATTTTCCGCTTGGCCATACGGTAGTATCGAAATGTCTTGACCGAGTGTCAACTATTATGCACATAATTGATAACAAATAAAGTTGACAGTATAGGCCGGTCAACATCGCCAGGAGAGCGTCCATGGATGCAGCATCGCGTATTGAGGCTGGGCTGAACTTAGCTTTTACCCGCACCCACGCGCCGCCAGCACCACCTTTGCTAGCCGCGGCCATGCGGCATGCGGTATTCCCGCGTGGCGCTCGGGTGCGGCCCAGGCTTTGCTTGGCCGTGGCGGCTGCCTGCGGTGATGATCATCCGCAAACGTCGGATGCCGCAGCCTGTGCCATTGAATTATTGCATTGTGCCTCGCTGGTGCATGACGATCTGCCGTGTTTTGATGATGCCGCCACAAGGCGAGGTAAGCCATCGGTTCACGCGGCTTACGGGGCACCGCTGGCGGTACTGGCGGGCGATGCGCTGATTGTGTTGTCGTTTCAGTTGCTGGCTTGGGGCACATTAAACACGCCGGCGCGGCTGGGGCCGCTGGTGCTTACCGTCGCACAGGCGGTGGGTATGCCCAATGGCATCGCGGCCGGTCAGGCGTGGGAGAGTGAGCCGAAGCCTGATCTCTCGGTGTATCAACGTGCCAAAACCGGCGCTTTGTTCTCGGCTGCCACCATCGCCGGTGCGGCTGCCGCCGGAGCCGACCCGCAACCCTGGCGAGGGTTGGGTGAGGCGTTGGGTGAGGCTTATCAGGTCGCCGATGATCTGCTCGATGCGGTGGCAAGTTCTGACGACTGCGGCAAGCCGGTGGGCCGCGACGCCGCGTTGCAGCGCCCAAGCGCGGTGCGGGCCTATGGCATAAATGGGGCGTTGGATTTGCTGGACTCACTTGCGGCACAGGCCGCAGCCTCGATCCCCGATTGCCGGGGGGCGGTTCCGCTCCGCGCTTTGATCGCGCAGGAGGCAAAGCGGCTGGTGCCGAAGAATTTGACCCGCGTCGCGGCCTGATTAGTTATGCCACCGGTCGCTTTAGCCTCCAACAAGGCGTTTGGCTTGCGGTCGTTTAATAATTTTTGGCTGGATTGGCGCGATGGCTGCCTTGCCAGCCCACGCTTCCAGAGCTGGGCAGCGCGCTTCCCGTTAACCCGCTTCATGGCCCGGCGCGAGGCGAGGGCATTGTTCGATTTGTGCGCCGGGTTTGTTTACGCGCAGGTGCTTGCCTCGTGCATTGAGCTTGATTTGTTTGAAACCCTTGCGCGCCAACCCACTTCCGCCGCGGTGCTGGCGGCGCGGCATCGTATCCCGGTGGCCGCAATGTTGATGCTGTTGAATGCGGCGGTGTCTTTGCGGTTGCTCTCCCGGCAGGGGGAGGCTTTCAGGCTTGGGCCACTTGGCGCGGCATTGCGCGGCAACCTCGGCATCTCGGCAATGGTGGCGCATCACCGCATGTTCTACGCCGACCTTGCCGACCCGGTGGCGCTGCTGCGTGGCCAAGCTGAAACCCAGTTGGGCCAGTTTTGGCCTTATCGCGGCAGTGCGGGGCAGTCGGCGGCCTATTCGGCGCTGATGGCGGTATCGCAACCGATGGTGGCGCGCGAGATTTTAGCCGCATATCGCTTCAACGGGCACCGGGTTTTAATGGATGTCGGCGGCGGCGATGGCAGCTTTCTGCGCTTGTTGGCTCCCCACGCGCCAGATTTGCAACTCAGATTGTTTGATTTACCGCCGGTGGCAGAAGCCGCCACTCTGGCTTTCGAGCGCGATCATCTAAGTGGCCGTGCTCAGGTCTATGGTGGTGACTTCGCCAGGGATGAATTGCCTAAGGGTGCCGATATCATGACCCTGATCCGGGTATTGCACGACCACCCGGATGAGCGGGCTTTACAAATTCTCAAATCGGTCCGGTCGGCGCTGCCGCCAAAAGGCGTGCTGTTGCTGGCTGAGCCGATGGCCGGAACCAAAGGCGCCGAGCCAGTGGGGGATGCCTACTTCGGCTTTTACCTATTGGCCATGGGTAGCGGCCGCGCGCGTCGTCCCGCCGAAATTCACGCCATGCTCGCCGAAGCGGGCTTTTCAAAGGTTCGTCAAATACCCACCAGCCAGCCGATGCTGACCTGCCTCATTATCGCCCATGCCATTACGTAAGTTTTTCTTGACATTAAATAGTGTCTAGTTAGTCTGACAACATCGGAAGGGCGCCGGCACAAGGCCCAACCGCAACTGCCCTTGAAAGGTCAGAGCCGTGGAAAGCCAAGCCGTTGTTATCCGGGAACCAAAACATATCGAGCTCGCCTCGCTACGTTTGAATGATCCTGGTGAGTCAGACCTGGTGGTTGACGTAGCCTACAGCGGCATCAGTACCGGCACCGAGCGCTTGTTTTGGAGCGGGGACATGCCGCCATTCCCCGGCATGGGGTATCCGCTGGTGCCAGGTTATGAATCGGTTGGCCGGGTGGTTGAGGCTGCAGGCGCCCATCGCCACAGGATTGGCGAGTTTGTTTTTGTGCCAGGCTCAAATTGCTTTGGTGAGGTACGTGGGCTGTTTGGCGCCACGGCCTCGCGGTTGGTTGTGCCGGAGTCGCGCGCGACAAAAATTGATGAAGCCTTGGGCAAACAAGGTTCGTTGCTGGCGCTTGCCGCCACTGCGTATCATGCCAGTGCTAATCATAAGCAGCCGGATTTAATTGTGGGCCATGGCGTTGTCGGCAGGTTGCTGGCACGTATTGCCGTTCACGCGGGGGCGTCGCCTATTGTATGGGAGACCAATCCAGCCCGTCATGACGGTGCTTATGGCTACCGGGTTTGTAAACCTGATGAAGATACCGAGCGTAATTATCGAACGATTTATGATGCCAGTGGCGACTCATCAATACTGGATTCTTTGATCTCACGCTTGGCTTCTGGCGGTGAAATAGTGCTGGCGGGCTTTTATGCTAATCTGCAGTTCGCATTTGCCCCAGCCTTCATGCGTGAAGCGCACCTGCGTATTGCTGCGCAATGGCAGCCAGCCGATTTAAAGGCTGTAAAAATTCTCGCTGAGTCCGGCGAGCTGAATCTCGACGGCCTGATTACCCATCATGCCACACCGCACGTAGCGGACAGCGCTTATAAAACTGCATTTGAAAATTCCGCCTGCCTGAAAATGATTATTGATTGGAGTTCAACATGAACGCGACACCGGGCCGTATTCTGCCGGATATCTCTGCCGAATCGTCGGTGAAGTCACCGAAAAAAACTCAGATCATCGCGATCTATGGCAAGGGGGGAATCGGGAAAAGTTTTACACTTGCTAATCTCTCTTACATGATGGCGCAGCAAGGCAAGCGGGTTTTGCTGATCGGGTGTGATCCGAAGTCTGATACCACTTCGCTGTTATTCGGTGGCCGCTCATGTCCAACCATCATCGAGACATCATCGAAGAAAAAAGCGGCCGGCGAGGCGGTGGTGATCGGAGACGTCTGTTTCAAGCGCGATGGGGTGTTCGCGATGGAACTGGGTGGTCCCGAAGTGGGCCGCGGCTGTGGTGGGCGCGGCATCATTCATGGATTCGAGTTGCTTGATAAGCTCGGCTTCCAGGATTGGGATTTTGATTATGTATTACTGGATTTTTTAGGTGACGTCGTGTGTGGCGGTTTTGGTTTACCGATTGCGCGTGACCTTTGCCAGAAGGTGATTGTGGTGGCCTCGAACGATCTGCAATCATTATATGTTGCCAACAATGTTTGTTCGGCGGTGGATTATTTCCGCAATCTGGGCGGCAATGTCGGTGTGGCTGGCATGGTGATCAACAAAGACGACGGCACCGGCGAGGCGCAGGCTTTTTGTAGTGCGGTTGGAATCCCCATTCTTGCTGCCATTCCAGCGGATGAAGATATTCGACGCAAGAGTGCTAATTATGAAATCATCGGCACCTCGCAAAGCCAGTGGGGACCGCTTTTTGAGCAATTAGGCATGGCAGTTGCCGAAGCGCCGCCGGTACGGCCAACACCGCTAACGCAGGATGGTTTGCTTGGCCTGTTCAAGGGTGATGCCGTGGGCCGCGATGTCGTGCTCGACCCCGCAACTTTCGCCGATATGTGTGGCGTTGATCATGTTGAAATCCCGTCGCTCGAAGTCGTGTATGAGGGGTCATAGCTGATGGATGGCGCTGTTATCCCGCCTACGAAACTTGAATCAGCCTCCTGCCATGGCGGTAAGGCAACCATGCAGGCGTCGGCCCGCGCTGCTGGAAAATCCGGGATGCTTGACAAGCTTGCGATGGATTACCCGCAAGGTCCGCATGATCAACCGCAATCCATGTGCCCGGCCTTCGGTAGCCTGCGTGTTGGGCTGCGCATGCGCCGCGTGGCGACAATTCTGTCCGGCTCGGCCTGTTGCGTTTATGGTCTCACTTTCACATCACATTTTTATGGTGCCCGCCGTAGTGTAGGGTATGTGCCGTTTGACTCCGAGACATTAGTAACGGGCCAGTTGTTTGAAGACATCCGCAAGGCGGTGCGTGAGACCGCCAGGCCTGATGATTACGATGCCGTGGTGATCATCAATTTATGTGTTCCAACGGCATCGGGCGTGCCGCTCGATCTATTGCCGAAGGAAATTGATGGTGTACGCATCATCGGCATCGATGTGCCTGGCTTTGGCGTGCCCACCCACGCCGAAGCCAAGGATGTGCTGGCGGGTGCCATGTTAAAATACGCGCGCGGCGAGGCTGAGCGCGGCGCTGTTGCACGCCCACGCGGGCCGATTGCTGAGGGCAAACGCGTATCGTTGATCGGTGAGCTATTCCCAGCAGACCCACCTGGTGTGGCGGCGTTGCTCGCACCGATGGGACTCTCCTTGGCCCCTGGAATGCCGGCGCGTGAATGGCGCGATTTGTACGGCGCACTCGACTGCACTGTGGCCGCTGCTGTGCATCCATTTTATACCGCAACCATTCGTGAATTTGTGGCGGCGGGCCGGCCGATTGTGGGTTCAGCGCCGGTTGGGCTGGATGGTACGGCGGATTGGCTTGATGCGATCGGTAAAGCTGCTGACATTGGTGGCGCCGCAATTGATTCAGCAAAAGCCAAGATTTTACCAGCCATAAAGGGTGTTCTGGCCAGCAATCAGGTGAGCGCCCGTATGGTTGTCTCGGGCTATGAGGGGTCCGAATTGTTAGTGGCCAGAATTTTGATCGAAGCAGGCGCGACCATTCCTTACGTCGGAACAGCGTTGCCGCGTACTGAATGGAGCAACGCTGATCGGGAATGGTTGGAAGCCCGTGGGACTCACGTACAATACCGCGCCTCGCTTGAGCAGGATGTGGGCGCGATGCGCGAGGTGAAACCAGACCTTGCCGTTGGCACAACGCCTTTGGTGCAGGCCGCGAAGGAAGCCGGTATTCCCGCCGTATATTTCACCAACATGGTGTCGGCACGTCCGTTGTTCGGGGTTGCCGGTGCGGCTTCTCTGGCCGCAATTGTGGTGGCCCAAACCGCCGGGCGGGAGCGGTTCTCCCGTATGATCGATTTCTTTGCACCGCTTCAGGAGTCAGCCGCATGCTAGTGCAGGACCATGATCGTGCCGGCGGCTATTGGGGCGCGGTTTATACATTTACCGCCGTCAAAGGCTTGCGGGTTGTGATTGATGGGCCGGTAGGCTGCGAAAATCTGCCGGTGACAGCCGTGTTGCATTACACCGATGGTTTGCCGCCGCATGAATTACCGATTGTCGTTACCGGATTATCGGAGGATAATTTATCGTCATCAGGTACGGAAGGCCCGATGCGCCGGGCGGCTTTGATGGGCGACCAAAAAACCCCGGCAGTGGTTGTCACCGGCAGTATCGCCGAGATGATCGGTGGTGGTGTCACACCTGAAGGCTCAAACCTGCGCCGGTTTATCCCTCGCACCATTGATGAAGACCAATGGCAATGCGCGGAACGGGCGATGGTTTGGCTATGGAATGAATTTGGCAACGCCAAAACGAAACGCAAGCCCGCTGCTGCCGAGGCCAAACCAAAGGTCAATATCATTGGACCCATTTATGGCACATTCAATATGCCGTCTGACCTGGCGGAAATAAGGCGAATTGTTGAGGGCATTGGCTGCGAAGTGAATGCGGTATTCCCCTTAGGCACAAATATTAAAGATATTCCAAAACTTGCTGATGCCGATGTGAATATTTGTATGTATCGCGAGTTTGGCCGTAAACTTTGTGAAGAACTTGGTAAGCCGTATTTACATGCGCCGATGGGAATGTATGCCACCACCAACTTTCTGCGGTCGCTGGGCGAACTCACTGGCTTGAACCCCGAACCATTTATTGCCCGTGAAAAAGCCGAAACGATCAAACCAATCTGGGATTTATGGCGTAGTGTCACGCAAGATTTTTTTGCGACCGCCTCGTTTGCGGTGGTGGCGACTGAAACCTATGTGCGTGGTTTGAAGCGGATGCTGGAGGACGACTTTGGCATACCATGCAGTTTTGCTTATGCGCGTAAACCGGGCGTGAAGCCTGATAATGACGCGGTTCGCGCCGCCATGAAATCCAAGCCACCGCTGGTGCTATTTGGTTCGTTCAACGAGCGTATGTACGCCGCTGAATTGGGAGGCCGCTGCATGTATATTCCAGCCTCTTTTCCCGGAGCTATTATCCGGCGGGCGACAGGTACACCGTTTATGGGTTACGCCGGCGTCACTTACGTAGTGCAGGAATATTGCAACGCATTGTTCGACGCGCTGTTCAATATTCTGCCGCTGGGCACCGACATGGATAAAATTGAACCAACCCATGCTAGGCCCGCTGCGCCATATGACTGGGATGAGGGCGCCCTGCAGATGCTTGATGATCATCTAGACACTGAGCCATATTTAATCAGAATTTCTGCGGCAAAGCGCCTGCGCGACGCGGCCGAGCGCGAAGCGCAGTCAAAAGGCGATATCATCGTTACGGCTGTGCATGTTGCAGCCGCTATTTCAACGAGGCAGTTGGCATGACGCCCGGCCTCTCTTCCATCGGCCCTTGCCATCGCCGGCAAGGTCGTTCCCTCGTGCGGGGTGCGCGCGATCCTGGCGGCATGTTGCAAAACATACCGCCTAAGAAAAGGATAAAACTTCATGTCTAGTTCTGGCCCACCAAGGGAAGGCTCGCTCAGCGGGCTGACCGAAACGGAAGCGAAAGAGTTCCATAAAATTTTTATGGCCAGCTTTATCGCTTTCACGCTAATCGCCATTGTGGCGCACTTCCTGGTTTGGTCGTGGCGGCCCTGGATCCCAGGCCCAAATGGCTATTCCATGCTGATACAAAACCACGCGCATACATTGCTGGGTCTTACCACCAGCATGTTCTCATAGGGAGAGATCACCATGTATCGTATATGGCTGTTATTCGACCCAAGGCGCGCTCTGGTCGCACTGTTCGCTTTCCTGTTTACGCTGGCTCTGCTGATTCATTTTATTTTGCTCAGCACCCCGCGTTTCGACTGGATCGGCGGCGGCGCTGCGGTAACACCGCCAGCCCAGATGTCTTCACTACCAGCTTCAAAGTGACTTGTAGGGAGGTTGCCAGAGTCGACACTCTGGTAACCTCCGCATTTAATAATTTCATTGTCTAAGCCTACGAAGAGGGGATATTCAGATGGCGATGTTGACCTTCGAGAAAAAATATCGTGTGCCAGGCGGCACACTTTTGGGAGGCGACCTGTTCGACTATTGGGTGGGCCCCTTTTACGTTGGTTTTTTTGGTATCACGGCGGCATTCTTTTCTATCCTAGGTACCGCGCTCATCATCTATGGGGCATCCCAAGGAACGACCTGGAATATATGGCAGATAAATATTGTGCCGCCGGACGTATCATACGGACTAGGATTCGCACCTATGGCCAAAGGCGGACTTTGGCAGGTCATCACCATATGTGCACTCGGCGCTTTCGTATCGTGGGCGCTGAGAGAAGTCGAGATATCACGTAAACTTGGCATCGGCCTGCATGTGCCTTTTGCCTTTAGTTTTGCTATTTTTGCATATTTTAGCCTGGAAGTAATTCGGCCAATCCTCATGGGAGCCTGGGGGGTTGCTTTCCCTTATGGCATCATGAGCCATCTCGATTGGGTTTCAAATACCGGCTATCAGTACCTTAATTTCGAATATAATCCAGCGCATATGATCGCGGTGACGTTGTTTTTTACCACAACGTTTGCTTTAGCACTGCACGGCTCATTGGTACTCTCGGCGCTGAACCCTGCGCAGGGTGAGGAAGTAAAAACGGCCGAGCATGAAGATACGTTTTTTCGCGACTTCATCGGCTATTCCATTGGCACTCTGGGTATTCATAGGTTGGGTTTGTTTTTGGCACTGGCAGCGGTTTTTTTCAGTGCCGTATGCATCATCATCAGCGGGCCGTTCTGGACAGCCGGCTGGCCGGAGTGGTGGAGTTGGTGGCTGAATATGCCGATATGGTCTGGTGTGCATTAACGTCTGCATTGGTAAATTCTTTGCTTCGCCAATAGGGAGGAGAAGTCGTTCAAATGAGCGAATATCAAAATATCTTCACACGCGTACAAATCCGTGGGCCACTCCACGCCGGGCCGCCGGTTACCGGCAGCATCTTCCAGCGTGAAGGCAAACCATTTTACAGTTACCTCATGGGCATTATTGGTAATGCTCAGGTTGGGCCGCTGTATCTCGGCTCACTGGGGGTTGCATCACTTATTTCTGGGTTTATTGCCATTGAGATTATTGGGCTAAATATGTGGGCCTCAGTTGGCTGGAATCCGATTTTATTTATTCGTGATCTTCCCTGGTTGGCGCTGGAACCTCCGGCACCTGCGTATGGCTTAAGAATCCCACCGCTTAACCAGGGTGGCTGGTGGTTGATGGCCGGATTCTTCCTCACTGCCGCAATGGTGTTGTGGTTCTTCAGAATGTATCGCCGGGCTCGCCAGCTTGGGCTTGGTACCCATATGGCATGGGCCTGGGGCGCCGCTATCTGGTTGTATTTTGTCCTTGGCTTCTTGCGCCCGCTTTTGATGGGAAGTTGGGGTGAAGCCCCACCGTTTGGAATTTTCCCGCATCTGGATTGGACCGTTTCATTCTCGCTACGCTACGGAAACCTCTATTACGACCCCTTCCACATGCTCTCCATCGTGTTCCTGTATGGTTCGGTGTTGCTGTTCGCCATGCACGCCGCCACCATTCTGGCTGTCAGCAGGTTTGGGGGTGAAAAGGAGGTTGAACAATCGGTCGACCGTGGCACCGCATCCGAGCGGGCTGCGCTGTTCTGGCGCTGGACCATGGGCTTCAACGCCACCATGGAATCAATCCATCGCTGGGCTTGGTGGTTTGCGGTTCTCACGCCCCTCACCGGTGGCATCGGGATACTGCTTACCGGAACCGTAACCGATAACTGGTTCCTGTGGGCGGTAAAACACGGCGTGGCGCCGCACTACGCGCCTATTTTTAGTCACGCCGTTGACCCGGCAACCTTGCAGGGAGGCAAGCCATGAGAACCGCTCTGTCAGGCGTCGCATTGCTTGGTGCCTTTGCTATTTCACTCGTTGCCGTTCTCACCTTTACACGCCCACCGATTAACATTGTTGCCACCGGTAATCCCGGAACCGGCATGCAACTCAATTATGTTCCTAAGCAGGTAGCCGCGGCTCTGGCGATCAATCACGCTCCCGCGGCACTACCCCCGATTGATGCTGGGCCACCGGCCAGTACCGTATATAAAAATGTGCAGGTGCTGGGGAATGTCAGTAGTGGTGCGTTTACGCGGCTGATGGTTTCCATGACCAATTGGGTGGCGCCGCAACAAGGCTGCAACTATTGCCATGTCGCTGGCAATTTCGCCTCTGATTCAAAATATACCAAGGTCATCGCGCGCCGGATGCTGCAGATGACAATTGCCGTGAACACCAAATATACCAATCATGTCGGTAATGTTGGTGTTACTTGTTACACCTGCCATCGTGGTGCGCCGCTGCCATCGCAGGTCTGGTTTACGGGCATTACACCTGGTTCGGGTGCCGGGCTGTTGGAGACCAATATGGGCAAAAACCTGCCTGCGCTGGCAATCAATAACTCCTCGCTTCCGTCCGACCCCTTCACGCCATTTTTGTTGAATCATGAAAAAATTCGTGACCAGGGCACGACCGCATTACCGAGTGGCAACACCCAGTCGATCAAACAGACCGACTGGACCTATGCGCTCATGATGCATTATTCGCAGGCGCTCGGTGTAAACTGCGCTTTCTGTCACAACAGCCAGGCCTTCAGTGATTGGAGCGAGAGCACGCCACAACGCCTCACCGCATTCTATGCGGAGGCAATGCTGCGCGATTTGAATGCCAACTATATGGTGCCGTTGACCAGCATTTTCCCGGCCAACCAGCGCGGGCCCACGGGCGATGTAGCGAAGATCAATTGCGCGACTTGCCATCAGGGCGTTTACAAACCGCTGTTTGGCGCCGCCATGGCCGCCCAGTTCCCGCCACTCCTCGGGGTTGGCGCCACGGCTACGGCTGCCGCAACGCCTATGGTAATGCCGTCCACAATGCCTATGTCTTCGTCTTCAACAACGGACGGTGCAAAACCCTGAATTTACTCTCACCATTGCTCGCCATTGCGCTTGCCGGTTGTTCTGTTGTCGGCATTCGCAGTGGCACAGAGGAGCCACGCTATAAGCTGATCGCAAGTTTTGGTGATATTCAGATCAGGCAATATGCCCCACGGCTGGCGGCAACAACGGTGGTGCAAGCCGATGAAATAGCCGCGCGTTCGCAAGGGTTTCGGCGGATTGCCCGGTATATATTTGGCGGCAATCAAGCAAATACCTCGATTAGCATGACAGCGCCGGTTGAACAGTCGGTCATGCAACGCTCGAAAATAGCCATGACGGCACCTGTTTCCCAGACCCAAACAAGTCCGGGTCAGTGGACGATTAGTTTTTTTATGCCTGCTGATTATACGCTGGCCAGTCTGCCCAAACCGCTCGACCCTGCGGTGGTGATTGTTGAAGTGCCGGCCGAAATCTACGCGGTCTACCGCTTCTCGGGCGTACCAAGTGTGGGGCCAGTTAAAGACGCCCACGCCAAGTTGTTGGCCGGCTTGTCCGGCTCTAACTGGCGGCCAAGCGGCGACATTGTCGATTGGTTTTACGACCCACCCTGGACAATTCCCTTTGTGCGCCGTAACGAAACGGCTGTGCCTGTGACCCAAACCGCACCGTGATTGCCAGCCTCGTCACATCAGGTGGCATCGTTGTGCCTATCCTAATTCTTACAATATTCGAGGCGGCAGGTTTGGCTCTGCTCCACCATTTTACCAAACATGGTGTGGCGTGGCAGGATTTTTTGCCAAACCTGCTGGCGGGTGATTTTTTACTGGCGGCGTGGTGGCTTAATGCGAGACATGAGGCGTGGCTGTTTACCGCGGCGGCCTTACTGATGTCATTGGTTTGCCATGTGTCTGACCTGGCTCGTCGCTGGCGATCCCGTGCATGAGGATTAAATTATATGGAACAAAGTGAACTTATCGCGTGGTCGGAAAAAAACGGCTGGCAAATTCTGGCTGGTTGCCCGAGCCTCACCAAGCCGTCGTCTCCCAAGGAAGCGATCGTGCGGATTGTTATGAAGGCTACCGTCGCCAGCCTGGAAGTAAAAAAACCTGCTGGAAAATGGGAAAAAATTGCGAGCGCCAAATATGGCGACATAAAAATGAGCGATGAGAGCGACTGGCCCGTAGGGTTGGGTTTCGAGAAGATTCCCAGTTTTTCGATGCTGATGCGCGAAAATAAAGACCGGCAGGTGTTCGCCAAATTTAGCCGGTGATGGCCGCCACCCGTTGTTACGGGCAGCGGCCATAGTTTTGTCAGGCTTTTTTATGCGAAGCAACAAACTTCGCGACGCGTTCGCCAAAGGTTTCAGCGGTCAACAAATCACCGTCAAACATTTCAGCGGGTGAGGAATCCGAAGGAGATTGCGCCAGGGCCCCAGTGAATCCGCCGACATAATTAAGAGAGTCGCGGGTGGCGGCCTTGTTGTTGGAGGGCATCATGCCGGTGCCTATCCATGCCATGCCATGCTGCATGGAAAGGGTCACAAAATAGGTGATGGTGGAGAATTTATCGCCATTCATGGTGGCGGAGTTGGTGAAGCCAGCGGCGAATTTGTCTTTCCAGGCTTGGCCGAACCAGGGCTTCGAGGACGTATCGGCGAATTTTTTAAACTGCCAGGAGGGGCCGCCCATGTAGGTGGGGGCGCCAAAAATGATGCCGTCGGCTGCGGCTAAAGCCTCCCAGGCTTCGGCTTGAAGGTCACCGTGCTCATCGATGGTGAGGAAATGCGCGGTGGCGCCGGCTTTGGTCACACCGGTTTGAACATACTCAGCCATCCGCTTGGTGTGGCCGTAGCCGGAGTGGACGACAATGGCGATGTTGGTCATGGTATCTCCTGTTGCAAAAGCGGCAATGCACCGCAGATAAAATGCTATATAGAGTAAATTCATTCGATGTCGAATGAATTTATGGCGACGGTCCTGGGAGTTTAACGTATGACGGCGGATATGGTGGATGTGCTGATTGTAGGCACTGGCTTTGCTGGCATGGCAATGGCCATCAAGCTGCGTGAGGCCGGGTTCGTGGACCTGCTGATGATCGAAAAAGCCGCTGACCTGGGTGGCACCTGGCGAGATAATGTGTATCCGGGCTGCGCATGCGATATCCCCTCGCATCTTTATTCATTGTCGTTTGCACCAAAGGCTGACTGGTCGCGGTTGTATCCGCAGCAGCCGGAGATTTACGAATATCTACAAGCGGTTGCGGACAAGTATGCGTTGCGGCACGCCATCCGGTTTAATACCGCGTTGCTGGAAGCTGCTTGGGATGAGCGCGAATCACGATGGGTGGTGACGACCAGTACCGGGCTGATTAAAGCGCGGGTGCTGATCTCGGGCATGGGGGGCCTGCATATCCCGGCATTCCCCAGGTTGGCGGGGTTGGCCCGCTTTGAGGGGAAAATATTCCACTCGGCGCAGTGGGACCATGATTATGACCTCACTGGAAAAAATGTTGCGGTGGTCGGCACCGGGGCATCAGCCATCCAGTTCGTGCCGCAAATCGCCCCGCAAGTGGCGCATCTGGCGGTGTTTCAGCGCACCCCGCCCTGGATTGTACCCAAGCCTGACCGCGCGATCGCGGCTTGGGAGAAAAAATTTCTGGAGTTTGGGCCGTACCGTCAGGCGTTCCGCAAATTCCTGTTCCTGCTGCATGAATTGCGGGTGCTGGCGTTTCTGGGCAACCAGCAGGCACTGAAACTGGCCAGCCATATGGCCGCCAAGCATATGCAGCAGCGAGTACCTGATCCGGTTTTGCGGGGAAAACTCAAACCAAATTATCAGATCGGCTGCAAGCGCGTAATGATCTCGAATGATTACTACCCGGCATTGTCCCGCCCGAATGTGGATTTGATCACTGATGGTATTGCCGAGGTGCGGGCGCACTCGATTGTCGATGCCAAGGGTGTGGAACGGCCGGTGGATGCGATCATTCTCGGCACCGGCTTTGAGGTGACCACCGCTTACAAGCATTGGAAAATCACTGGCACCGGCGGGCAGCAGCTTGGCGCTCTATGGGATAAAACCGGGATGCGGGCGTTCAAAGGTGTGGCGGTGGCGGGGTTCCCGAATTTCTTCATGCTGTTGGGGCCGCATACGGCGCTTGGGCATAATTCGGTAGTGCTTATGATCGAGGCGCAGGTGCAATATATTGTCGATGCCCTGACAAAATTGCGATCCAAAGGGCTGCCCGCGATGGCAGTGACACCGCCGGCGCAAGCTGATTTCATCGACGATCTGAAACGCAAACTGGCCGGCACCGTTTGGCAGGATGGCGGCTGCGCCAGTTGGTATAAGGACGAGCACGGGTTTGTCTCGACCATCTGGCCTGGCTCGGCGGCCTCCTACCAAAAGGCGATGCGAGCGGCCGATTTGCGCGATTATCAACTATTGGCTACCGAGACCGCGAATTAACCACTTAAGGGAGTAAACATATGGCCGACGCAGATATCATGACCATGACCACTGGCTTACAGTACCAGGATCATGTGGTGGGCACAGGCGAGATGCCGAAGAAAGGCCAGATGGTGACGGTACATTACACCGGATGGCTGTATCAGGATGGTGTGAAGGGTAAGAAGTTTGATTCCTCCAAGGACCGTGGCCAGCCATTCACCTTCAAGCTGGGCGTGCAGCAGGTTATTTCCGGCTGGGATCTGGGCGTTGCCACCATGCAGGCCGGCGGCTCGCGCACGTTGATTTTGGCGCCGGAGCATGGCTACGGCAGCCGCGGCGCCGGTGGCGTTATCCCGCCGGGCGCGACGCTGATGTTCGATGTGGATTTGATCAGCTTCGCGTAATCAGAAGACACCGAGTGCGAGGCCGGTTGCCATGGCGGCACCCAGAGCCTCGCATTGGGAAAGATCATATTGCTTGATGGTCTTGGCGGTCAAAATCGCTTCCGGGGTTTGCGCGTGGGTGCAAACTATAATCGGCTCAGCAATTTGTTTTAAGCGCCAGCCGGTGGCGATCCGGGTGATCTGGCGGGCGGCGTTGCTGCCATCGCTGCCAGCACAAATAAGCATCGCGTAGGGGCGGCCATTCAGGCGCTCCAGGCAGGGGTAATAACAGCGGTCGAAAAAATCCTTCATCATGCCGGAGATGGCCGCGAGGTTTTCTGGGGTCGCGAAGATGTAGCCATCGGCTGCCAGAACATCTTCCGGCCCGGCATCCTCGGCAATCAGCAAACGGGTGATAACCCCAGTCTCGGCGCTAGCCCCCCGGACGGCAGCCGTCGCCATTTGGGCAGTACCACCGGTGGTCGAGTGATAGATGACGAGGAGCGTTTTGCTCAGCGTGTCGGCTTTGGCGGGGTGGTGGCGTAATCATAGAAGCCTTTGCCGGATTTGCGGCCCAGCCACCCGGCTTCAACATATTTCACCAGCAGAGGTGAAGGCCGGTATTTGTCCTCGCCCAAACCGGCGTGCAGCACGCGCATCACCGAAAGCAGCGTGTCTAGCCCCACAAAATCCGCCAATTCCAGTGGGCCCATCGGGTGATTGGCGCCCAGTTTCATCCCGGCATCGATGGAGGTGATGGTGCCGACACCTTCAGCCAGGGCAAAAATTGCCTCGTTGATCATCGGGCATAAAATACGGTTAACGATGAAGCCGGGAGAGTCTTCTGCTGTGGCAACAATCTTACCAAGTTTTTCGGCCAGCACGAAAACCGTTTTATAGGTGTCCTCATCCGTTGCGATGCCGCGGATAATCTCCACCAGCTTCATCATCGGCACCGGATTGAAAAAATGCATCCCGATGAATTTGCCGGGCCGGTCAGTCAGGGCCGCCAGACGGGTGATGGAAATTGAGGAGGTATTGGAAGCAATAATGGTTTCCGTGTGTAAGTTTGGGATCAGCGCGGCGTAGATTTTTTGCTTCAGTTCCTCGCGCTCGGGGGCGGCTTCAATCACGATATCGGCATTGAAAAAGGCGGCATAATCGGTGGTGGTGGTCAGGTGCGTCAACGCCTCGTGCATGTCCTCGGCGGTGATGGTTTGCTTTTGCACCTGGCGTTCCATGTTTTTGGTCATGGTGGCTACAGCTTTTGGCAAGGCAGCCTGCACCGCGTCCACCAGCACAACCTCATACCCCGCCAGCAAGGCGGTGTGGGCGATGCCGTTGCCCATCAACCCTGCACCGATGATGCCGATTTTTTTAATGCTCATAGGGCTTTATCCAATTCCGGCAAAACGGCGAACAGATCGCCCACCAACCCATAATCAGCCACCTGGAAGATCGGCGCGTCTTCATCCTTGTTGATGGCCACAATAAACTTACTATCCTTCATGCCGGCCAGATGCTGAATGGCACCGGAAATACCAATCGCGATGTAGAGGTCGGGCGCCACCACTTTGCCGGTCTGGCCCACCTGGTAATCGTTCGGCACGAAGCCCGCATCCACGGCAGCGCGCGAGGCGCCGACAGCAGCGTGGAGCTTATCTGCTACCGGGTCGATGAGCTTGGTGAAGTTCTCGCCATTCTGCATCCCGCGCCCACCCGAGACGATAATTTTCGCGGCGGTGAGTTCCGGGCGTTCGGATTTGGAAAGTTCCGAGGATAGGTAGGTTGAGCTGGCGTGGGTGGTATCGCCGCTTACGGCTTCAATGGTTGCTGAACCGCCGGTCACGGCGGCGGGATCGAAGCTGGCAGCCCGTACCGTGATAATTTTTTTTGTATCCGACGATTTAACTGTCGCCAGAGCATTGCCTGCGTAAATCGGGCGCACAAAAGTATCGGCGTCGATCACGTCCGAGATGTCGGAAATCGGTTGACAATCCAGCAATGCCGCAATGCGCGGCATAACATTTTTGCCGGTGGCGGTGGAAGCGCTCAATATATGCGAATAATCAGCGGCTAGCCCTAACACCAACGCTGCCAATGGTTCAGCCAGCGCGTGCGCATAGGCCGCATTATCGGCCACCAGCACCTTGGTGACACCCGCAATTTTGGCGGCGGCATCAGCGGTGGCGGCAACATGTTCGCCCGCCACCAACACATGCACGTCGCCCAGCTTGGTGGCAGCTGCTACTGCCGAGCGAGCTGGCTGTTTGATGCCAGAGGCATCGAAATCGAGAAGTACCAGAGAGGTCATGATCAGATCACCTTCGCTTCGTTACGCAATTTATCTAGTAAGGCGGCAACATCCGCCACTTTCACGCCAGCTTTACGTGCCGGCGGTTCAGAGACCTTGAGGGTCGTCAGGCGCGGTGCTGGGTCAACGCCGAGGTCAACCGGCTTAAAGGTATCAATGGTCTTTTTGCGCGCCTTCATGATGTTGGGTAGCGAGGCATAGCGCGGTTCGTTAAGGCGAAGGTCAGCCGTGACGACGGCGGGGAGTTTTAATGCGAGGGTTTCTAGTCCGCCATCAACTTCGCGGGTGACGGTAGCGGTGCCGTCCGCAATTTCCACCTTGCTGGCAAACGTGCCTTGCGGCCAGCCGAGCAAGGCGGCCAGCATCTGACCGGTAGCGTTCATGTCGTCATCGATCGCCTGCTTGCCCATAATCACGAGGTCGATGGCTTCTTTTTCCACCAGGGCTTTGAGGATTTTAGCAACCGCGAGTGGTTCCAACGCTGCGTCGGTTTCTACCAAAATTCCACGGTCGGCCCCCATGGCCAGGGCGGTACGAATTGTTTCCTGGCAGGCGGTAACGCCGGCGGACACTGCGATAATCTCGGTAGCGATGCCTTTTTCCTTCAACCGCACAGCTTCTTCAACGGCAATTTCATCGAACGGGTTCATCGACATTTTAACGCCGGCGGTTTCTACCGCCGAACCGTCGGATTTCACCCGAACCTTCACATTGTAATCAACGACGCGTTTGACGGGGACGAGGAGCTTCATGTGGATAACCTTAACATTATTGATGGTCGTGTGATCTTAGTATGCTTCGAGAGGGGACATACTCAATATTTAGTATGAGTTTAAATCCCTCCAAACGGGTAGTCAACGCTTACGGTTACTAATTAACGAATACGGCATAGCCGTGAAATCGCCTCCTCAATGTCATTCAAGGGGGCACAATAACTTAAACGAAAGAAATCCTGACCACGGCCGGCATCGAAGTCAAAGCCCGGCGTGGCGGCAATGTTGGCTTCATCGAGCAAGCGGTTGCAGAAGGCGGCGCTATCTGGCGCGTGAGAGGAACTGTTCAGATACACATAAAACGCACCATCAGGGGGCGAAAAGGTGGAGAACCCAGCATTGGGCAGGCCGGTCAGCAACATCTTCCGCGCGGTGGCGTAAGTAGCGCGGTTGGCTTGCAGTTCGTCATGGCAGTCAAATGCGGCGGTGGCGGCAATTTGGCTCAGGTGAGGTGGGGAGATGAAGAAATTTTGCGCTAGACGCTCGGTTACCCGCACCAGTTGCTCGGGTAGTACCATCCAGCCAATTCGCCAACCAGTCATCGAAAAATACTTCGAGAAGGAGTTTATGACGATGGCGCTATCGGAAAACTGCGTGGCGGTGGCAATAGGTTTGCCATAAGTAAGGCCGTGGTAAATTTCATCCGAGATCAAGCGGATGCCTTTTTCATGGCAATAACGCGCCAGGGCCGCCAATTCATCAGGGTGCAGCATTGAACCCGTGGGGTTGGCAGGGCTGGCGATGATCAAGCCATCCGGCGCGGGGTCCAGGGCCTCCAGCATCGCGATGGTTGGTTGAAACGCGGTCTCGATCCCACACGGCAAAATAACCGGGAGCAGCCCCAGCGCGGTGGCAATGTTCACATAAGGTGGATAGTACGGCGCAGCCAGCGCGATACGGTCGCCCGGGTTGAAGGCCGCGAGAAACGCCAGCGGAAATGCACCCGATGCTCCGAACGTAACGGCGATGCGATTGGGGTCAACCGCCAGATTGTACCAATCCCGGTAATGCTGGGCGATGCGTTCGCGTAGATACCCCCGGCCCAGACCTTCGGTGTAGCCGAGCGCATCGCCAGACTGCAGCGCGTTGGCCGCAGCCCGCTTGGCCCCTTCGGGTAGACCGGTGCCAGGCTGGCCCACCTCCATGCGCAAGATTTTAGGGGCGCCCGCCGGCAGCAACAAGGCGCGCTGGTTGGCGGTGGTAATAACATCCATCACCCGAAACGGTGGAACCGCCCCGCCAGCGCCGATTTTGAGCAATGCTATTGCCCGCCGACAGCCAAGCCCTGGCCGCGTGGATCGGCATTAGCCGTGCAACTGGCTTCGCCTCCTGGCACACCGCCAGGACAAGAAATCACGTTGGCACGGCCCAGGTCGGGCACTGCAGCGGTTGGTGTTTTATGCAGCGCGTTGGCTAGCCCATCGAGCACAGCCTCAGCAGCGCCGATCTGGCCGGTACCAGTCACCGCGGCGCGGAACTCATCGCCTTTAAATGCAATGCCAGCCGCCAATAGTGGCGTGGTAACAGCCCGCGGCGAGACGGCAAGCAGCACCCCCGTGCCCGCCGCGATGCGGCCAGTGCCAAACAAATTATTCATGCTGGTGGTGCAGGCCACCACGCCACCGTTTTTATCCAGAGCCTCAAATCCGGCGGAGGCGGGCAGATGGCCATCGTTAGGTGGGGTCGGAATAAAGGCCAAGGTGCTGCCCTCGAATTTCGAGACCGCGGGCTGGCCAAACACCGGTAGGCCGGTGTTCATGTCTGCGGCAGTGAGGCCGCCGCCAGCGGTATCGGCACCCTTAATGAACTGCCGCGACAGGCTGCCTGCGTAGAAACCACTCACCCCTTGTGTTCTCAAGGCTTCCAAGGTGGTTGCAAGGTCAGGTTGCACTAAATCGGCCCCGGCGCTCAACACCCCACCACCGGATGCACCAAATACGCTGGCTGCCACCGGGTCGGCCAGCAATGCACCGCCGACCACTTGCAGGTCAGAAGCCAGCGCAGGCGAAACCGGCACGCCGCCAGCCAAACGTTCGGCGGGGGCGATCACGCTGGCAAACGGTAACGCACCATAGCGCGCCTGCAAGGCCAGCAGGCCGCGCGCCAGGGTGGGCACCGCAGCAGGGCGGTCACCGCTAGTTTGGGCCGGGGCACCTGCGGGAAAGAGCAACGTAACAGGGGGCTGCGCGCTGCCATCGGCCGCCGGCATTTTAATAATGCAAGCACCACCGCCCCCCAACCCGGCGCGTGAGGGCAGGGTCACCGCCATCGCAAAACCCGCTGCCGCCGCTGCATCCGCGGCGTTGCCGCCGTTATTGAGGATTTGTCGGGCCGCCAGCGCCGCCTGCGGTTCATCAGCTACCACGTAGCCAAACACTGAGGGCCTAATGTCGCCCTGGCCAAGGTTGGCGCTTGTGTTATCGCCAAAGCCAGGGAGGTGCTTGGTGATGCCGCACCCGGCCAACAAGGGCAGTGTGACCAGCAAAGCGAGCCGTAAAACCGGATGTTTGTGCAAAGCCATGTGACCCCAGGGTGCTAAGTGAAATTAAGCGTTGGCGTTGCATAACCGTGATTTTTTACCCCGGCAACTTGCCGCGGCGTATGATGATGCGAAACCGCTTGAAGCGGTGTTTTCGCCCTATGCAATACGCAGTAAACGCAGACGCGGGTAAAACACACTCACCGCCAAGCCAATGATCACCAACGCGGCGGCCGATAATTTCCACCCCGGCATTGGCTCGCCCAGCCACACGACCGAGGCCGCCATGCCGAAAACCGGCACCAGCAGCGCCATGGGGCTGATGATGGCGGAAGGGTAGCGTGCCAATAAAAACGCCCAACTTGCATAACCAAACCAGCTGTTGCCGAGCGATTGCCATACCACCGCAACCCAGGCTGCGGGTGTCGCATGGCTCAGCGCATGGACAATGGTTGTTGGGCCATCAACGATGAGCGACATGGCCAGCAAAGGTGGCGCCGAAAACAGGCTGCCCCACACCACATAGGCCAGAAAGTTTTTAGGACCACCCTCGCGCGCGACGATATTGCCCGAAGCCCAGCAGGCGGCCGCGAGCAACACCAGCGCCAGCCCCAGTGGCGTGGTGTGGCCGTTCACATGCGCGGCGATCACCACGATGCCCGAGATGGCGAGCAAACAAGAGACGATTTGAAAAGCCTGCAACCGTTCGCCGTTACGCGCCATCGACAGGAAGATAGTAAAAAATACCTGCACCTGGATCACCAGCGAGGCGAGTCCCGGCGAAATATGCCCGTCCATGGCCAGAAAGAGCAGCCCAAATTGCCCGGAACCGATTAAAATGCCATAGGCCGCCAGGTTCCGCCACGACACCGCCGGGCGCGGCAGAAAAAACACCCCTGGCAGAGCGGCAAGACTAAAGCGCAGCCCCGCAAATAAAAATGGCGGAAACTGGTCAAGTCCAAGCCGGATGACAACAAAATTGCTGCCCCACACCGCCACCACGGCCAAAGCCAGTAAACCGTGCCGTAAGCTGAGCGTGGTATGCTGCATATTAAATTTCCCTGGTGAGCGGTCTATCCGCCTGTTAAAGTCTAGCGTAACCACATCCAAAGCATGCGAGAACGCCGTTGCCGGACCGTCAGGGTTGCGAAACTAGGGTGGCGGAGAGGGTGTCCGCCTTGAGCGCGAAAAAACCATTATTTATCAATTAACTAAAACCTACAATCAATTCAGCCTACACGTTAGCCATCTAACACTTAAGCCACGCCGTCGCGGGGTGTGAGACCAAAGAGAATTGGTTTTTGGGACCTTTAACACGAACAAACGCCCTAAAGGCACTTCTACTGTATCCCTC
>DAIDEE010000052.1 GCA_027308685.1 Acidocella sp.
AACCTAAATCGCCCAGCCCCATCCAGCGTGCATGGCCATCTAGCATGTATCGAAAAATCCAAGAGCGGTTGGTTGGAGAGCGGACCTGAAGCCACAAACCGGCACCATCGCCATAACGGCCTGGTTCTCGTAACTTGTTGATTTGCATCGAGTTTAAACGATAACCCCTTGCCATTGCGCATCCTCAATCGCTAAGTTCTAGCCTACACTTTGGCCATCAAAATAGCATAAGAAACCGTGAAATGCAAAGAATGCTGTTGATCAGCTTGGCAGGCTGAAAATAGCGGTTTCCTTGGTCTTTTTGTGGTTCAGGGAAGCGCAGGAAGTGCCATTGTGGCGGAGAGGGTGGGATTCGAACCCACGGTAGGCTTGCACCCACAACAGTTTTCGAGACTGTCCCAATCGGCCACTCTGGCACCTCTCCTGGGTGGGATATTCCCAACTCGTGCGGGGGGTTATAGGCAAGGGGGATGCGCGGGGCAACTGCCTGAAATGCCTTGACAGGGCAGGTGGCCGGGTTATAACCCGCCACTTCCACGGCCTAGGGTCTCTCCTTGGCCGTGCTTATTTTTATGAGTCAGATTGGATTGGGTTCATGTTCGCAGTCATCCGCACCGGCGGCAAGCAATATCGCGTTACACCAGACGCGGTTCTGAAGGTTGAAAAGCTGGAGGCTGAGGCCGGCAGCACCGTGACCTTTACAGACGTGTTAGCCGTGGGCGGCGAAGGCGGCTTGAAGCTGGGTGCCCCGGTTTTGGCTGGTGCCACTGTTACGGCTACCGTTATCGCTCAGGACCGTCTGGCCAAAGTTATCATCTTCAAAAAGCGCCGCCGGCAGAACAGCCGCCGCAAAAACGGTCATCGCCAGTGCGTGACCGTTCTGCGCGTCTCCGCGATTAACGCGGCTTAAGGAGCAGAAAAATGGCACATAAAAAAGCTGGCGGTTCGTCACGTAACGGCCGCGATACCGCAGGCCGCCGCCTTGGCGTGAAAAAATCTGGCGGCCAGGACGTGGTTGCCGGCAACATCATCATTCGTCAGCGCGGTACCAAGGTGAAGCCGGGTATCAACGTTGGCCTGGGCAAAGACCATACTATTTTCGCACTCGTTGAGGGCAAGGTGTTGTTTGAGCGCAAGTCCGACGACCGGGTGCATGTTTCTGTAACACCTGTTAAATTAGCCGCTGAATAAGCTGGCCTGACCCCACCCAAAAAGGTCGGCACTTGCCGGCCTTTTTTATTTGGGGCGGAGGATCAAAGCATGAAGTTTCTCGACCAGGCGAAAATTTATCTGAAATCCGGCGATGGCGGGGATGGGGTGATTGCGTTCCGGCGTGAGAAATTCATCCAGTACGGCGGCCCGGATGGCGGCGATGGCGGGCGCGGCGGCGATGTGGTGTTCGAGGCGGTAGAAAACCTGAATACCCTGATTGATTTCCGGTATTCCCAGCATTTCCGCGCCCGCAAGGGTGGCAATGGCTCGGGCTCGGACCGTACCGGGGCTGCCGCCCCCACCATGCATATTAAAGTGCCGATCGGCACGCAGATCATGGATGATGACCGCGAGACCGTTCTGGCCGACCTGGATAAGCCTGGCATGAAAATCACCTTGCTGCGCGGCGGCGATGGCGGGTTTGGCAATGCCAAGTTCAAAACCTCGACGAATCGGGCGCCAAGACGGGCTGACAAAGGCTGGCCGGGCGAGGAGCGCTGGGTCTGGCTGCGGTTGAAACTGATCGCCGATGTCGGGCTGGTGGGTAAACCCAACGCCGGTAAATCCACTTTCCTCTCGGTGGTCTCCGGGGCGCATCCTAAAATTGCTGATTACCCGTTCACTACCTTGCATCCGCAATTAGGCGTTGTGCGGCTGTCGGTTTCGGAAGAATTCGTGATCGCCGATATTCCAGGCCTGATTGAAGGTGCCCATGAGGGTACTGGCCTGGGCGACCGGTTTCTGGGCCATGTCGAGCGTTGCGCGGTGCTGGTGCATTTGATTGATGGCGCGGCCGGCGACTGCGTGGATGCCTGGCGCACCGTGCGCCATGAGTTGGCCGAATACGGCGGCGGGTTGATCGATAAACCAGAGGTGATTGTGCTGAATAAGGCCGATGCAATGAGCCCGCGCGAGATTTCATCGCGGCGCGCGGCGTTGGCCAAGGCTTCGGGCGCCACCGTGATGGTGGCTTCCGGGGTTTCCGGCCAGGGTGTGCCGGAAGTGCTGCGGGTACTGCAAAATATCATCACGGAATCCCGCAACAAATGACTCCAAGCTTGGCAACCGCACGGCGGGTTGTGGTTAAAATCGGCAGTGCGCTGATTGTTGATGAGCAAACGGCGGCACCGCGTGAAACCTGGCTGAAAGGCATTGCGCAGGATATCGCCGCATTATCAGCCCGCGGTTGCCAAGTGATCGTGGTCTCCTCTGGTGCCATTGCACTGGCCCGCCGGCGCTTAAATTTGACGGCTGTAAAACTGAAGCTGGAAGAAAAGCAGGCGGCGGCGGCGGTGGGGCAAATTCGTCTGGCGCAAGCCTGGAGCGAGGCACTTTCGGCGCATGGACTGACGGCCGCGCAATTATTGATTACGCTGGAGGACACGGAAGACAGGCGGCGTTATTTGAACGCCCGCGCCACGCTGAGCACATTGCTTGGCCTGGGCTGTATTCCGGTGATCAACGAGAACGACTCGGTGGCGACAGCCGAAATCCGCTTTGGTGATAATGACCGACTGGCGGCGCGCGTAGCTGAGATGATGCAGGCCGACCAGTTGATTTTGCTCTCGGATATCGACGGGCTTTATACCGCCGACCCGCGAAAAGACCCGCAAGCCGCCCATATTCCGGTGGTGGCGGCGATGACCGCGGAGATTGATGCGATGGGCGGCGAGCCACCACCGGGTTATTCTTCCGGTGGGATGCGGACCAAATTGGTGGCAGCCCATATCGCCACCCAGGCCGGCACCGCCATGGCGATCGCTTTGGGACACCGCGACAACCCGCTGGCGGCGATCGAAGCGGGCGCCAAATGCACCTGGTTCTTACCCGCGCCGGAAGGCCGCTCGGCCCGCAAAAACTGGATCGCAGGGCATTTATCGCCGCTCGGCACGCTGACGATTGATGCTGGTGCCGCCAAGGCTTTGGCGAAAGGCTCCTCCTTGTTGCCCGCGGGTCTCAAGGCCGTGGCGGGGAGTTTTGAGCGCGGCGATGCGGTGGATGTTGTGAACCTGGACGGCGTGCGCGTGGCCCGCGGGCTGGCTGCTTATTCCAGTGCCGATGCCACAATTATCGCCGGGCACCGCTCTGAAGATTTTGAAACCTTACTCGGCTTTCGAGGCCGCGATGAGGTGATTCACCGTGACGACCTGGTGTTGTTCTAGTAGGTCAGCACGGTTCGGATTGAACTGCCTGACCGCAGCAACTCAAACCCTTCGTTAATTTTCTCGAACGGCAACACATGGGTGATCAGATCATCAATGTTGATTTTGCCATCCATGTACCAATCCACGATTTTGGGAACATCGGTGCGGCCGCGCGCACCGCCGAACGCTGTGCCTTTCCAAGTGCGCCCCGTAACAAGCTGGAATGGCCGCGTGGAAATTTCCTGCCCGGCACCGGCCACGCCGATGATGATCGAGGTGCCCCAGCCGCGATGGCAGCATTCCAGCGCCTGGCGCATGAGTTTCACATTGCCGATGCACTCGAAGCTAAAGTCCGCGCCGCCATCAGTGAGGTTTACCAAATATGGCACCAAATCCTCGCCGATCTCATTCGGGTTCACGAAATGCGTCATGCCAAATTTTTCGGCAATCGTTTTGCGGTTGTTGTTGATATCCACACCAATAATCATATTGGCGCCGGCCATGCGGGCACCCTGGATGACATTCAACCCAATGCCGCCCAGGCCAAACACCACCACATTATCGCCCACCTGCACCTTGGCGGTGTTAATCACAGCGCCGATGCCGGTGGTGACACCGCAGCCGATGTAGCAAATTTTGTCGAACGGTGCGTCCTTGCGCACTTTTGCCAGCGCGATTTCCGGCAGCACGGTGAAATTGGCGAAGGTGGAGCAGCCCATGTAATGCATCACAGGTTCGCCTTCGCACGAGAAGCGCGAGGTACCATCCGGCATCACGCCTTTGCCTTGGGTGGCGCGAATGGCGGTGCAGAGATTGGTCTTGCGCGAGGTGCAGGATTTACAATTGCGGCATTCCGGCGTGTAGAGCGGGATCACATGATCGCCCGGCTTCAGCGTGGTGACACCAGAGCCCACTTCCACCACAATCCCAGCCCCTTCATGGCCGAGAATGGCGGGGAACAGCCCCTCCGGGTCAGCGCCGGAGAGCGTGTATTCATCAGTATGGCAAATGCCGGTGGCTTTAATTTCCACCATCACCTCACCGGCTTTTGGGCCGGCAATATCAACGGTTTCGAGCGATAGAATTTTGCCCGGGGCGCGGGCTACGGCGGCACGTGTCTGCATCGATTTATCCCTCTTTGAAAGCGCTCAGCGGATAACCTTGGGCATAGAGCAATGATGTTAAGTCCGTGTGCTCAATTTTATTCAACACCTGCTCTGCCACGACTGGCTTGGCGTAATACGCGATGCCCAGGCCAGCCTCTTTCAGCATCGGCAGGTCGTTGGCACCATCACCTACCGCCAGCGTGGCGGAAAGTTTGATCCCGCGTTTTTCGGCTAGTTCATTCAGCGTCGCCACTTTGGAATCACGGTCCAGAATCGGCTCGGCTACTTCGCCGGTGAGGTGCGAGCCGTTATCCAGCAGGGTATTGGCGCGGTGAATATCAAACCCCAGTTCCGCCGCCACCCGGGCGGTGAAGAAGGTAAAGCCACCGGATACCAGCGCTGTGGTGGCACCGTAGGAGCGCATGGTGGCAACCATTGTGCGCGCACCCGGGCAGAATTCCGTCTGGCTCCAGGTGCGCTCCAGGGCAGCAATATCCAGCCCCCTCAGCATCCCCACGCGTTCGCGCAAGGCGGTGGGGAAGTCGATCTCGCCATTCATCGCCCGCTTGGTGATTTCGGCGATTTTGTCCTTCAGCCCCGCAAAAGCGGCCAACTCGTCCAAGGTTTCACTGGTCACGATGGTGCTGTCCATATCCGCCACCAGCAGCGCCTTGCGGCGGCCCCGGAAGCGGGTGATGAACACATCAGTGGCCTTATGGCCCAGCACCAGCTTCAACTGGCTGATGTCGGGCAGTTTTTTCACGATGAACTCCGCCGCCACTTCCGGCGCGAGCCAGGTGAGATGCTGGCCGCCACAAAAATCTTTGGCATGCATGGCAGAGTGTGGGGTAAGGGGCCCGGCTTGCGGGTTGGCGACGAGAATGACGATATAGGACATGATGCAGACTGGTAGGACAGAGGGGCACGGCGGCGCAAGGCGCAGGCTGGTGATTGTGGCAGGACCCACTGCCAGCGGGAAGTCCGCGCTGGCGATGGAAATGGCGCAGCGGCTGGGTGGCACCATCATTAATGCGGATGCCATGCAATGCTACCGGGAATTGCGCACGCTCACCGCCCGGCCCAGCGTTGCCGATGAGGCAGCAGTGCCGCACGCGCTTTATGGCGTAAGGTCGGCAGTCGAACCCGCCAATGCGGCCTGGTGGCGAGAGGCCGCCCTGGAAGTGATGGGCAGGGCCGGCATGCCGATTTTATGCGGTGGCACGGGCATGTATCTGGCAGCTTTGCTGAATGGCATCGCTGAAGTGCCGGCGTTTGATGTGGCTGCGCGTGAGGAGGCGCGGCGGCTGGTGGCCGAAATTGGCGCCCCCGCCTTGCACGCCAGGCTGATGGCGGTGGACCCCGCAACCGCCAGTAAATTATTTGAGGCGGATTCTCAGCGCATTGCCCGCGCCTGGGAGGTTTGGCGCGGCACCGGCCGTGGCCTTTCATACTGGCAAACCCAGCCTACCGAAAAACTCAGCGGCTGGGACGTGCGGATGATTTTGCTGGACCCGCCGCGCCCGGATTTGAGGGCGGCGATCGAAACACGTTTTGCTGCCATGCTGGAATTAGGTGCGGTTGAGGAGGTGAAGGATTTGCTGGCATTGGAGTTGGATTCAGCCTTACCTTTGCTACGGGCGCATGGTGTGCCGGAGTTGAGGGCATTTTTACGCGGCGAAAAAACGTTGGTCGAGGCTGCTGCGGCGGCAGTATTAGTAACTTACCAGTACACCAAGCGGCAAAGCACTTGGTTCCGGCATCAGGCTTTGGTGGACAAGTCAGCCCTGCATATAATTCATGCGCGAATTGGAGGTTCTGCGCAATTTTCGGAAAGTTTTATGGGCAAATTGGTTAATTTTATAATCAATGATGGTTGACGCGCTGCACTGCACCCCTTAATGGCGGACCTTCCGATTAACGAAAGCGGCGGAAACTCATATGGACGGCTCGATCAAGACCACTGAGATCATGAAATCAGGCGCTGAAGCCCTGTTGCGGGCGCTGAAAGACCAGGGGGTCGACGTGATTTTCGGCTATCCCGGCGGTGCGGTCTTGCCGATTTATGATGCCATTTTCCAGCAAAATGCCATCCGTCACATTCTTGTGCGCCATGAGCAAGCGGCTGTGCACGCGGCTGAAGGCTATGCGCGTTCCACCGGCAAAGTGGGCGTGGTGCTGGTCACTTCCGGCCCTGGTGCCACGAATGCCGTGACTGGTTTGGTGGATGCGCTGATGGACAGCATTCCTATCGTTTGCCTGACCGGCCAGGTGCCAACTCATTTGATCGGCAATGACGCGTTTCAGGAGGCTGACACTACCGGGATCACGCGCCAGGCGACCAAGCATAATTATTTGGTCAAGCGCTCGGAAGATTTATCGCGCGTGGTGCATGAGGCTTTTCATGTTGCCAAAACCGGTCGGCCCGGCCCGGTGCTGATCGATCTGCCGAAGGATATTCTGATCAACCCTGCACCCTACGCGGAGCCGAACAATTTGCCGCACCGCAGCTACCGCCCGCGCACCACACCCGATGCTCGCAAGGTGGCCGAGGCGGTGGCGTTGATGAAGCGCGCCGAGCGGCCGATTGTGTATTCGGGCGGTGGCGTCATCAATGCCGGCCCGGAAGCGGCGAAGCTGCTGATGGAATTTGTCCGCCTCACCGGTTTTCCCTGCACCTCGACCCTGATGGGCCTGGGCGCGTACCCCGCATCCGACCCGCAATTTTTAGGCATGCTGGGTATGCACGGCACTTATGAAGCGAACATGGTGATGCATGGCTGCGATGTGATGCTGAATATGGGTGCGCGGTTTGATGACCGCGTGACGGGCCGGCTGAATGCATTCAGTCCCGGCTCAAAAAAAATCCATGTCGATATCGACCCGTCGAGTTTGAACAAGTCAGTGATGGTGGATGTAGGGATTGTTGGCGACGCCACTGAAACGTTGCGCGCTCTCATTGCCGCCTGGAACGCTGACACCCAAACGCAGGACCGCGAGGCGCTGGCCAAATGGTGGCAGCAGATCGATGTGTGGCGGAGCAAAAATTCGCTGCGCTTCACCCAGAACCGCGACCCCGGCAGCATCATCAAGCCGCAATACGCCATTGAGCGGTTATACAAAGCCACGCGCGGGCAGGCGAAGGATACCTATGTGACCACCGAAGTTGGCCAGCACCAGATGTGGGCTGCCCAGCATTTCAAGTTCGACAAACCAAACCGCTGGATGACCTCCGGCGGCCTTGGCACTATGGGCTATGGCTTGCCGGCCGCGATGGGCGTGCAGGTCGCGCACCCGGATGCGCTGGTGATCGATATTGCCGGTGAGGCCAGCATTTTAATGAATATTCAGGAAATGGGCACGCTGGCGCAGTACCGCCTGCCGGTGAAAATTTTCATTTTGAATAACCAATATATGGGCATGGTGCGCCAATGGCAGGAATTGCTGCATGGCAACCGCTATTCGGAAAGCTATTCGGAAGCGCTGCCGGATTTTGTGAAGCTGGCGGAGAGTTTCCACGCCGTCGGGCTTCGCGCCGAAAAAATTGAAGACCTGGACAAGGTGATTGCCGAAATGCTGGCGGTGGACCGCCCGGTGATCGCAGATATCTGCGTGGACCAGAAGGAAAATGTGTTCCCGATGATCCCATCAGGTGCCGCGCATAATGAAATGCTGCTGGGGCCCGAGCATAAGGCAAATGCCGGCGGGTATAATGGTGGCTCGGTCACAGACGAAGGCTTGGTGCTGGTATAATGGTTGAACAGAATTTGGCGTTTCGCTCCGCCACGATTTCGGTGTTGGTGGAAAATGAGTCTGGCGTGCTGGCGCGGGTGATCGGGCTGTTCTCAGGCCGGGGCTATAATATTGATAGCCTGACCGTGGCGCCGGTGGAGCGCGACCGCAGCAAAAGCCGCATCACCATCGTGACCTCGGGCACCGAGATGGTAATCGAGCAGATCAAGGCGCAGCTCGGGCGTTTGGTGCCGGTGTACCGCGTGCAAGACCTCTCAAAGGAAGGCCCGCATCTGGCGCGGGAGCTGGCACTGATTAAGGTCGTCGGCATCGGCGATGCCCGCCAAGAAGCATTGCGCTTGGCCGATGCGTTCCGCGCCCGGGTGATCGATGCCTCAACGGAAAGCTTTATTTTTGAACTCACCGGTGCCACCGATAAGCTTGATGCGTTTCTGGATTTGATGCGTCCCCTGGGTCTCGCCGAAGTATCGCGTACCGGCGTGGCAGCTATCGCGCGGGGCAAAGCAACGATCGAGTAGCTTCGCGATCGCTTGCGGGGCATTCCTTTGCAGGCGAGGCTGATGGGCTGCCCTAGCCTCGATGTTTCATGGCTTATTGACGTTCGTCTCAAACAGTAAGTTTGCCGCTTAAGGGGAGATTGCGTCGGACGGGCGGACGCAGCGCTACCTCACAAACCGATCCGCATACCCTGCACCCAGCCCGATCGCCTCGTAATGTTTGCGTACGTTGGCTAGTTTCGTGAACACATCCTCATAGCCAAGGGCTGCGCCATACGGGTCAACATACGTGTAGCCGCCAGTGACGTGGAATAATGTGGCCATTTCGGCGCAATCATCCGGGACCACCAATGTGTGTGTCTCGCCCGGCGGCTCAAACGCATAGTCACCGGCTCTCGCCACCCAATCATGCTCCAGATAATGCCAGGTGCCGCGTAGCGTGAAGGCGTGCACCGGCCCGGTATGGCGGTGGCGAGACAGCACGCCGGATGAGCGTACCCGTAGTATATTTACGTAATAGCCCTGGGAAACACTCAACACCAAAGGCTTGAACGAAACATCAGGCGATTGCGCCACCCAGTCCCGCTCATCGCCATCCAGGTTCATGGCCGCGCTGATAAAAATATCAGGCAGCATGCCGGCCGGCTGCGGGAGCTGATAGGCTATCTTGCTTACATCCAAATCCGCCATCGCAGCCTTCTTTTACCGGACTATTTCGCAGCGCGTTTTTGGCTGTCCAAAATGGCTTTTTCGGCCTCGGCGGCATCGCCCCAGCCGGTTATTTTGACCCATTTGCCCTTTTCCAGGTCCTTATAGTGGGTGAAAAAATGCTCGATCGCGTCGCGGGTGATGGCGGGCAACTGTGCCACTTCGGTGGTGCCCGCATAATGCGGGTGCACCTTGTCGTGCGGCACGCAGACAATCTTTTCGTCCTGGCCGGCTTCATCTTCCATCTTCAGGAGGCCAATCGGGCGGGCGCGGATCACCGCACCTGGCACAATGGCGGTGGGGATCAGAACCAGCGCATCCGCCGGGTCGCCGTCATCAGCCAGGGTGTTGGGGATGAAGCCGTAGGCGGCCGGGTACACCATCGGGGTGAATACCACGCGGTCCACCACCAAAGCGCCGCTTTCCTTGTCAATTTCGTATTTCACGCCGGAACCGGACGGGATCTCGATGACCACGTTGATGTCCTTCGGCACATCCTTGCCGGCTGAAATTTTTGAAACATCCATAACCCAAAACTCCCTGGTTAAAATCTGCCGCCCTATAGCCTGCCCAGGGGCATCTTGCCAACGCAAGCGCCCCCGCTATGTTGCGCCACGCTTCATGCGCCGGTAGCTCAACGGTTAGAGCGGACCGCTCATAACGGTTTGGTTGCGGGTTCGATTCCTGCCCGGCGCAGAGCGCCTAGAATGTTCCGGCGCAGAGCGCCCCGTATAACCCGGCGCAGAGCGGTTGCCCCCGCTGCAGGTGGCCCTTATACGCAAGCCAACCCTCTTAAAAAGGCAAAAATTATGGCCAGCTATCAGTATGTGTATGTGATGAAAGTATTAAAATAAGTTATTGAAAAATAAGAAAATTTTGTGTTAATTTTTCCTGGACAGTGTCTGGACAGGTATGGAGACTCAAGCACTTACGCGCCAAATCTGGACAGAATCTGGACAGAAAGGCGATTTCCGATGCCTCTTCAGGTCGATGTGCAGGAGCTAAAGGAAGGTCTCACCATCTTCCGCCGTGGGGATGTCCAACACCAAAACTGGTATTGCCGGATCAAGCTCCCCAAGGTTGATCGCTACAAAACGATCTCCCTCAAAACGGCCGACCTTCGGGAGGCCAGGAACAAGGCCTTCGACCAGGACGCGGAAGCCCGGTTCAGCCTCAAGCATGGCGTGCTGCAGAAGCAGACCTATTCTAACATTAGGTTCCGCAACCGGGGAATAACCGTCAGTCGGTATTGGAGCTGTTCTATATATGTCCACGGATTTGCGTTTCACCTCGCGCCATATCCTCTTTCGGCACCGGCTAACCAGAAAATTTGTCCCCGAGAAATCGAAGGCACCTTCCGATAGCTTCGCAAATATCGGCCGAAATAAAAAAAATCTTGCGCATAAGTCGCCGAACAAAGGGGATCTTACCATTATGAGCCATGTTTTTCTGGATTTCGAGGAAAGGGCGCGTTGCGCCCGAGCCCGTAATTTCCATGATGAGCCGATTTAAAACTCGCGAGGTTTCCATCAAAAACGCATATCCATAGTGGACATCTGGCTCAAGGTGAGCACCTTCAGCCCATTCATTCCATGCATTGATAAAAACAATTCGCTCGTCGGGATTGGAAAATCGTAGAACCTTTTCGCAAGCGTTCTGGAGCCACGTCCCGTATTTTTTTGGAGTAGACCCTATAAAACAAATCCCGCCACTTTGGCGCCGCGCAGTGTTGTCCCACGCAGGGCACACACCAGGTAGCAATTTGAATTCCTTGGGATCGTTCATCATCGAATTTTGTACCATATCGTCATAACGCGCGATATGCTCATTGCGCCATGATTCGAAGGGGGTCACAGAACGGCGTATGTTTTGAGTATCCCAGCCGCCGTTATGGGGGGGAAAGCCCGCTGCGGCATCAAAGCTGAATTCGCGCGGATCGTTATGGTTATCAGTCTGCGGCATGACAATGTATGGATTTCCAAGACCTGCCTCCCGAAAGTAGTCGCGCAATCGCTGGATGGTCGCTGCTGCATCCGGCAAGTTGCCCGGCCGATAGATCATCAAAAGAGGTCGACCATTTATATTGATATAGCGGGGGTCTGAAAAGAGCGGCCTGATTGATTCGGCAAACTCCAGATCGTCCTCTATCGAGTATTTTTGATGTATCAAAACCTCGTTGTTGCTTGCATCCCAACGGCGTGACCAGGTTTCATTCGCCCAGTTAATGCAAAAACTGATGTTGATATCGGGGTTGTCTAGAAGATTCTGTAGAGGTGTTTCCAGGAGGCGTTTACCATGAAACCAGTAGTAGTGAAAACAGAATGCGGATACACCGTATTTTTGCGCGAGAGCAGCTTGATCGCGCAGTGTATCCGCAAGTCTTAGGTCGTAAAAGCCAAGCCCACCAGGAAGATGCGGTTGATAGTGGCCCTCAAAACGGGGGAGTGCTTTTGTTACGTTAGTCCATTCAGTGAATCCGCGGCCCCACCATTCATCATTTTCAGGGATAGGATGAAATTGGGGGAGGTAATAGGCAATCAACCTCACCAATGGCTCCTTACTCAGGGGAGACTGCGCCATCTCAGCTTCATACTCTGGACCTTTAGCTAAATTTTGCTGAAGCTGTTTCAAAAAATCCATAAAATCTCCAAGTGCCGATCAGCCATTATTGCTGCATTATTTTTCTAAGCCAAGCTCTTTGATCCTGAGCTCGACGGCCCGCTCGACGTCATCCAGAGGAATATTATATGCGTCTCGGTCAGACCGCAGGACGCGGTCCTGATCGCTGAGATGCCAGGGAAGATGCGTTGAAAAATCTCTGTAAATTCCTATTAAAAAAATTGATGGAACGCCAAAGGCATTCGCCAAATGTGAAAAACCGCTATCGACTCCAACAAAAAAATTGCCAATTTTGATCAAGGCCATTTGCTGCGCCAAGTGAAGGTGACTTCGTGGCAAATAGATTCGATCGCTCTCATTGAGAAGTGGAGTTAAGCCGAATTCCAGAACGTTCATGTTTGTATTCAGTAAAATCCACTCGACCAATGCTTTGGCCTTTGCGGCAGGCCAAGACCGGCATTTTTCGTCAGATGTAAAGTGAAGCAAGAGCAGCGGCCTTTTAGGGTACGAAAACTTTTTTGATAGAAAGTCATTTGCATCGAAGTCATGATCTGGGTAGATCGTGGGTCGCGCATTAGCTATATGATTAGTTCCAATCAATGAAAATACATCTGCCAAGCTGCCATATTTATAATAATTGCCTACATTTATTCCAAGGCGGTTTCTATTTACAACCTTAGTGTGGAAGGTAGAGCACTGCCAGCCGTCAATGTGAAGGTTTACCCCTCTGATATTACGAAAGAAGCGCCGTAAAATGAGTGTCTCAACATAGAAGGACACTGGGATCACCGCTTTGATAGCAGGATTAAACGCGATAATATCGGCGTATTGATTTCGTACCATCCAAAAAATATCATCATAGGAGTGTTTGAAATCGTCTAAAAGACACTGTGCAGCAACGAGATCCCCCATACGTTCTGTTAAGACAACAAAAATGGCGCGGCGATTCTTCTCGGCCAGTTGATGGTTTATCTTTCGAATAAGGACAATATTTTTTACAACACTCGCGCAAAGAATAAAATATTTTTTCGGTTTTAAAAAATGCAAACAGCACGCTGCAGCATCGCTGAATTTTTGAAGAACCGTTTTCTGTTTGACCCTATGCTCGGGCATTTCAACGGCTTGCCTCTGGTGCAACCGCAGATACTTGAAGTTCGGACAAAAATTCTGCCTGATTTTCTCTTTTTTGCAGAGATTTCTTCAGACCCCTAAATCTCCTATAGGAATTAAACCGTGCAAGAGCTTTGCGTAACAGTGGAACTGACTTAAACGGTTGCCTTGCCCATGCACCATCAAAGAATTTAAATGTCTTAACATGATCGGCATCACACCAAATATTGGCGTCCCAGCGTTCGTGGTAACTTATTTTGATGTTCGAAAACCCATGCCGCTCGAGCAAAATGCAAAGGCTCTTCGCCGAAAAGTGAAAAACATGTATAAAAGGAGGCTGAGCCCATACCCAGCCCATCCCCTGTTTACTATAGCCAAGCCCAGCGTAATTTGGCACGGCAAGGATTAGTTGTCCGGCTGGGTTCAAAAGATTTTTCATTTTTTTGATAAGGTCATCGGGGTTATTCCCATGTTCCAGAACATGAAGTGCAATTAACGTATCCCATTTCTCTGTCGTCGTAGTGTTTGACGCATAGGGATCATACGTCACGCTTTTGTGTCCATGAGACCTGCATGTCTGGGAAAAATACCCTAGCCCGCCACCGAAGTCGAGGATTCCCCCTTTGAGCAGAGGCTGGTATTCGGCATACCTCATTTCTGCGTCGCGCAACTTTGCAACAAGATGGTCGGAATACCATTGGTAATTGAATGTTTCACTATAAAACTTAAAAAGAAATGCATCGTCAGGAAGCGGGTACGTGAAACAGGTTTGGCATACATCACAATGCATAAGGCAATATGCTTCGCTGTCGTTTAGCCACCTCTCATCCCCCACTCTGGTTAGTGTGTCGTTGTAGCAAATGGGGCAACGGTTTTTGATCACTTTTCGTCCTTGCGAATCATAAATGGTTTTTTAGTTTCGAGTTTTTTTGTTTTTCGACACACGTCTGCCATTATGCCTCGTGAACGGATCGGCTGTAGTCATGCGCGATGAGTGATTTATTACGAAGTTTGAGCCGTCCTAATCGAGAGATTACCCGCCCCACCATTCCATCGCGTGCAATAACTTTAAAAGTTATCGCTGAAATTGGATTCTTCGAAAGGAGGTGAAGTGATCTGCCATCGGTTACAAAATGTAGGCCAAATTTGGCAGCAATAATCTCTAAAGAACGTATAGAGTAGAAAGAAATATGTTGACCATGATGTAGGCCCAGATACCACCAATCCGGTAGGTTAATTAAGGAAGATTGTAAAATTTCCGTTGAAAATAGGATGTTTGGAGATATTTTAATCATGTTTCCGATTTCTTTCAGGGGATCGGAGATGTGCTCGAAGACTTCAAAGGAGGTCATGAGTTCGTACTGCTCATCCAAATTCGCAGTAAATTGTTCTGCAAACAAATTTTTGCAATGCAGATCATTCCAGTAGAAATCATACCCCTTATCGCGCATCAATCTGGTGAAGACCCCATAGCCGCCACCCCAATCGATGAATTTGGCATTCGGATTAAATGCGGCCGCAATGACCGACTCGACGACCCGAGACCCATTAATTGCCCGATTAATCGTGCCGATATCCTGTGCGGCAAGGGCGGAGGAATAAGCTTCCTCCAGCCAGTACGGCTCCTCTGTTTGCACGAAGTTACAATTCGAGCAGCGATAATATCCTACATTATATTTCTTCAGAACAGTTGCATGAAATATGCTCACTAGGGACTGATCACAAATTTTACAAAGCATTCTGTAGCCTCTTCAACAACGCCGTGACGTCGACAAATGCAGGTATGCAGAGGAAAACAGCGTAGGAGATCACGGTTCCCGCGATTACGCCATCAAGGCCCCAAAGTTTGCTAAGGTGAATCGACAAAAATATATTCACAATGGTTGCAATTGTCGAATAAATTGTTTGTGCGCGAAGATGCGACGCTGCTGCCAAAAGGCAGGCGATCGGGTTTGTGAATGAGTTTATCACGCTCCAGGTGGCGATCCAAACGATCAGTGTGTAGCTGGGCTCAATACTGGGTGCGGCCCACCATCCGATGAATGGCCTGACGACGAAAGCAAGAGCAAGTACCGCAACAAATGTGAAGCTCGCGCCGGCGTATAAGGTCAGGCGAAATGTACGCCTTACCCAAGTGATGTCTTTACGCGCAATTGCCTCATTATATGCCGACCATAAATAACTGAACAAAAGGGTTTGCGGCAGCAACGCGTATTCAAACACCCTGTAGGTAAGATTATACTCGGGCACACGGGCGGCGCCAATATAATGGCTAATGACGAGATTGTCGGTCTGGAACACAATCAGGGCTAGTAACTGGATTAGGAAAAATTTTCCGCCGACATGCAGCAAGGGATGCATCGTGGAAACGTCAATAGCTTGAAAACTGGGCCTAAGATGCGGTTTGTGCCACCAGAACAACCAACTGGTATTGACTATATTAACGGCCAGAGACGTTCCTGAGATAGAAATAACCAGCCAGACCAAACCGCCATGTGTATGTGTAACAAGAAGGAGCACAAGTAGACCGAAAAGGTTGGCCGCCATGCTCCAGTAATTGTCGATCCGCCCCTCACGATGGGCCAGATAAATTTTGCCGCTGATGGCCAGAGGAAATTGTAGCAGAAATATGATAACCGCGGCCATGACGGCGGGCCCAATCTCGGCTTTAGCCCGCACGCTAGTGACGCCGAACAGGGTACTCCAGTTAATGCATGGCCAAACAAAATAGGCCAGAACCCCGGCCGTAATGGCCACGATCGAGAGCAGAAACACGCCGTTTGTGACATGCTTGCGCGCAAGTTCTGGCTGCTCTTGGGCAACAGCGCTGGTTACGGCGTTCATCAGTCCGTTGCCCAGGCCAAAATCGCTTAAACCAAGCCAAGCTAACATTGACCCTAAGGTGATCCAGGCACCATAAAGCTCCGTCCCCAGGTACCCGATGGTTAAGGGGACCGACAAAAGACTGACAAGTATACTGATGGCCCGGCTACCGAGGCTTGTCGCAACCCCCTGAAGGACACCTAGAATGCGTCCCTGGCGAAGGTCAGTTGCCTCAGCCTGACCAAAGAGAAGCCTGACAATATGGTTTAGGTTGCGCGGGCGCACAGGGGCCATTCGAAGTTGATGGAAGATTTCTTTCACATACGATGAAAGGGCTGTACCATAAATCTTAAAACCAGGGCAAATACAAGATAAATCACATAGATAGACTCAGACCTACCCTGGCTATTGCGAGCGACGCGCTTCTTGTTACGGCCCTACTAAATGAGCAATAGTAATCCGGCATTTCGTATCCAGGAGCTGAACCATAAGCGATACCGAAAGAGAGCATACCGTCGTTCCGCGAAACCTAAGCTTTGCAAATTCAGAAAAGCTCGAGCGGCCCCCCTATCTTGATTGGATAAATGATCACCATAGCGGTCAAGGAAAGCCTGCACGATAGCTTGGTTAACAGCGAGCTTCGAATGGAACTGCCGACGATGCCGCAATGGTTTCCATAATCCAATTATGGTGTCGGACAAGGATGGAAGGCTTGACGTATTCGTGCCGTGCCTCCGCCAATCCAAATTGACCTCTCGCCGATTTTCGACGGTTCCAAACGCTGTGGCGACAAGAGCGAGCCACCAATCGACATACAGACCTTCCTTGGGAATGGGAGTGCTGCGAGTTATAAGAGGCCGGTTAGCAATCAACGTACAACCATAAACAACATTCTCTAGGAAAAGTCCGCTTATTCCCGGTCTATTGATCGCTTTCATACCCCGATACTTCAAAACAGACGGCTGTAATTGGCGTAGGTTTTGATCGACCATTCGCAAATCACCGCTAATCAAAAGCGGCCTACCGCGCTCGTGTTGCGCCTCTAAAGCGCTTATGGCTGCAACAGCTCTAGAGACTTTATCTCGATACCAAACATCGTCCTGGTCAGCAAACAGCGTGTAGTCCGAGGAGTTCACCCCCATGAGTGCAGAGAAGTTACCCACTAGCCCTAAAGTCTCGATACTCTGCTCGTCTAACACGTGAATCTTATCGGGAAATCTATCGCGCCAAAAACGAATAATATTGCGAGTATCGTCTGTAGATCCATCATCGCGAATCAGTAGGCGCCAATTCGAATAATCTTGAGCAAAGATACTGGCAAGTTGGACGTCGAGCCATCTTCCCCCTTGATACGTTGCCATCAAAATTTCTACGAAAGGTTCAGATATTAGCATAGCCATAAATTTCCAAAAATCGCTTCAACCACATCCTACCATCGCGCAATTTGAAATTGAAACGGAATTACGCGACGTGCTACATAATAATCGTTTATTATTCGCAATATATGGGGAGGTGAGGGGAAGTACACCACAGATCCATGTGTTCAACCTGCGGCTACTCATTTGCACGAAACAGCCAACGTCGTAATGTTAATTTGTGCTCAATTGAGATATAAGCGAGAACAGCTTCAAGTAGACAGTACATACCGGCCGCAAGCAGTCCGCCATTAGCCCGGAAGTATCCGCCCTTCCATGGAGATCGAACGCCTGCGAACCAACCTTTAATTCCCTTACCGGGATGCAAAATTAGAGATGCCGACCAGTCATCGTCTGTTATCTCTGAGTGTACAAAGGCGCTCCCCATTTTTCGTTCTCGCCTGGTTGGAAAAAAAGCGAGTTTAAACAATTGAAGTTGAGCCGCTCTCCGCGTCGTTTCTACATCGGGTGAAATCATCTCATGGTTCTTTGCGAACCATTCTGCGTATTTCAATACACCATTTTGAATCTCTATTTTAGCCTGTTCAGACGCAATCTCTGCATCTCGACCATACCCTGTTATAATTTTGATCGGGACAACAACATCGTCTTCATTTTTCTCAAACCCAGTTACCATTCCTTCATCAGATCTAAAAATGGCTTCGAGCAGGAAAGCGCAATGAAATGCCGAGCCTTCGACTATATTTCGAGAGCGTCTCCAATCACAAATCAATCCCGTCACATTTTTTTGGTCGCGGAGATTTTCATTAGCACCCCAATATCCGAGATAGTATGCTTTTGCAAAATCGCGCGAACGCGACACAGCCATCATATTTAATGTGTTATGAATTGTTCCACGCCAACCGATATCTACAAATGCTGAATCCTCTGAAAAAACTTTCTCCTGTTCGAGATATTCAAAAAGCACATCTCTACATTGTCTCGTGGCTGATACAAACGTATCCATCGCAATGCGGTCCGACAAAAGCAAGCGGAGTTCATCTTCGGTTCCTGAATAAAGGTTCAACCGTGACGTTTGAGCGAACATGATTTCGTCGGAAATTCCAATATAATTCTTGAAACGAACAATTAGATTACTACCGCCACGAAGCGTTCGGATATCTTGCAGTAATCTATTGAGACATGCAGGGTCATCTTTCGCGAACAAAAAATCGACCGATGAGGAGGCGACAACCCGACGAGAAAGGTATACATAATCGATGGTAGGTAATTCACCGGTTGATGACCGGGCGCTAAGTATTTCCGCAACTTTGAGCGGAAGATAACCGTCTCTCGACACAAATAATAAATGATTAACCTCATCCGACTTTGCCTGCTCAAACAGCATCCGAACGAATCCAACCACTAAGGGACCCAACGTCTTGTAACCAATATCAAAAAAATCGCTTTTTTCTTTGAGATGCGTAGAGGGAAGCATCAGACCTCGAGTTGGATACCGCACCCACCTAACGTTTAGGCCTCGTTGAGCGCCCGACAAGATATCCGATAAAACATTATCTCCAATATGCAGGATATTTTTTGCCGAAACACCCTCCCTTTTCGAGACGATGTCAAAAAGCATTCCATTAAATTTCGTTGCGCCAAAGTCAAGAGACGAATAAATCTCGGAAATTTCTGTGATTTTGTGCGCGGAAAATAACATCAATATTTCTTTGGCAGAATAACGTGTGTCCGAGACTGCGATGATTTTCTTTCCATTCGCCTTCCATGTCCGAATCCAATGGACTAGCTCAGGTTGTGGACGCGTATTTTCTATCTCCTGCTGGAGCTCCCAACGGGCTAGAGTGTGGGATGCGTCAACTGCCCAATCTCCTGCGCCGAGCATCTTCAGCATCTCTTCTATAATATTACTATTGCTGAATTCGGTAACGCCATCGACTCTTTTTAACTTTTCAAAAATCCTTTTCTCGGCGACCGCCCTAAGCGCAATTGCATCACATGGAGGCGTGAGACCTCTCTGTTGGGCTATCTCAACAGTCTTGAACGCGCTCATTCGGCGGGCATAGTGCTCATCGGAAGTTCGTTGAATTAAGGTTCCAAAAATGTCGACCGATATGATGTCGTAAAATGGATGCTGATCCAATTTAGGAACGAATATTCGGATTAGACCCGAGCTCAAGCGAATCGCGGAAGTGCCCCCCCCAAGCAGACGAGAGAATACATACTTCCAATTTCCGATACGTTTCATGATAAAACTTCGTTAATTGTCAGCGCTGTTGGTACATGTGCCCGCTGTTCTCCGTCTAGCGGCAGAAACGTCGCCAGAGCGCTGCCGAACCCGAAATACAGCATACCGGCGAGCCTAGAAAGTAGGGGCGCAGCTATCCACACGCCAAACTCAACCACCCCTAAGTTGTGCACTCCCAAGGGCTTGGTAATTAGCGTGGCATCCAGTTGAGCGGCGCGCCGCAATGGCCCTACATTTGATGCTAATATGATGCGGCGATTACGTGTGGAAGCCATGCTCATGTATGCCGGATGTCCCCGTAGCTTGTGAATACCCTTCGCCTTGGCCCAGACAATATAACAAAAGGGAAGCGTGAAGTAGCCAAATTTGCTTGGAGCCCTCGCATCATTGCCGGGATGCTAGCTTGGTATAGTCTTGTTTCTCGCCCCTGGTGGGCGCTTCAAATGTCGACACATCCCGCACACGGGATCAGAATATGAGACTTTGTTTTATTAACGAGACGCCTCGACTTGGCAGGCTAGGCAGAACTGCCAAGTATAAATTAGACACAAGCTAGGCAGCCGCCATGCACTCTGTAATCTTTAGCGTTTAACAAAGGACTTTGCGACTGCGTGGCAATACAAATACGAACAGCTAAGGATCGGCCGGGAAGGGCGGGTAAAGGGGGCGCATGAACCGGTTGCGTTGAAATTTTGCGCATTCTGCATGACGCTCAACAATGTCCGGGATCGAAACACCAAAAATAGCGCGTTTGGCTGGGAGCCTATTGGCAATGGGCGGGCCTGGGGCGCTTTGAAGAGGGTTGCCAGGAGAGCATTTAGCGGATCGCAGGCGGCTGCCCCTAGCATGTTGCCGAGGGCTTTAGCTCTTTTAGCCAAAGAGCCGCTGCCAGAGAACGGGAATGTCGTAAAAGGCGATACTGGCGAGGGCCGCCCCGATCATCACCCCGCCGAGTACCTAGATATAGCGGTCAGATTTGAGACGTTCGAGCGCAGCTTGGCTGGCCGTGAGGTTTTGCACGGCCAGGGCAAGTGATCGAATTTCGGCCGAAGTGGTATTCGCGCGCATGGCCATTTTTCTTTCGGCTTCAGCCGTGGTCTGCCGTGCCATTTGCAATTCTGCCGCCAGTGCTTGGGTGGCGTCGGCATTTACCCGCAGTGCCTGGACGATGAGGGGGAGGGGGTTGGTTGGATCGGAATCGTCCGGCATCTCGGATTTTCCCCGTCTAATCCTTCGCCAAGGTGTCGCCTTCGGTGTACCGCGCTCGCTAAGCTGCCTCCAATAGGCCTCTGCGGCCCGGCCGAGATCATCGTCGTCGCTCATGTGTCGGACCTCCGCTTACCTGCCTGGTTGCAACGGCAGGGGCTCGACCATACCACCGCCAAGTTCTGCTTCACCTTGCACGTCGGCCGGCTCCCCTGAGCCATCCCACGCTTTGGCCGTCGCGTTCCATTTGAAGCCGCGCTTTTTGAGTGCGGTTAGCACCACATCGTCCGGTGCGTCCTGGAAGGAGACACGCACCTGCTTGCCCTTCACGGCCAGCTCTGCCCTGACCGCGTCGCTAAGTTCAGCCAGCTTGGTGAACCCGCCCTTCAGTTCATCGTCATTCCATCGGCTCAGCCCGACTGCAACGGCTAAGCCGCCAACGCGATATTTTTCACGGTCCTCGATTTTGCGTTTAGCCACGGCAATGTCAGCCCGGCTCTTGGCGATCTCCGCTGTTTGCCGGAGCAGTTTCAGCTCTTTCAGTTCCAGAGCTTCACTTGCCGGCAGTTTGCCGCTTGCCTTTGATCTTGCGACCAGGGCCTCAAGCCGCTTCAGGGCCGTTTCATCGAATCCAGCCATGGTTCTTCTCCAAAACTGGCACGAACAAGAGAACTGGCAAAAGCTAAAATTTTGGCTAGAATGCCGTAAACGTTTTACCGCTGGTCTGGATGATTCTTCATGCTGGAGTCATTCCCGCGACAGACAGATCGTCAGAAGATTGGTCTAGGCTGAATATACATTTTGCTGCGCAAAATGTGGTTGAGTTAGATTCTCCGGCACAGATGCCCAGTCGTGGGGACGAGTCGTGCCGTTTGTACAAGTTGACCCTAATATAAAGAGATATGCGATTGGCCAGCCGGTTTGTCCGTGTTGAGATCGTCAAAGCCGGGGCGGGCAGCAGCGCCACGGGCTTGTCCGCCTATATCGCCCGCGACATTCGACAGGATCAAAGCGGTACCCCATTCAACTTTGTCCACAAGGCAGATGAGTTAGAGGCCAGGGGCTTGATCCTTCCGCGCGGCGCCCCGGAGTGGGCAGCCGACGCGGCGCAGGTATGGCGCGCGGCCGAGCGGGCGGAACAGACCATTGACCGCCAGACCGGTGAGCTGCGCTGGAAGAAGAATGGTCAAATCGCCAAGCACATGACGATTGCCCTGCCGCGCGAAGCAACCGAAGAACAGCGCGAGGCCATGTTAATGGAATTCGTGGCGCGCGAGATCGATTCTCAGAAGCACGGGGTTGTGGTGGAGTGGGCGATCCACCGGGAGGAGAATAACCCGCACGCGCATTTGCTCATCAGCACCAGAACCCTTGCCGGGAACGGCTTCGGCAAGAAGGCCCGCGCGATGAATCCGGAGTTTGCCAGCAAGGGCGACCGGCATTTTATCGGCGAGGCCGAGAATTGGGACAACCGCTGGGCCGAATTCCAGAAGGAGTATTTTGAGCGGTTGGGGATTGCCGCCGATATCCGCGACCGCAAAGCCGTACCGGAGGAGCATTACACGCGCGGCCAGCTTTTGAATGACCGGGTCATCGCGGACCGTGCGGAAATCGCACGGGCCAATGCGGTGGTCGAGCAAGCCAGGCTTCGCGATCAGGACGAAATTCTGGAACGTCTCACCGCGCAAAAGTCGGTCTTTACCGCCCGTGATGTGCGCCAGGCTTTGAACAAATCCGGGTTGGAGGGGGAGCAGCGTGAGGCGCTGGAGGCCCGGATCATCGGCCATGCTGATGTCGTGCCCCTGGTGGCCGACGGCCGCGACGAGATCGGCTGGACGACACGTCAGGTGCGTGATGAGGAAATGGCGATTATCGGTGCGGCCGAGCGAATCGGGGAGTCGTCAGACCGTGCGCTCGGGCGCACCGGCCGAGAACGATTGGCCCGCGCCGATCTAACGGCGGAGCAGCGGGCAGCGGCCGCGCATGCCACGGACGGAAGGCAGATCAGTATCGTCATTGGGCGGGCCGGAACGGGGAAGAGTCATACTTTGAACTCTGCCCGGCATGCGTTCGAGGCCGAGGGATACCGGGTGATCGGCCTGGCGCCGACGAACGCGGTTGTCGCGGATTTGCGCAAGGATGGCTAAGCGCATGCCGCGACATTGCACCGGGAGCTAGGGCAGGTGGAGCGGGACCCCACTCGCTGGGACCGCAAGACCATCGTGATGGTGGACGAGGCGGGCATGATGGATAATGCGATCATGGTCCACCTGCTGTACGGCGCCGAGCGCAGCGGCGCCAAGCTGATCCTGGCGGGTGATGACCGGCAATTCGCATCGGTGTCGCGGGGCGGGATGTTTACCGAGCTGGTCAATCTGCAGGGGGCGGCTGAGCTGAAAACCGTGCTGCGGCAGCGCCAGGCGTATCAGGCCAAAGCGAGCGAGGATTTTGCTCGTGGCGATATTCATGCCGCGCTGCGGGCCTATGACGCAAGAGGCCAGATCGTCTGGTGCGACGGCCTGGCCGATGCTCGGCAACGCGCGGTGGCGGCACAGGCGTCGATCACCGGGCCGAGCTTCCTCTATGCCAGCACGAACAAAGAGGTCGAGGAGTTGAACCGCGCCGAGCAGTTGCGCCGAAGAGCAGACCTTTATGCGACGGGTGAGCAGATCCAGGCGCACGGATTCAAGACAGTGCGGGGCCACGTGTCAATTGCCGCCGGGGAGCGGGTGCAGTTCTATGAGACCGACCGGCAGCTTGGGGTGGCAACGTCGGAGTTCGGGACAGTCAAGGCTGTGGCACCGAGGCAGATGGAAATCGTGAAAGATGACGGGACGACCGTCGCCTTCGACCTGGTGAAATACGACAAATGGGGGCTGGGCTATAGCGGCACCGGTTACAAGGGCCAGGGTAAGACCCAGCCCAGGACGGCCGCCGTCTATGACAATGCCTACGCCTGGGATGCCCGCGCCGCTTACGTCATCGGCACCAGGCACCGGGAGGATTACCGGCTGTTCGTGCCGCGCGAGCTGGCGCCGGATCTGACTGTCCTAACCGGGCAGATCATGCGGCAGCGCGAGGATAATGGATCATCGCTGCGGTTCGAGGCGGCTGAGAACCATCATGTTCGCCAAGGCCTGGCAGCGAATGCCGCCAGTGAGAAGCTGCGCGGCGCGCTGGAGAAGGGCCGGGAGGCGTTGATCGCCGCCCAGGCCGAACGGGTACGGCTGCGGCTGATTGAGGAGATGAAAAAAGCCCAGGAGTTGAAGCACACGCTCCGGCCAGGGCGCGGACCGAGGCTAGGGCGGTGAGAATGAATAAAAATTATAGCCCGTGGAGTGCCCTTTTGCTCCTTCACCCGCACAGGATAGTGAGCGGCTATTTTAGATCAAAGTATTAAGACTGCCTTTCCTATGCTTGTGCGAAGGCACAAAGCATCCCGCTGCTCTACAAAGGGAAAGACTTTTCTCACACAGATTTGGGGTGAGCATCACCCAATACTGCCCACGATGGCCCGACCGACCCCGGCAGCAGGGGGATGGCCATGCCCTGTAACTGGCGGCAGAATTATGCGAATACCAGCGCCATGTGGACCCGAACCTTAAATTTGCCCGTGGGCTGGCGCTTGATTCGAATGTCGCTGGCTCGCGTGCCGGTGTGTGAAATAGCGGCACAGCCGGGTTCATTGCGAACCCGACCTGGACAGGTCCTGGACAGATTTAATTTAGTCAAAATTACCCAAGGAATTCAATAAGATGGCCAGCTATCAGTATGTGTATGTGATGAAAGACCTCACCAAAGCCTATCCGGGCGGGCGTGAGGTGTTCAAAGGCATCACTCTTTCCTTCCTCCCCGGTGTCAAAATCGGCGTATTGGGCGTCAACGGCGCTGGTAAATCCACGCTGCTGAAGATCATCGCCGGGATTGAGAAGGAATATGGCGGCGAGGCTTGGGCTGCTGAGGGTGCCCGCGTGGGCTACCTGGCGCAGGAGCCGCATCTGGACCCCACTAAAACCGTCGGGGAGAATGTGGCCGAGGCGTTTGCGGAATTGCGCGCTACATTGGCACGGTTCAACGAAATCTCAGAAGAATTCGCGCAGCCGATGGACGATGGGAAAATGGAGGCGCTGCTGGCCGAGCAGGCGGTGTTGCAGGAGGTCATCGACGCCCAGGACGGCTGGGACCTCGATCGCCGCATCGAAATCGCGCTCGACGCCCTGCGCTGCCCGCCGCCCGATGCCGCCGTTGGGCCACTTTCAGGTGGTGAACGCCGCCGGGTGGCACTTTGCCGCCTGCTGCTGGAAAAACCCGACCTGCTGCTGCTCGATGAGCCGACCAACCATCTGGACGCAGAATCCGTCTCCTGGCTGGAACGCACGCTGCAAAACTACACTGGTACTGTCATTCTGGTCACCCATGACCGTTACTTCCTGGACAATGTGACCAACTGGATACTCGAAATCGAACGCGGCCGCGGCTATCCGTATGAAGGCAACTACTCATCCTGGCTGGAACAAAAGCGCAAGCGTTTAGCGCAGGAGGAAAAGGAAGAATCCTCCCGCCAGCGGGCCCTGGCTGAGGAACAGGACTGGATCGCCTCCTCCCCCAAAGCCCGCCAGACCAAATCCCGCGCCCGTATCCAGCGCTATGAGGAAATGCTCGCAAAGTCGCAGGAACTCTCAGGCGGTGTTGCTGAAATCGTCATCCCACCCGGACCACGGCTAGGTGGAACGGTCATAGAAGCCATTGATTTGCATAAAGGCTTCGGCGACCGCGAACTCATCGACGGGCTCAACTTCAAGCTGCCGCCCGGCGGCATCGTCGGCGTGATCGGCCCGAATGGCGCCGGTAAAACCACCCTCTTTAAAATGATCACGGGTTCAGACAAACCAGACTCCGGCAGCCTCAAAATCGGCGAGACCGTCAAACTCGGCTATGTCGACCAATCCCGCGACTCGCTCGACGGCAATAAAAACGTCTGGGAGGAAATTTCCGGCGGGACCGATGTCATCCATCTCGGCAAACGTACCGTGCAGTCCCGCGCCTATGTCGGCGCCTTCAATTTCAAAGGCTCCGACCAGCAAAAGAAAGTCGGCATCCTCTCCGGCGGTGAGCGTAACCGCGTGCATCTCGCCAAAATGCTGAAATCCGAAGCCAACGTCATCCTGCTCGATGAGCCCACCAACGATCTCGACGTTGATACACTCCGCGCCCTCGAAGAAGCCCTGATGGAATTTCCTGGCTGCGCCGTGATCATCTCGCATGACCGCTGGTTTCTTGACCGCCTGGCAACCCATATCCTCGCCTTTGAGGGCGACAGCCACGTTGAATGGTTCGAAGGCAACTTCCAGGCGTACGAAGAAGACAAACGCCGCCGCTTAGGCCATGACGCCACCGAACCACACCGCATCAAATACCGGCCTCTGACGCGGTAGGGCTTGGGGGTGAGTGGTCACGTAAGCCCGAGGGGCTTTGCCCCCTGGGCCCTCGTTGAGGGCACAGCCCCGAGAACCCTTAGGCCTCAGAAAAGCGGCTACCACCGCGGTTTCCCAAGCCTCGGGTGGGGGGG
>DAIDEE010000057.1 GCA_027308685.1 Acidocella sp.
GCCCCACCCTGTCCACGAACGCCGCCGCCAGCAACCCGCCAGCATCCCCCGCCGTCACCGCGTTCTGCGGCAACCCCAACCGGCCGCGATAAATCCCCCCGGCTTGGCGTATCCTTGCCAGTGCCGCGCGGTCTGCCTGAAGCGCGCCTTCCCCCCGTCCCGCCAAAGCCTCCAGCCGCAGCATTATATCCACCGGCGCATCACCCGAACGCGCCAGCGGGTCGCGCTCCTCCAGCAACGCCGCCAAATCCGCCGCCAATGCCCGCTCCTGCGGTGAGACCGCCGCACACATCATCGCCGCCAGCCGGGGTGTTGCCCGCAATTTCGCCATCGCCCGGCCCAGCGCGGTCAGCCGCTCCGCCTCATCCAACGCCCCCAAATTAACCAGCAGCGCCCGCGCTGCCTTCACCGCCCCAGGCGGCGGCGCATCCATAAACGGCAAATCCTCGGGCCGTTCGCCCCAGGCCGCACAAGCCAGCACTAGCCCCGAAAGCTCTGCCTCAAAAATCTCCGGCCGCTCAAACGCCGCCAACCCGCGGTGCAGCGCCTCCGACCATAATCTTACCCCCACCCCCGGCGCTTCCCGCCCAGCGCGGCCCGAACGCTGCGTTGCCGCCGCCCGGCTAATCCGCAGCGTGGTCAACCTGGTCAGCCCGGAACTCACATCCAGCCTTGGTGCCCGCCGGAACCCGCCATCAATCACAATCCGCACCCCCGGCACGGTCAACGAGGTTTCCGCAATCGAGGTCGCCAGAACCACCCGGCGGCGCTCATGCTGGCGCAACGCCAAATCCTGCGCTTCCGGCGTTAAATCCCCATGCAGCGGCAACACCAGCGCCGGACAACCCTCAAGTGCCGCCTGCGTCCGCCGGATCTCCGCCATACCCGGCAAAAACACCAAAATATCACCCTGATGCGCCACCAGCGCCTCACGCACCGCCTTCGCCGCCGCTTCCGGCAATTCCCGCACGGTGGGAATATCGCGCGCCACATGCTGCACGGTTACGGGGTGCATCCGCCCATCACTCGCTATCACCGGTGCCGCCAACAGTGCCGCCAGCGGCCCGGCATCGGCGGTGGCGGACATGGCAATAACCCGCAGTTCAGGCCGTAACCCGCGTTGCAAATCCAGAACCATCGCCAGCGCCAAATCCGCCTCCAAACTGCGCTCATGCACCTCGTCGAAAATCACGCAGGCCACACCCTCCAGCCCCGGGTCCGCCAGCAACCGGCTGGTGAGTAAACCTTCCGTTATCACCTCAATGATTGTGGCTCCTGAAACCGCGCTCTCCAGCCGGGTGCGAAACCCCACTCGCTGCCCCACCGTTTCACCCAGCAGGCTCGCCATCCGCGTTGCCGCCGCCCGCGCCGCCAGCCGCCGTGGCTCCAGCAGTAAAATTTTCCCATAGCCCGCCTGCATCAGCGCCAATGGCACCAGCGTGGTTTTACCCGCCCCCGGTGGTGCCACCAGCACCGCATTGGGCCGCGCTAGCAAACTTTCCAGCAAGGCGGGCAGCACCTCCGCCACCGGCAAGTCAAACAATGACAAATCAAACATAACTATAGCCCGTACCACTCCACCCCGCGCCGTGCGATATACGCCTCATGCGCATCCTCGTCCTGCTCCTCGGCCTGCTGCTGCCCAGCCTCGCCTCCCATCTGGCAAACGCCGCCACCAGCAATGTGGTCACCTCAAAGCGCGATTCCGTGGCGCTCATCAGCCAATCCAACAGCCCCGGCACCGTACAACTGGCCCTGCAATTCCACCTCAACCCCGGCTGGCACATTTACTGGTCCAACCCCGGTGACGCCGGCTTCGCCCCCACCATCAAACTTGCTCCGCCCGCCAGCGCCGGCGATATCAGTTTCCCGCCGCCGGAATTTTTGTTGCAAGGCCCGGTCGGTGCCTATGTGCTCTCCGGCGACGTGCTGCTACCATTCACCGCCAACAACGTCGGTGCCACCGTCAGCGCCACGGCCAACTGGCTGGTCTGCTCAGATGTCTGCATCCCCGAGCACGCCAGTTTCACCCTGGCCCTGGACGGCTCACCCGCCGCAGAAGCCGCGCTGTTCACCGCTTCCCCCATCGTAAATTCCCCCTTCGCCACCACCATCACAC
>DAIDEE010000062.1 GCA_027308685.1 Acidocella sp.
CCTCCGGCAGAATCACCATCCTCGGGCACGACATGGCCACCGACCGTTTTGCAGCATTGGCCCGGATGAATTTCTCCTCCCCCTACATCGCGCTCCCCGCCCGCCTGTCAGTCATCGAAAACCTGCGGGTCTATGGCCCCCTCTATAACGTGCCCCACCTCGCCCGCCGCATCGACGAGTTAGCCACCCAGTTCAACTTTGGACCCCTCCTCAACCGCCTCGCAGGCGAACTCTCGGCAGGCCAGAAAACCCGCGTGGCGCTCGCCAAATCCCTCATCAACCTCCCTGATGTCCTGCTGCTCGACGAACCCACCGCCTCATTAGACCCCGACACCGGCGACTTCGTGCGCACCACCCTGGAGGATTACCGCCGCACCCATAACGCCACCATCCTGCTGGCTTCCCACAACATGGCCGAGGTCGAGCGCCTGTGTGACGACGTGCTGATGATGAAATCCGGCAAAATCGTCGACCGCGGCACGCCCGATGGCCTGCTCACCCGCTATGGCCGTGCGGACATGGAACAGGTGTTTCTCGACATCGCCCGGAGCCCCTCCCTATGAAGCCGCTCGCCCAATCCGCCCGCCGTATCTACGGCCTGGTTTACCGCCATGTGGCGCTCTACCGCCGCTCCTGGCCACGCCTGCTGGAAATCTCCTATTGGCCCACGCTGGAGCTCCTCATCTGGGGCTTCACCGCCAGTTATTTTTCGCACGCCACCCTCAACCCCGGCCTGCTGGCGGGCGGTGCGCTCATCGCGGGCGTGCTGCTGTGGGAGGTCACATTGCGCGGCCAGCTCGGCGTCACCTATTCCTTCCTCGAGGACATCTGGTCGCGCAATCTCGGCCATGTGTTCGTCAGCCCACTGCGCCCGGCTGAGCTGGTGGCCTCGCTCCTGGTGGTCTCACTACTACGCACCCTGGTCGGCCTGTTTCCCGCCACAATTCTTGCCTACCTGCTCTACAGCTTCAACATCCTGCATCTGGGGCCGGTCCTTTTGCTGTTTTTTATCAACCTCTTACTCATGGGCTGGTGGGTGGCGCTCCTGATCGTCGCGCTGCTGTTCCGCTACGGCGCCGGCGCCGAGGCCCTGGCCTGGACGGTGGCGTTCGGCATCACCCCCTTCGCCTGCGTGTTCTATCCGGTCGCGGTGCTGCCGCCCTGGCTGCAACCGCTGGCCCTGGCCCTGCCCGCCGCCCACATCTTCGAGGGCATGCGCGCCGCATTACTGCATAATACCATCGACATCCCCAACCTCGCCGCCGCCGCCGCCCTCAATACCATCTGGCTGCTCGTCGCCATCGCCGTCTTCGGCCTGCAATTCCGCGCCGCCCGCATCCGCGGCGCTCTCATATCCATCGGAGAATAATCTTGGTGCATTTCTGGCTCATCCGCCACGCCCTGGTCCACCCGGACGCCTTAAACTTCCTCTATGGCACCAACGATGTTGCCATCTGCGACACCACCATGACCGCCGAAGCCCACCGCTACGCCGCCCTCGCCGCGCGCCTGCCGCGCCATGCCAAACTCATCGTCACCCCCTTATCACGCACCCAACACACCGCCCGCGCCATCTTCGCCGCCGGGTACCCCACCCAACCGTGGGAGGTGGAACCAGCCTTCGTCGAACAAAACTTCGGCGACTGGCAAGGCACCCCGATCCATGAATTTGCCAACCGCCACCCCGCCGAGCGCCACCCGTTCTGGCCGATCGCCGCCGCTGAAATCCCCCCCGGCGGCGAAAGCTTCGCCGCCATGATCCAGCGCGTCGGCCACGCGCTGGACCGCCTGACCCACCTGGATGAAAAAAACATCATCATCATTAGCCACGGCGGGGCCATCCGCGCCGCCTGCGCCCACGCCCTGCAGCTCAACCCGCACCAGGCACTGTCGCTCGCCGTTGAAAACATCTCGTTGACGCGCCTGGATTATAATGGTTGCGACTGGCGATTGGTTTCACTCAATGAACAATTATCAACTTGAGTTTTAGGATCCTCACCCTCACCTAAAGCACAACATTACAGGAGCCGCACCCATGAAACGCCTTTTCCTCGCTGCCACGATGCTTGCCGCCACCCTGACCCCGCTGGCCGCCGCGCGCGCCGATTCCCCCCAGCATTTAGTTGATAGTTCCACCCTGGCGCTGGAAAGCCTGATGGAAGGCCCGCCCGGTCATCAGGCCCAGGATTTTCTGCGCAAGGCCCGCGCCGTGGTCATCTGCCCCGATATTTTCCGCGCCGGCTTCATGATCGGCGGCGAAGGCGGCGGCTGCGTGATGGTGGCCCGCGCCGCCGGCGGCTCCTGGTCCGCCCCGGCCTTCTATTCCATGGGCTCCGGCAGCTTTGGCCTACAAATTGGCGTGCAAAGCGCCAAAGTGCTGATGCTGGTGATGACTGAAGGCGGCCTGAACGCGCTGCTCAACTCACAATTCAAAATCGGCGCTGACGCCGGGCTGACCATCGCAACACTCGGCGCTGGCGTGAACGGCTCCATGTCCACCGCCCTCAACGCCGACATCCTCACCTTGAGCAAAACCGAAGGCCTGTACGGCGGCATCTCGCTCGCCGGCTCGGTATTCTCAAACGATTCCGGCATGGAGCAATCCTATTACGGCAACGCCGACGACGCCCGCGACATCGTCATCAACATGAAAGCCTCCAACCCCGGCGCCAACCCGCTGCGCGCCATGCTGACCAAATTCGGCGGCTAACCTGCCACGCGGCATGGCCGGGCTTGACCCGGCCATCCACGCCCTGATCTCCGTCATCCCCCGCACCCCTTTCCGTCATCCTGCGCCCCCCCTTTCCGTCATCCCCAGCACCCCCTTTCCGTCATCC
>DAIDEE010000073.1 GCA_027308685.1 Acidocella sp.
GGTGTATTACGCCCCGCCACCGCCGGTGTATTACGCCCCCCCGCCGGGCGTTTATTACTCGCCGTACTAAGTCGCGGCTAAATCAAAAAACGCCACTCACAGCCTGACATTTAACGGAGACTCCCGATGAAGCCCACAGTATTTGCGCGTGTCGCTGCCACCATGGCCGCCCTCGCTCTCCCGGCGTCTTTTATCCCGATGACCGCCTTCGCCCAAACCACCACGCCCATGAGCGCACCCATGAGCGCACCCATGGCCGCGCCTGCGGCCACCACCCCGGTGATGTCAAAGGCCGCTGCCGCCAAGGTTGAACAACATATCAACACGCTGCACGACCAGCTCAAAATAACCGCCGCGGAGGAACCCGCCTGGAAGCAGTTCGCGCAGGTGATGCGCGACAACGCCGCCCAGATGGACGCCGCGTTCCACAGCCGCTCCGACATCTCCCGCATGACCGCCCCGGAAAACATGCAATCCTACGCCACACTCGCGCAGGCCCATGCCGACGGTGTTAAAAATCTCGCGGCCGCCTTCAGCGCATTATATGCCACCTTCCCCGAAGCGCAGCAGAAAATCGCCGACAAATTGTTCCAGGACCACATGGCCAAAGCCGGAAAAATGAAGCACTAACCTGAAAACATCTGAACCCTCGCGCTCCAGCCCGAGGGTTCAGACCATCTGCCCGATCAAAATGGCCACCGCCACCGCCAGCCCGACCTCTCGGTTCGACTTGAATAATTTCAAACATAATTCAGGGTTGTTGATATCCAGCAAAATAATCTGCCGGGCCAGCAACACCACCGGCAGCACCAGAGCGGCAATACCAAACACCGAAAGTTTGGCCATCGCCATCGCCACCGCCAGCAGCAACATCATCGCGCCGTAGCATACCAGCAAAAACGGCCTGGTGTTGGTCTCAAACAGCCGGGCGGTAGATCGCACCCCGATCAGCGCATCATCCTCGCGGTCCTGATGCGCGTAAATCGTGTCATACCCCAATATCCAGAAGATTGCCGCCGCATAGAGCGGCACCGCCGGCCAATGCAGCGCCCCACCGGCGGCCGCATAACCCTGCAATGCGCCCCAGCCGAAGGTGAACCCCAGCACAATCTGCGGCCACCACGTCACCCGCTTCGCCAACGGATACAGCGCCACCGGCACCAGCGAGATCACCCCCAGCCAACGCGCCGGAACATCCAGTTGCACCAGAATCAACAGCCCCAGCGCCAGCAGCAGCGCTAAAAACGCCATCGCATCGATCGGCTTCAAAATCCCCGAGGCCAACGGCCGCCCGGCCGTGCGGGTCACCAGCCGGTCCATATCGCGGTCCCATAAATCATTCACCACGCACCCGGCACCGCGCATCACCACCGACCCCACGCCGAACAGCGCAGTGAGCCACGCCCCCAGCCAAAAATTCGGCGCCGCCAGGCAAATAGCCCACAGCCCGGGCAGAAACAGCAGCCACGCCCCCACCGGGCGGTCAAACCGCGCCAAAATCGCATAGGGAATCCAGCGCCTCGGTAAATGCCGCACCCAACCGCCAGCGCGGATATCGGTAAATCCATCCATAGATGCTACTCCACCCGCCATGAGCACTTCGTCAATCCGGCTTTTTATCACCGCCCCCCTCGCCCACGGCCTACCCGCCCCCGGCAGCGAGGCGCAGGCGCATTATCTTGCAAATGTCATGCGCCGCAGCGTGGGTGACCCGGTTTTGCTCTTCAACGGCCAGGACGGCGAGTGGCACGCCGCCATCAGCGAGCTCACCCGCAAAAAAGTCAGCTTCACCCCGCTCACCCAAACCCGGCCCCAAACCCCCGAGCCTGATAGCTGGCTATGCTTTGCCCTGCTGAAACGCACCAAAACCGACCTGGTGGTGGAAAAAGCCACCGAACTCGGTGTTGCCTGCCTCCAGCCGGTCATCACGCTGCGCACCCAGGCCGACCATGTGAACCTGGAGCGCTTGCGCGCCATCGCCATCGAAGCCGCCGAGCAATGCGAGCGTCTGGCCATCCCTACCATCATGGCCCCCCTCACTTTACCCGCCCTGATGGCAAAATGGCCGGAAAACCGCCACTTATTCGTCGCCGATGAACGCCGCACCGCCCGCCTGGTCCGCCACACCGCCGCCCCCAGCGCACTGCTGGTCGGCCCCGAGGGTGGCTTTACCGATGCCGAGCTTGTCAGTATCGACACGCATCCCCAAGTGACACGCGTGTCACTTGGGGCACATATTCTACGTGCCGAAACCGCCGCCATCGCCGGGCTTGCCTTGCTCCTCGCAACGGACCCGCCACAGGAGTAGCCCTTGTCGAACCCCGGAGACGCTGACACCACCCCCATCACCGGTACGCAGGAGCTTGCCGACTATCTGGCCGCCGGCTGCAAACCGCCCTCCGCCTACAGCATCGGCACCGAGCATGAGGCGTTTGGCTTCCATCTCGATACCCTGGCACCTCCGGCCTATGAAACCGTGGGCGGCAAGCCCGGCATCAAGGCGCTGCTGCGCGTCATCGAGGACCTCGAACACCAAACCCCTATTTTGGACAATGGCAACATCATCGGCCTGAAATCCGGTGGTGCCTCGCTCTCGCTCGAACCTGGCGGGCAGTTTGAACTCTCCGGCGGCATGTTCACCACCTTGCACGAAACCAAAGCCGAGCTTGATAAGCACATCGCCCGCCTGAAGCGCCTGGGCCCGGCCCTCGGCCTCGGCTTCATGCCGCTTGGCTTCCACCCCACCGCGACTCGCGCCCAGATGCCCTTCATGCCCAAGGGCCGCTACAAAATCATGCGCGACTATATGCCCAAGGTGGGCAGCCTCGGCCTCGACATGATGCTGCGCACCTGCACCGTGCAGGTGAACCTCGATTTCTCCTCCGAACAAGACATGATCACCAAAATGCGGGTCGCCGCCACGCTGCAGCCGCTCGCCACCGCCATGTTCGCCAACTCTCCCTTCATGGAAGGCCGCCCCACCGGCTTTCTCTCCAACCGCGCCCAGGTCTGGACCGACACCGACAAAGCCCGCGCCGGCATCCCTGCCATCTTCTTCAGCCGCAGCTTCGGCTTCGAGGCCTATGTGGAATGGCTGCTCGATGTGCCGATGTATTTTGTCTACCGCGACGGTATCTACCACGATGTGGCGGGCGCCTCCTTCCGCGACTTCATGGGCGGCCGCCTGCCGGGTGAACTAGCCGGCGTACACGCCACCCTCGGTGACTTTGCCGACCACATGACCACCGCCTTCCCCGATGTACGCCTCAAACGCTACATCGAAACCCGCGGCGCGGATTCCGGCAGCCCCGCCATGATGCTCGCGCAATCAGCCTTCTGGACCGGCATCTTCTACGATCCCGCCTCACTGGCCGCCGCCGCCGAGCTGGCCGCCAATATCTCCTATGAAAAAACCCTGGCGTTACGCGCCGAAGTTCCCAAGCTGGGCATCCACACCCCGTTCCGCGACGGCACCTTACGCAGCCTGGCCCGCGACGCCGTGGTGATCGCCGACCAGGGCCTGCGCGCGCGCGGCAACATCAACGCTGAAGGATTGGACGAGCGGGTGTATCTCTCGCCCCTGCACCACATCGCCGCCGGCGCTCCCACCCAAGCCGAACACTGGCTGAGCCACTATCACAACAAATGGGACCGCAATATCACGAAGATTTTCGACGAAGCCGCGTTTTAACGGCGCACCCTACCCACCCGCCGCCAAAAACACCGTTGCCGCGCTTGGGGCATCAGACTGCACGCCCTCCCCCAAAATAAACCCCGCAATATCCTCGCTCGGCACCGCCCGCTCCAAATCCCGCTCGATCATATGATAATCCGGTGGGTAATACGCCAGCACCACCGGCGCCCGCGCGGGGATCGCCTCCCAGCAGCGGCGCATCGCCTCTTTGGGGATCAGCTCATCATGCCCGCCATATAAAATCAGCGCCGGCTTATCAAACCGCGCACATGCAGCCTGCGCATCGCCCATCATCCGCACCAAGCCGGCCAGATCATCCACCCGTGGCGCATGAATCGTCAGCGGGTCCTCGCCAAACTCTATCAACGCCGCCTTGTTGTCGCTCGCCTTCACATGCACAGACCCACCGGTGAGGCGCTTTTGCGGGGCAAAAAATGCCGCCACCTTCATGGTTTCGCGGTAGGCCGGGTTCAACGCATCGCCGCCCCACACCGCGGGGGCTGAAATCACGTAAGCATCCACCGGCAGCGGGTTGGCCGAGGCCCCCAGCAGAATCGCCTCGGCCCCGCCCATGCTCTCACCCATCAGAACCAGTTTTGTATGCGGGTATTGCGCCCGCAACTGCACCGCCATCTGGCGCGCCTCATTCAGCATCACCGGCGCGCCCGCCCAATAACCACGATGGGCGGTGGCACCAAAGCCCGCCTGATCCGGCGCATAAACCGCAATGCCGCGCGCATTCAGCACCTTCGCCAGCAGCACCCAGGCGTCGCGGCTGTCTGTGTAACCATGCAGCGCCAGCACCACAGCCCGCAGTTTGCCCTGCGCCGGATACAACCGGTACGGCAAGCGCACGCCACCCTTCAACTCAAAAACCCCGCTGGTGATGATCGGGTGCCCCGGATACGCCTTCGGCACCCCGAACGGCACCGCCGCACAGTCGCTCAAAGCCACCGTCAGCCCCAGCATCACCAACATCGCGCAGAATTTTGTGCCCATCCGCATTAGCGCTATCATACCTTCAACCCTAACAGCGAGGCCCACCATGCCGGACGGCACACCCACCACGACCGAGATTATCCACGTCAAAACCCGCGCCGTCTCCTGTGATGGCGGTGTCGGCAGCTTAGGTCACCCGAAAGTGTTCCTCAAAATCACCGGCACCCAGGTCACCTGCCCCTATTGCTCAAAACTCTTTATCCTCGACCCCGGTGCGACGGACCACAGCCATTGAATAAAATACGCCTGGTATTGGTTGACGGCTCAGGCTTCATCTTCCGCGCCTTCCACGCCATCCCGCCGATGACCCGCCCAGACGGCACCCATGTCAATGCGGTGTTCGGCTTCTGCAACATGATATCGCGGCTCATCAAGGACCACACCGGCAGCCATATCGCGGTGATTTTCGATGCCGGCAGCCAAACCTTCCGCAACCGGCTTTACACGCCCTACAAAGCCCACCGCCCACCGGCCCCACCCGAACTGATCCCGCAATTCGCCCTGATCCGCGAGGCCACCCGCGCCTTCGGCCTGCCCAGCATCGAACTGCCTGACTGGGAAGCCGACGACCTCATCGCAGCCTACGCCAAAGCGGTCAAAACCATCGGCGGCGAAGCCATCATCGTCTCCTCCGACAAAGACCTCATGCAGCTGCTCGGCCCGTCCGTCACCATGCTGGACCCGATGAAAAACATCCCCATCGGCCTTGCGGAAGTGGAGGCCAAATTTGGCGTGACGCCCGATAAAGTCATCGAAGTGCAAGCCCTGATCGGCGATTCCACCGACAACGTGCCCGGCGTGCCCGGCATCGGCCCCAAAGGTGCCGCCCAGCTCATCAACGAATACGGCAACCTCGAAGCAGTGCTAGCAGCCGCCCCCGCGATGAAGCCCGGCAAGCGCCGCGACATGCTGATCGAACACGCCGAAGACGCCCGCATCTCCAAACAACTTGTTCTGCTCCGCGACGATGCGCCCTTGCCGGAACCGATCGACAATTTCGTGGTAAAACATTGGGACGACGCCACCTTAAGCGCCTTCCTCGATACCCAGAATTTCAAAAGCATCAAGCAGCGCCTCGATGTAATCGGCACCAAGCCAGCCGCTCACCAGCCCGCTGTTGAACCGCAGGCACCCGCCCATGCCGCGCCTTTTGCCGGCTATACCAGCATCACCAGCCTGCCAGCCCTGCACGCGGTCATTGCCGCCGCCACCGCCGCCGGGCGTTTTGCGCTGGACATGCAAACCGACGACCGCAACTCCCTGCACGGCAATTTGGTCGGCGTCGCGCTCGCCACCGCCCCTGGTAGCGCCTGCTACATCCCGCTCGCCCACAACCTCTCACTCGATGATGCACCACAACTCAACACCGCCGATGTCGTCGCCGCCTTAAAAAACCTGCTGGCAGACCCTGGTGTTTTAAAAATCTTCCACGACGCGAAATACGGTACCGAAATTCTCGCCCGGCGCGGCCTCACCCACATTGCCCCGCTCGATGACACCATGCTGATCTCATACGCCATGGACGCCGGCCTGCACGGCCACGACCGTGACGAGCTGGCCCTGCTGCACCTCAACCACACCGCCGCACCATATGATTCCATCTCAGGCTCCGGCCGCAACCGCTTGGCCTTCGCCAACATCGCGCTACACCGCGCCACCGCCTACGCCGCTGAAGCCGCGGACATCACGCTGCGCCTGTGGGAATTATTAAAACCCGCCCTGCGTCCCAACCAATCGCTCGCCCTCTATGAACTAACCGAGAAAAAACTCATCCCCATTCTCGCCGCCATGGAATGCGCCGGCATCATGGTGGACCGCGACGATCTGCAATCAATGTCGCTGGAATTTGCTACCCGCATGGCCGAATTTGAAACCCAAATCCATAAATTTGCAGGCCAGAGCTTCAATGTCGGCAGCCCCAAGCAGTTGGGGGAAATTTTATTCGACGTGCTCAAACTCCCCGGCGGCAAAAAAAGCAAACTCGGCGCCTGGGGCACCGATTCCTCGGTGCTGGAATCCCTCGCTGAAGCCGGCCATGAGATCGCCCAGGCCGTCACCGACTGGCGCCAGCTCGCCAAACTAAAATCCACCTACGCCGATGCGCTGATCAACCAGATCAACCCCGCCACCGGGCGCGTCCACACCAATTTCGCAATGGCCGCCACCACCACTGGGCGGCTCTCCTCCATCGACCCCAACTTACAAAACATCCCCATCCGCACCACCGAGGGTGCCCGCATCCGCAAAGCCTTCATCGCCGCCCCCGGCCACCAGCTGATCTCCGCCGATTACTCGCAAATCGAATTGCGCCTGCTTGCCCATGTCGCCGATATTCCGGCCTTGAAACAAAGTTTTGCCGCCGGTGAGGACATCCACGCCCGCACCGCCTCGGAAGTTTTCAACGTACCGATGCACGGCATGGACGCCGCCACCCGCCGCCGCGCCAAAGCCATCAACTTCGGCATCATCTATGGCATCTCGGCCTTCGGCCTGGGCCGCCAGCTTGGCATCTCCGCCGGCGAGGCCAAAACCTATATCGACGCCTACTTCCAGCGCTACCCGCAAATCCGCGCCTATATGGACAACACCAAGGAGCAAGCCCGTATCGACGGTTTTGTGCTAACCCCCTTCGGGCGGCGCTGCTGGGTGCCACGCATCAAGGACAAATTACCGCAGCTTCGCGCCTACGCCGAGCGCCAGGCCATCAACGCGCCCTTACAAGGCGGTGCCGCCGACATCATCAAATACGCCATGGTAAAATTGCCCGCCGCATTAAAAGCCGCCAAACTCTCGGCCCGCTTATTGTTACAGGTGCACGATGAATTACTCTTTGAAGCCCCCACGCAGGAGGCCGAAGCCACCGCAGCACTGGCACAAACCATCATGCAAAATGCCGCAAAACTCTCAGTGCCGCTGATCGTGGAAACCGGCACCGGCCACAACTGGGGCGAAGCCCACTAATTACTTCTGCCCAAACCCCAAATACCCAACCGACACATTCGGCTGCCCGGTATCACTGCCATACACCGGCGCGGCTGGCTTCGGGGCTGCCGCGGCCAACGGGGCCGTCTCCACACGCACCTGCACCGGGTGCGCCTTCGGCTTCATCACCCGCTTGGCGGGCGCAGCGCTGCTCACCGACATCGGCGGGCCAGACGGATTGCCGCCGCTCTCCTGCTGGGTTGCCAAAATCAAAAATGTAATATTATTCTGGTTCAGCGCAATCGAGAGATCCAGCGGCGTCTCGCCCAGCGCATCATGCGCGGTCAAATCAGCGCCGCGGCCGATGGCATCCTGGGCATCGGCATAATCGCCCTTATTGATGGCCGCAAATAAATCCACCGTCGGGTCGCCGCTATTAGCCTTTTTAATTTTTGGCGCGGTGGCGATCCCACCGGTCACATCGGCGCCCGGCAATGCCGGCGGTGCAATATCGGGGGTCTGCGCCCGCGGTTGCGGAGCTGCCCCGCCGGTCAGACCCGTAGCACTCGGGGTCATCTGCGCGAAAGCCGGTGAGACGCTCAAACCCGCCATAATGAACGGGGCCAGATAGATCATTTTGTTCATAACGCCGTCTTTAGCCCATCAGCGGTTCAGCCACCAGAACCCCGCGTTCAAATATGTCGCAAATCCCACCCAGGCTACATAAGGTGCCATCAACCACCCAGCGCGGGGGTCCAGCCGATAAAACCGCCAGCTTGTTGCCGCCACCGCCACCCACAGCGCCAAAATAACAACCAGTCCCGCACCTAGCATGTGCAAACCAAAATACACCGGGCTCCAGGAGGCGTTCAGCGCCAGTTGCACACCCCACAATGTCATCGCATTGCGCCGTTTGCGCGGCATCCCCGGCTCCCGCCAGATTATCCAGGCCGCCACCGCCATTGCGCCATACATCACGCTCCAGACCGGCCCGAACACCCAGTTCGGCGGGCTGAGCCACGGGTGAGTTAGCGTGGCATACCACAGCAGCGCCGGACCCACCGTCAATGCGCCCGCCGTACCAGCCACCGCCAGGCATACGCCCAAAAACCCCACCAGCACCCAAAACTGGGTCCAGGGCGCCGCCCGGTGATGATTCCCATTCAAACTAAAGAAGACACGCGCTCCTCAAACAACATGGCCCACATCTAATTGAAATGACCACGTATCCAAAATCCACCAACATTATAATGCCCTGGCACCCATACCGCCCCGGCATAGGGGCGGTCCGGCACCACCACACACCCAGCCAACGGCGCCACGCCAGCCACCAACATCAAAACCAACAGCCAATTTTTCATCAGATCCCTCCTGAGCAAATGCACGGAGCCTGAAATTATCGGGCCATCAGCAAAAAATCGCTCTCAAAAGGCAAGTAATTGTAACAGCGCCGTTTATTCAGCCTTCTTTGGCTTCGCCCGCGCCATCGCCAGTTGCTGCTGCAACCGTTCAACTTCCGCCCGCAGGCTCATAATTTCTTCCTGATACTCATTAACCACGGCATCGCCCTCTTTGGGCTCACCCTCGCGGTAAAACGGCGTGAACAACGTCATCGCCCGCTCCATCATCGCCATATTCTTGCGGCCCACGTCTTCCATCCCCGGCGGCATGAACACCCCCACGGTCTTTTGCATCGCCGCGCGCATTTGTTCCTGCTGCTTGGCAAAACTATTCATCGCCTGGTCAAGGTACCTTGGCACCACGCTCTGCATATTATCGCCATAAAACCCGATAAGCTGGCGTAAAAAATTGGTCGGCAGCATGGCTTTGCCCTTGCCTTCCTCTTCCACGATAATCTGGGTCAACACGCTGCGGGTAATATCCTCGCCGGACTTCGCGTCATAAACCACAAAATCGCGGTTCTCCCGCACCATTTCAGCCAGATTATCCAACGTGATGTAACTCGAGCTTTCAGTGTTATACAATCGCCGGTTGGCGTATTTTTTAACAATGACCGGAGGTGGCGTCTCAGAGGTCGTTTCGCTCATAATTTAGCTCCCAGCCTGGTGTCCCGCGCTTCGCTGTCACGTTCCCACATGTTTTTGCGCAGTGCAAACTTATCTTCGCAATTGCCATATGGCGGGGTGACATCGTTTTAGGGTACTACCATGCCGGGGTAAGGTTTTCCGGGGACATGATGCTGCATGAGAGATCGTCTGGCCGAAGATTGGATAGCCCTGTGGCAAAGCGAACTCACTGCCATGGCCGCAGACCGCGAACTGCGCGAATCCATGGCCGCCATGGTCGCACTCTGGGCCAGCACCGCCCACGCCGCCCTGGCCCTGTTACGCACCCCCTATGAGC
>DAIDEE010000002.1 GCA_027308685.1 Acidocella sp.
AAGCAAAATAAGTAATTTTATTGATTGTTTTTTGATCTCTTATATAAAGGCATAGAAAAAAACTTCTATAATATAGGCTGGTTGTATGAAAATATACTCCTAAAACTCATCGTCCGTGAGGCTTTGCGCCACCGCTTGCGCGACTTTAATGCCATCAACACCGGCGGAAAGAATGCCGCCGGCATAGCCAGCGCCCTCACCTGCCGGAAACAGGCCGATAGTATTGAGGCTCTGCAGGTTTTTACCCCGCGTGATGCGAATCGGCGATGAGGTGCGGGTTTCAACCCCGGTCAGCACCGCATCGGGCCGGGCAAAGCCACGGATTTGTTTGTCAAACGCTGGAAGGGCTTCACGAATAGCCTCGATGGCATAGTCCGGCAGTGTCGACGTGAGGTCGGTGGGGGTGACGCCAGGTTTGTAGGAAGGGATCACCTCGCCGAGCGCCGTGGAGGGACGGTTGGCGAGAAAGTCGCCAACCAGTTGGCCGGGGGCGGCGTAGCTGCTGCCACCCGCCACATAGGCAGCGGATTCCCAGCGACGCTGAAAGGCAACGCCGGCAAGAATGTCGCCCGGGTAATCATCCGGCGTAATGCCAACAACGATGCCAGCGTTGGCGTTGCGCTCGTTGCGGGAATATTGGCTCATGCCATTGGTGACCACCCGGCCCGGCTCGGAGGTGGCGGCAACCACCGTGCCGCCGGGGCACATGCAGAAGCTGTAAACCGAGCGGCCATTGGCAGCGTGGTGGACGAGTTTGTAGTCGGCAGCACCTAAAATCGGGTTGCCTGCGAAGGCGCCAAAACGGTGTGCGTCGATCATCGATTGCGGATGTTCGATGCGGAACCCTACTGAAAATGGTTTTGGTTCAATGAACACGCCACGCGCCAGCAGCATCTCGAATGTATCGCGGGCACTGTGGCCGATGGCGAGCACGACATGATCGGCCTCAATGTACGCACCCGATTGCAGATGCACGCCGCGGACCTGGCGGGCGGCGTCGATCTCGATGTCGGTGACTTTGGCGTTGAAGCGATATTCGCCGCCGAGCGCTTCGATGCTGGCCCGCATGGTTTCCACCATGCCGACCAGGCGGAAGGTGCCGATATGGGGTTTGCTGACGTAGAGAATTTCCTCCGGCGCCCCGGCTTTAACGAACTCGGTGAGGACTTTGCGACCTAAATGCTGAGGGTCTTTGATCTGGCTGTAGAGTTTACCGTCTGAGAAGGTCCCTGCCCCACCTTCGCCAAACTGCACATTGGATTCCGGGTTGAGGACAGACTTGCGCCATAGGCCCCAGGTGTCCTTGGTGCGTTCGCGCACCAGTTTGCCGCGCTCCAGAATAATCGGTCGTAGTCCCATCTGGGCCAGGATGAGGGCGGCAAAAATACCGCACGGGCCGGTGCCAATGATGACAGGGCGTTTGGCAGGTTTTGCGGGGGTGGAGACGAACTTGTACGTGGTATCGGGTGGGGGCTCGCCGCTGGTAACGGCTACAGTTAGCGCGGCGTCGATGGTATAAACCAGCACGATATCGCTTTTTTTCCGGGCATCAAAGGCGCGACGGAAGATGCTGTAGTGGTGCAAAGCAGTATCAGGCACCCCGAAAGCAACGCAAATGGCGGCTCGCAATTGCGGTTCGGTGTGCGCCAATGGCAAACGCAGGCCGGTGAGGCGCCTCGGGTAAAAGGTCATGAATTGCAACTTGCTACTTAAGGTTTAATGATGCGAGGGTGATGCATGATGGTCTCTGTATAACCACAAACACGCCACCGCCACACGCCCCCCGGCTTGTCATTGACCTGCGCTGCCTGCAAGACCCCGATACCGCAACGCGCGGCATTGGCAGCCATGCGCGGCGCATCGTGGAGAGTGCGCCTGAGCCATTTGTGGGGCTGTTTGATCCAAAATTCCCCCCGCTGCCAATAGATATTACCGGCCGGGCCGCGCTGCTCTCACCCCACGCTTATCTGCCAGACCTTGCCCCGGGCGCCGTGTTCTTGAACCCTGCGCCGATGGGGAAAAACCCATTGGCATTGGCGCGGCTGCTACTGGACCCGCACATAACCAAAGCCGCTGTGGTGTATGACTTCATTCCGTTTGATGATGCCAAGAGCTATTTGGACACGCCCAAAGCGCGGCTGGAATACGCAACGGCATTGGCTTGGTTGCGGCGATACAATGTATTTTTGCCAATTTCGGCGGCAACCCAGGCACGATTGGTGGAGCTTTTGGGCCCGGTCAACGCGGTGGTTACCGGTGTTGCGTTGCCAGGATGGATGACTGACGTACAGACCGCGGCACCGCGCCATATTTTTATGGCGGGCGGTGCCGATGCGCGTAAAAACCCCGACGTGCTGGCGCGTGCTCATGCGAGTTGTGCAACTCTCCGAAAAATTCCTTTGGTGATCAGCGGCGGATGCAACCCGGCACAGGAGGCACGTTTGCACGCGATTACTGATGTTACTTTTACCGGCGCGGTGAAGCCGGCGGACCTGCGGCGGCTGTTTGCGCAGGCTTATTGTGTTGTTGCGCCATCCTATGCGGAGGGGTTTTCGCTGCCGGTGATTGAGGCCATGGCTGCCGGCACGCCGGCGGTTGTCTCGGATATTTTGGCGCACCGGGAATTGGTGGATGATGCGGCGTTGCGCTTTGCCCCCGATGATGAGGCGAGTCTGGCGGTCATTCTGGAGGAGATCGTAACAAACCCCGCGCGGCGGGCTGCGGTAGTGGCAGCGCAGGGGTTAGTGCTGGCGCGCTTTTCCGCCGAAGCCGTGAGCCAACGAGTTTGGGGGGCGCTACGACCAAGGGCTCCGGCGGTTTTAAGGGGTGAAAAGCCGGAGCTGGCAATAATGACGCCGCTGCCGCCGGTAAAATCTGGTGTGGCAGACCACTCAGCCGCACTGGTGGCGGCGCTGCAACCGTTGACGCGGTTGAGGGTGTTTTCACAAGGTGCGTTATCCCCGTTGGCGCATTTGAGGCGGAGGTCGGGGCGAGTGTTGAGCGTGCTGGGCAATTCGCCGCACCATACGCGCGCCTACGAACTCGCAGTGACGTACGGCAGCGCGGTGCTTTGCCATGATGCACGCTTGCTAGGGCTAGTCTCCGCGGGTGGATTACGCGCTGCGGCCGCGATCGCGGGACAGGAGTTGAAACGCCCCGTGGCAGAGGCCGAGATTTTGGCTTGGAGTGCTGACGAGACGCAGCGCGAGGCAAGTTTTTTGGGTGAGATCGCTGCAGCAGCCAAGCCTTTGATATTTCATAGCCAACAGCCTGCCAACTTGGTGCAGGCGCGCTTTGGTGCGGCTGCCAAATATTTGCCGTTCGCGATTTACCGGGATGCACCCGCCCATATTACCCACACCATGCGCCAAACCGCGCGGCAGGCGCTGGGTATCGAAGATACCATGAAAATTATTGCCAGCTTTGGTTTTATTGCCCCGCAAAAGGGAATTGAAACAGCGCTGCATAGTTTTGCCCGGATGCGCATGAATTCTGCCTGCAAGCTGGTATTTGTGGGCGAGGCGACACTGCATGTAGCGACTTACAAAGCGCTGGCAACGCAGCTTGGCATTGCCCGCGATGTGGTATTTGGTGAGGATGTGGTCGCGGAGAATTTATACCGGCAATATCTGTTGGCGGCCGATGCCGCGCTGCAACTGCGTGAGGGCCAGCCTGGGAATATTTCAGGCGCGTTGCAGGATTGTATCGCGGCTGGCCTGCCTTGCGTCGCCAATCAGGACCTTGCCGATAATATTTTTGCCCCCGGCTATGTCGTGCGGGTAGCCGATACGCTGGACGCAACAGAGATTGCGCTGGCGCTATCGCAGGTGCTGGAAACGCCCCAGAAAACTGAGGCGGCGCGGCGAGATTATTGCGATACTTACAGTATGCAGCACTTTGCCAGGGCGCTGCTTGAGATAATCTAGCCTTTATCATCCTTCAGCAACGCCAGACTCAACAGCGCTGCTTCCATCTGCGTGGCCAGTTCATTGCTGCGCGCCACCTCAGCCCGCAAGCGGGTGAGTTCGTCGAGCACCTCCGCCTGCATGAAACGCCGGATTTTGCGTAAACCCGCTCTAAGCATAGCGGCGCAAATCGAGCGTACGGGGATATTCCGGTCCCTGCACGGGCTTGGGTTCAGCCATCGGTCCCGGTGTGTGACCAATGCCGAAGAAGCGCGAGCGGCGGCGGGCTTCGGCGGAGTTGGCATTGACCGGGAAATCGTCGTAAGCGCGGCCGCCAGGGTGCGCGACATGGTGAGTCATACCGCCAATGCTGCGGCCAGACCATTTATCATATACATCGAATACCAGCGGCACCTGTGCCCCGATGGTGGGGTGCAACGCCGAGTACGGCTGCCACGCTTTGAAGCGCACACCCGCCACATATTCACCAGGCACTTCGGTACGTTGCAGCGGTAATGCGGCACCGTTGCAAGAGAGCGTGTAGCGCTCATCGACCCAGCCGGAAACTTTGGTCTGCAAGCGTTCCGCCGAGCTATCAACATAACGCGCCGTGCCGCTGGACGTTTGCTCCTCGCCCAGCACATGCCAAGGCTCCAGCGCGTGACGCAGTTCCACTTTCATATCGCGCACCGCAATTTCACCCACCTGCGGGAAGCGGAATTCCATATGCGGGGCGAACCAATCAGGGTTCAACGGAAAACCTAAAGTTTCAAGCTCGGCCAAGGCGTCTTTGAAATCGGCTTCGGCATAATGCGGCAATAAAAATTCGTCATGCAGGCGGGTATCCCAGCGGATCAACCGGCGCTCATAGGGTTTCTCCCAGAAAGCGGCGATAGCGCTGCGCATTAAAAGTACCTGCGCGGCTGACATTTCAGCGTGCGGCGGCATCTCGAAGGCGCGGAATTCCACCAGGCCACGGCGGCCAGAGGCTGAATTCGGGTCGTACATTTTGTCGATGCAGAATTCGGTTCGGTGGGTATTGCCGGTCATGTCCGCGAAGATATTGCGGAACAGGCGGTCCACCATCCAGGGCGGCGTGTTGCTCTGGCGCGAAACCTGCTGGAAGGCGATTTCCAATTCGTTCAGGGAGTCCTGACGGGCTTCGTCGATCCGCGGATGCTGACTCGACGGGCCGATGAACAAGCCGCTGAACAAGAAGCTCAGCGAGGGATGGTTGTGCCAGAACCCGACCATGGATTTCAGCAAATCAGGCCGCCGCAGGAACGGGCTGTCAGCCGGTGTGGCCCCACCCATGACGACGTGATTGCCGCCGCCGGTGCCAACATGGCGACCATCGAGCATGAATTTTTCCGCCGATAATCCAACCTCGCGGGCAACCTCGTAAAGCTGCGTGGAACGCTCGACGATTTCGGCCCAGCTATTGGCCGGGTGGATGTTGGCTTCGATCACGCCAGGGTCTGGGGTGACGGAGAAGTTCAAAATCCGGTCGTCCTCGGGCGGCAAATACCCTTCAAGAATCACTTTGCGGCCAAATTCCTCGGCGGTGTCCTCGATGGCGGCGGTGAGTTCCAGCCAATCCTCAGCGGCATATAGTGGTGGGTAGAACACATGGATAATACCGTCGCGGGCTTCCACTGCCAGAGCGGTGCGCACCAATCCGGGTTCTTCCTTGCCCACCACCGGCGCATCCTGCGGCACCGGACGGAAGCCTTCAATCGAGCTACCCGGTGCGCCCGTGGGCAAGCGTTTGAACGCGAATTTTTTCGGCAATGCTTCACGCGGCGCGAAGGGGTCAATTTCCGCTTCGATCTCGATATGATCGGGGTCAGCCCAGGGCAGGCCTTCCAGTGGCAGGCGCAACCCGATGGGACTATCGCCCGGCACCAGGAACATCACGGAGTCACGGAAAAACCATTTACCGCTCTGCCAGCGGCGCGCACCATCCTCAACCACCCGGCGCAGCGGCAGCACGCTGCCCACGGGTTCGGCGAGGCCTTGCGCGAACACTTTGGCGAGGCGTTTGCGCTCCAGTTCATCACGCAATTTGGCGTCTTCGGCCACCACATTGGCCGGCAGGCGGTGTTCGCGCCAGAGGTAATAATGGATGTCCTCGTAGGCTGGGTTCACTAATCCTGGGTCGATTTGCAGACGCTCCGCCAGCGCCTCGGCGAATTTGGCTGCGTCCTTGGCTTGCGCGTCATCCTTGTCGTCGTCGGAAGCCAGCAGCGAAGGGTCGCGCCAGACCGGTTCGCCATCCTCGCGCCAATGGGCGTGGATCGACCAGCGCGGCAGTTGCTCGCCCGGATAGTGCTTGCCCATGTTATAAGTAAGTGCCGCACCTTGCGCCCACAGCGGGGTGAGCTTGCGAATCAGCCGGCCGGCGTATTGGCGCTTGGTCGGGCCCATTGCCTCGATGTTCCATTCCGGCGCTTCCATGTCAGTCGATGAAACAAATGTTGGCTCGCCGCCCATGGTCAGGCGCACATCGCCCTTGGCAAGCGCCAAATCGACCGCCGCACCGCGGGCCAGAATATCCTGCCATTGGCGCGGCGTATAAGGTTTTGTCACACGCGGGGTTTCGGCCACGCGGGTAACCTTCATTTCGAAGTCGAATTCGGCTTCACATTCACCAACCAGGCCGGAAATAGCGGCGGCGGAACTTGGCGATGGGGTGGCGGCGAGCGGAATATGCCCCTCGCCCGTCATCAGGCCAGAGGTGGCATCCAGACCAATCCAGCCGGCACCGGGCAGATAGACCTCGGCCCAGGCATGCAGGTCGGTAAAATCTTCCGTTGGGCCAGCCGGACCATCGCCTACCGGTTTTTGGTCTGCCACTAATTGAATGAGATAACCCGAGACAAACCGGGCGGCGAAACCAAGATGCCGCATGAGGTTCACCAGCAGCCACGCGGAATCCCGACAGGAGCCTTTGGCCTCGGTGAGAGTTTTTTCAGGCGACCAGACGCCCGGCTCCATCCGCACCACATAGGAGATACGCTCGGCGATCAGCCGGTTTACCATCACCAGCATGTCCACCATGCGCAGTTCCTTGCCGCCGAGCGCCGTATTCACGGCGTTGATCAGGCAGGTAAGTTTTTTGCCCGGCTTACGAAGCACCCGGAAAGGCGCTAATTCCTCAGCCAGAATTTCATCATATTCAAACGGATACGTCTCGGCTTCGGGTTCCAGGAAGAAATCGAACGGGTTGATGGTGGCCATATCCGCCACCACATCGACGGTCACTTCAAAGCTGGTGACACGCTCCGGGAATACCACCCGGGCCAGATAATTGCCTTGCGGGTCCTGCTGCCAATTGAGAAAATGCGGCTCCGGTGAAACTTTTAGCGAGTATGAAAGAATCGGCATGCGGGCGTGTGGCGCCGGACGCAGGCGGATAGTTTGCGGCCCCATAGAGACCGGGCGGTCGTACTTATAAGACGTGCGGTGCGTAATGGCGGCATGGATCGACATGCGAACTCCTCAAACTTCCTTAGCCACTCAAACAGCACGCTAGTTTCATTTTTGCAATGCAATATCGGCAACACAGCGCACCAGAACATGCTGCTTTTTGCCGGCTGAGAGCTTGAGACCGGAGGGTCCACGAATGGGCATGGCTTCATTGGTGATGACCTGATCGTTCAATCTGGCACCGCCACCGCGAATTAAACGCCGCGCTTCACCATTGCTGGCGGCCAGACCGGCACGCACGAATAATGCAAAGGCAGGGACTCCCGCTGCAAGTTCGGCTTCCGGCATCTCAATGCTCGGCAAATTTTCCGACGTGGCACCCTCGGCAAACGTTTTGTGAGCCGTCTCGGCGGCATCCTCGGCAGCGGCGCGGCCATGCGCGAGCGCGGTGGTTTCAGTGGCCAGAATTATTTTTGCAGCGTTGATCTCGGCACCGCCGAGCAATTCAAGCCGGGCGATTTCCTCAAGCGGCAGGTCGGTGAATAGTTTCAGGAAACGGCCAACGTCGGCATCCTCGGTATTTCGCCAAAATTGCCAGTAATGGTAAGGACTTAGCTTATCAGCGGTGAGCCAGACCGCACCCGAGGCCGATTTGCCCATTTTGGCGCCAGAGGCGGTGGTGAGCAGCGGCGTGGTGAGGCCGAATACGGTTTTCTGGTCGGTCCGGCGCACCAAATCCACGCCGGAAACGATATTCCCCCACTGGTCAGAGCCGCCCATTTGCAGCGTCACACCATGGCTGCGGCTGAGTTCGCGGAAATCGTAGCTCTGCAAAATGGAATAATTGAATTCGAGGAAGGTCAGACCCTGGTCGCGCTCCAACCGCGAGCGCACGGAATCGAACGACAGCATGCGGTTGATCGAGAAATGCACGCCCACTTCACGCAGCAGGTCGATGTAACCCAGCTTGCCCAGCCAGTCGGCGTTATTGACCATGGCGGCATCGGTGGGGCCAGCGCCAAAGTTCAGGAACGGCGTGAACACGCGGCGGATGCCGGCGAGGTTATGGGCGAGAATTTCGTCGGTCATCAACTGGCGGGCTTCCTCGCGGAAGGACGGGTCGCCGATCTGGCCGGTGCCGCCGCCAACCAGCACGATCGGGCGGTGGCCATGCTTTTGTAGCAGGCGTAACAGCATGATCTGGGTCAGGCTGCCAACATGCAGGCTGTCAGCCGTGGGGTCGAAGCCAATATAGCCAGTCACCACGCCAGTGCTGAGGGCGGCGTCCAGCGCTGCCTCATCCGTGCATTGGAATACAAAGCCGCGGGCTTTTGCCTCGGCCAGAAATTCGCTTTGTGCCATGAAACCCTTTGCTCCTTATCCGGCGCGAGGTAGCATGCTTCACGGATGGGGCAAATGCGAGGTGCGAGGCACTCGGTTGTCCAATTCACTGGGGTCACGCAAGCTTAGGGCCGGAGGCGCCAGGGGATGCAGATGAATAGGGCGGAGCGGGCAGGCTTTTGGGCGGCGCTGCGTTCCGGCGCGTTTCTGACCCGCGAGCGCATTGGCGTTTATCTCCGCCTGCTGGCAATCGCCAATCTGGCCGGTGTCACGCTGGCAATCTGCCGGGCGCACGGCTGGCTGCTGCCGCTGGAGCCGCATATCACCACCGAATTCATGAGCTTTTACGCCGCCGGAAGGCTGGTGGATGCTGGTCAGGCGGCGTCGGTTTACCTGCCCACCAGCGGTATCGGCAGTTACATCCATTCCCTTGATATTCCAGCCGGATTTGCCGCCATTCAGCAGTCCATCACGGGCGACCCGCAGATCGACCAGTTGGGGTTCTTCTACCCGCCGGTTTACTGGCTGCTGTGCGCGCCGCTGGCTTACCTTGGCTATTATCAGGCGTATTTCGTCTGGGCTGGACTAGGCGCTGCGGCATGCCTCGGCCTGCTGCGCTGTATCACGGGCCGGTGGAACCTATTGTTACCTGCCGTGGCGAATTACGCGGCGGTGAAAAATGCCGTGGTGGGAGAAAACGCCTTTTTATCCTCAGCCCTGATAGGGTTTGGCCTATTGGCTTTACAGCGGCGCCCTGTACTAGCCGGCGTGCTGTTCGGCGGGCTTTGTTGTAAACCGCATTTTTTGCTGCCGATCGGCGTGTTCTTACTGGCGCAATTCCAGTGGCGGGCATTGCTCGGCATGGCCGCCTCGGGTGCCGCGCTGTGCCTGCTCTCGGGCTTGTTGTTCGGCTGGCAAAGCTGGGTGGATTATTTCAGCATTGTGGTGCCACATGCCGAATGGATGTTTCAGCATCATGGGTTTTCCTATGGCATTCAAATCACGCCGTTCTCGGCGGTGCGGCTGCTGGGCGGTGGCGTGGTCATCGCCAATATCGTGCAAGGCGCTGTGATGCTGCTCACCATGGCGGCGCTGTTCAGCCTGGCGCGTAGCGGCAGCGCTCATTTGCGGGCGGCGGCGCTGGTGGCGAGCTTTCCACTGATCGTTTCGGTGATGCTGGATTACGATCTCACCATTTGCGCCCTGGCCATCATGTTTCTCTACCAGCAGGCCAGTCGCACCGGGTTTCTACCTTGGGAAAAAACCATGCTGGCGGCAATGTTTTTGCTGCCTGTTTTAATTCTCGCGTTTCGCACCGGGTTGAACCTACCGGTCGATCAAGTGGTTCTTACTGGCTTCATACTGGTGTTGCTGATGCGGCTACGGGCCGAGCGGCGGGGGCTGGTGAGTATCTGATGCGGGCCATTGGGTTAATGAGCGGCACCTCGCTCGATGGGGTCGATGTGGCCTGGATCGAGACCGATGGCATTACCGTTCAACACACCGGCATGGCGGCCACCCTGCATTATCAGCCGGCGCTGCGGGCGGATTTGCGGCGGCTGCTGGATAAGGCGCCAACACTTGATAGAAACGACGCGTTTTTGCGCGACGTCGAGCGCCGGCTGACCGAGGACCATGCGGTTGCCGTGGCCATGGTCGGACGCGGCGCTGATGTCATAGGGTTTCACGGCCAGACGATTTTACATGCGCCGGAGCAGCGTCACACCTGGCAGATCGGTGATGCCGACCTGCTGGCGCGGCTTTCCCGCACCAAGGTGGTACATGATTTTCGGAGTGCCGATGTAGCGGCGGGCGGCCAGGGCGCGCCGTTGGTGCCGTTGTTTCATGCCGCCATGGCCGAAGCACTGCCGAAGCCATTGCTGATTGTGAATATCGGCGGTGTCGCTAACATCACCTGGCTGGGGGACGCGGGAGAAATTCTTGCCTGCGACACCGGACCTGGCAATGGCCCGCTCGATGATTGGGCGCAGCGCCACACAGGGTTGGCATTTGATAAAGATGGTGCTTTGGCCGCTTTAGGGCAGGTACAGCGTAAGCGCCTGGCGCAACTGCTTTCACACCCCTACTTCGCCCTGCCCGCACCGAAATCGCTCGACCGGCTGACATTCTCGAACTTGGTTGCGCAGGCCACGGAGGGCTTAAGTCCCGCTGATGGCGCTGCCACACTGGCGGCTTTTACGGTGGCCGCCATTGCTAACGCACCACTACCACAACGGCCAGGCCAGGTTTTAGTGTGTGGTGGCGGACGCAAGAACCCGGTAATCATGGCCGGATTGGCCAAGGCGTTTGAAGTACCGGTCGCGGCGGTTGAAGCGGTGGGGTGGGATGGCGATGCGCTGGAGGCGCAATGTTTCGGGTTTTTGGCGGTGCGCAGCCTGCGCGGTCTGCCGTTATCATTGCCCAGCACCACCGGGGTGGCAGAGCCAATAACCGGCGGCAAAATTACGGGATAATTTTATAGAGCCGCCAGCCGGTTGCTAAATCCCGTGACTGCAGGTGCAACCATGGCGGTGGGCGGTTGCCGTTGAGAGTATCCCACAACGTCGTCTCCGGCAAATCAGCAACGAGCAGATAGCGCGTAGGGCTGCCGCAGAACAGCACATAGCTGGCTTTGGTGGCGATGACCGCCGCCGGAACGGTTGCGCCCGGCACCGTGCGCCAAGCGTTACTGAGGCGTAAAAATCCTGGCACGCCATGCTGATACAGCGAGCCAACCGTCGTGATCTGGGTGCGGAACAATAATTCCGGCGTCGCGTCAGGCGGTGCGAGCGTAGTGGCGGTGCCGATGGGTGCCAACAGGGTATCGATGTGCCTCAGGTCGCATGACGACGCTGGCAACGCAGTTGCTTGACCAGCCGCAGGGAAGATTGGCAGCAGAGGGATGACCAGGATGGTGGTGATACACGTGAGCCGCGCCAGCATCGCCCACGTTGGTGCTTCACGAAACCGCCAGGAGACATCACTTAGCATCACGCCGAATAACGCAGCGGTGATTTCCGCCGGAAACCCCACGAACAAAATAAATTTCGCGGCCAGAATAAGTGTCAGCAGTAAAATGGCTGAGACATAAAGCCAGATCATTCGGGCCTGCCGACTACCCGCCTTGAGGGTTCGAAAACTACTGTAAAGCAACACCAGAAAGCCGGGAAATATAAACGGCATATAGTCATGCGGGCCACGGAGCGGCTGCAATTCCATCATCACCCCGAAAAACCGGTGGTAATCGTCCTGGCTCATCAACCCGTAAGGCCCCATTGCCACCTGCGGAAACACCGCCACCCAGGCGGTCACCAATACGGCCATCAGGCCGACCCCGAGCGGGCGGTTCAGTTTTGCAGGTTTCCAGTGATCGATCCGCCAGAGACACAAACCGCCTACCAGCAATAACAACCCGAGCATCACATATACCAGGGAAAGGCGGTCGATCTCCAGACTGTTGTAGCCGCCCTCGGGCGGGTCGAGTGCCAGGCCAAAACCCATCACGTCGATAAAACCGGCGGCGCAGGCAGCAATCACGCTGCCATTTTTCTCGTAGAACCAGCGCCATAACAGCACCGCGAACGCCATGAGAACAAACGGCATAGTCTCCGGCGTGAGCCAGATCGCCAGACCACCGCAAACCCCAGCTAAAAAACCGTGCCAGCGGTCGCCGTGCCAGGCCCGAATGACAAAGCCCGTGGTGAAGGCGATCAGGACCAGCAGCAGGACATGATAATGCACCACCCCCGGCGAAGCGAAGGTTTGCAGTCCCGGTAGCGTGGCGGCGGCAATGGCGGTGGCGAACAAAAATGGTTGCGCCACAAATGGTTCGATAACAAAAGCCAGCGCCACACCCAGCAGGCCGATGCCGATCGGGCTGAGCATATCCCCCGCCACCAGCAATGCATGATGCCAGCCAAGCAACGGCACAAACGGCAGCGCGAGCACCCATATAAAAGCGTCGAGCAGACGCGACCATTCCACCATCACCCCGGCACCGGAGTCATCGCGCGCGACGTTGATGACCAGATGCCCTTGCTGCACACCCTGGAGTATTCGTTCCAGCCGCATGTAGCTGTCAGGGTCGTTCAGACTGCCAGAAAAAACCGCCGGCCAGTCATGCAACCCAAACAAGATGTTACAGCCAGCGGCAACCGCAAACAGGCCCAGCCACAACTTCATCCAACAGGTGCCCGGAAACCGCCAACGCCGCGCTCGGATTCCGTGACATGCCGGGGTAAAAACCCTGAAGGGTCAGTGAGGCCGCAGGAATGCGCGATGATGGCAACCTCGTCTTGCATCCGCAGCGCGTAATTGGCGACCCGCACACCTTTATCCATGGAATTTAGCCCGGCGATGAGCTTGGGATTCACGGCGGTAACGCCGGTGGGGCAATTTCCGGAGCCGCATTTCATCGCCTGAATGCAGCCGAGCGCGAACATGAAGCCACGCGCCGAGCTGACAAAATCGGCCCCCATGCAAAGTGCCCAAGCAACCTTATCTGGCGTAACCAGCTTACCCGCCGCCAAAATGCGGATACGCTCTTTCAATCCATGCTCGGCCCGCAGCGCCGCCACGATGGGCAGCGCCTGGGTAATTGGCAGACCTACATAATCGGTCAGTGAGGCTGGTGCTGCACCGGTGCCACCCTCGCCACCATCGACATGGATGTAATCCGGGCAATGCTCGGGGTTGGTTACACAATCCTCGAACCATTCATCGACAAACCCGGGGTCGCCAACCACGAATTTCACCCCGACCGGCTTGCCGGTGACGTTGCGCACCCGGTTCACGAAGGCACCAAGCTCGGCAATGCTGCCGATATCAGTGTGGCGGTTCGGGCTGATACTGTCCTGGCCTACTGGAATACCACGAATTTCGGCGATTTCAGGCGTGACCTTATTGGCCGGCAGAATGCCGCCTTTTCCGGGTTTGGCCCCTTGCGCCAGCTTGACCTCAAACATCCGCACCTGCGGATAGGCCGCGATGGTGCGCAGCCTGTCCTCGGAAAGCGTACCATCAGCTTCGCGCACCCCGTATTTGGCGGTGCCGATCTGCATCACGATATCGCCGCCACCCTCGAGGTGGAATTTCGATAACCCCCCCTCGCCGGTTCCCATCCACACACCCGACAGTTTGGCCCCGCGGGAGAGAGCGGTGACAGCAGCGTGGCTCAACGCCCCATAGCTCATGCCGGAAATATTGAAGAAATTTTTGGCGACAAACGGCTCGCGGGATGCGCCGGGGCCATTGGCGATGCCGATGAGCTTGCCGGGGTAGCTACGCTTCTCGGAATCCAGCACCGGGAAAGCGGCGTTGCGGAACACGAAGCTTGGGACATTTTCCGAGCCAAAGCTGACCAGATTGGAAACACCCTTCGCCGAGCGATATACCCAGGAGCGTTCCAGTCGGTTGAACGGGCGCTCCGACCAGTCCGGCAAATATTGATACTGGCGCATATACGTGCCCCAGGTCTCGGCAAAGTACCTGATATGGCCGATCACCGGGTAGTTGCGTAAAATAGTGTGCTGGGTCTGGCGAATGTCGTGAAGGTAAATCGTCACGATCCCGCTGACGATCAGTAACGCGATGATCCCAAGGCTTACGTCAAATAACATGGCTTCCACCCATTCATTCTGGATTGGTGAAAGCTATAATTATGTTTTGTCTTTCTGTCGCGTGGTGGCGCTTGAGGGCCTATATGACAATCACAGGAAACCCAGCGGAGGATCAGATGGCCAAACACCCCAAGCGTGAAAAACCATCGGAAAAATACGCTCTCACGCTGCATGATTTGCAGGTTGAGCTGGTGAAATTGCAGCGCCACGTGATTTCGCGGGGCGAAAAGGTGCTGATTATTCTGGAAGGCCGGGATGGTGCTGGCAAGGATGGCACCATCAAGCGGATCATCGAGCATCTCTCGCCGCGCGATATCAGGGTGGTGGCACTGCCCAAACCCTCCGACCGCGAGGCAACACAATGGTATTTTCAGCGCTATGTGGCGCATCTGCCTGCCGCCGGGGAGATCGTGATTTTTAACCGCAGCTGGTACAACCGGGCCGGGGTGGAACATGTGATGGGGTTCTGCAGCAAGGAGGAATACGACGAATTTCTGCGTAATGTGCCCGTATTCGAGCATATGCTGGCTGAAGCCGGGATCAAACTGCTGAAATACTACCTCGATATTAACCGCAAGGAACAAAAGCTGCGGCTTGAGGACCGTCATGAGGACCCGTTGAAGCAATGGAAGATCAGCCCGATCGATGAAAAGGCGCTGAAACACTGGGATGACTACACCAAGGCCCGCGACGTCATGCTGCGGCTGACCGATAGCGCCGATGCACCGTGGATGGTGGTGGTGGCCAACGATAAAAAAGCCGCCCGGCTCGCGATCATTCATGATCTGATCAGCAGGATTGACTATAAGGATGGTAAGGCGGAACTGCCGCCGCATGACCACAGAATTATCGCTCGCTTTGATGAAACCTGCCTGACCAATGGAATGCTGGCAAAATGACTGATTTATTCGATAGTTTGGAATTCAACGACGACGGGCTGATCCCGGCGATTGCCCAGGCCTACGACACCGGCGAGGTGCTGATGATGGCCTGGATGAACGCCGAGTCAGTCCGCGAGACCCTGGCGACCGGCCGCGTCTGCTACTACAGCCGCAGCCGCGGCAAGCTGTGGCGCAAGGGCGAAAGCTCCGGCCAGACCCAGCACCTGCATGAACTGCGGGTGGATTGCGACGGCGACACGCTGCTGCTGCTGGTGCAGCAGGACGGCGTCGCCTGCCACACCGGCCGCCGCAACTGCTTCTTCAGGGCCGTGCGCGACGGCGAACTGGTGGAAATCGCGGCGCCCGAGGTTTCCCCCGACGCGCTGTATGGACACTCCCATGGCTGAGACAACGCCGGTCACCGTGCTGACCGGCTTCATGGGGGCCGGCAAGACCACGCTGCTGAACCATCTGCTGCGGCAACCCGCCCTGGCCCGCACCGCCGTGCTGGTGAATTAGTTCGGGGAGATCGGGCTGGATCACCTGCTGGTGGAAAAGCTGGACGACTCCACCGTGCTGCTGAACGCCGGCTGCCTGTGCTGCACCGTGCGCGGCGACCTTGCCCGAGTCCTTCGCGAAATGCTCCCCCGAGCTCGGCGGGACGAAATCGCGCGCATCGTGATCGAAACGACCGCACTGGCCGACCCGGTGCCCATCCTGGCGACGCTGATGAGCGATCCGGTCGCGGCGTCGGCCTATCGGCTGGACGG
>DAIDEE010000003.1 GCA_027308685.1 Acidocella sp.
CCGGAGTTCCACCCCTTGATTAGGAACGCAAGGCCGGTCTATAGGCTGCCCTCCGGTTACGGGGCTATAGCTCAATTGGTAGAGCGCCTGCATGGCATGCAGGAGGTCAGCGGTTCGATTCCGCTTAGCTCCACCACCGGCCCCTCCCGTGTCACCGTTGTGTTGCGGCCATTATGGCCTGGTGTAGATGGCCGCTTGCGCGGCCATGACGCGGTTAAACGACCTCGACTTCCTTATGAATATTGCCCTTCACGGCGTGACTGTAGGGGCACACGATGTCGGCCTTGTGCACCAGTTTACGGGCGGCTTCGTGGTCCATGCCGGGAATATGCACTTTTAAGGTGGCGGTGATGCCAAAGCCGGTGCCGTCATCGCGCGGGCCGATGCCGATGGTGGTGTGCACGGTGGCGTCCTCGGGGATTTTCACTTTCTCCTGCCCGGCGACGAATTTCAGGGCGCCCAGGAAGCAGGCCGAGTAGCCGACCGAGAATAATTGCTCAGGGTTGGTGCCGGGGCCGCCGTCGCCGCCGAGTTCCTTGGGCGTGCTGAAAATAACGTTGACCTTGTTGTCATCGGTAGCACCGGCGCCGGTACGGCCGCCAGTGGCGTGGCCATGCGCATGATAGAGAGCTTTCATGTTACTTTCCCTTGTTGGTTGTTGCAGCCAAGAGAATGTAGCGGTGTCGCCCGCCGTTTCAACGAAACTTTAGGTGACTATTTCAACCCGGCGCAAAAATCGGCGATGCGGGCGCAGGCGGTGGCCAGCACGGCCTCGGAGGTGGCGGTGGAGATGCGGATATGGCCGGGGGCGCTGAAGGCGGCACCTTGCACCACACCGACATAGGCTTCGTTCAGCAGGGCTGTGGCAAAATCGGTATCACAGGTCAGGCGCACCCCGGCCTTGGTGGTTTTGCCAAGGCAGCCGGTGATGGCGGGGAACACATAGAACGCGCCGTTCGGCACATGACAGTCCAGCCCCGGAATTTGGTTGAGGGCGGTCACCACCAAATCGCGCCGGGCCTGGTAGGCAGCGGCGCGGGGGGCCAGAAAATCCTGCGGGCCCGTTAGTGCCGCCACGGCCGCTGCCTGGCCAATGGAGGATACGCCGGAGGTAGCTGTGGCCTGCACCACCGTGCAGGCTTTCATCAACTCGCGTGGCCCGGCGCAGAAGCCGATCCGCCAGCCGGTCATGGCGTAGGATTTGGAAACGCCTGTCATGGTGACGATGCGGTTGGCTAAGTCTGGCGCAATAGCGGCGAGCGTGGCGTAGGTGAAACCATCGAACAATAAATGTTCGTAGATATCATCAGACAATACCCAAATATCAGGATGGCGGCGCAGCACCTCGGCGATGGCGGCCAACTCGGCCACGCTGGCGGCGGCGCCGGTGGGGTTGTTGGGGTAATTGAGCAGCAATAATTTTGTGCGCGGCGTGAGCGCAGCCTCAAAATCAGCAGGCTGCATCACGAAATTATTTGATTGCGTGCAATTAACAAACACCGGCTTGCCACCGGCGAACTGCACGGTCTGCTCATAACCGGCCCAGGCGGGGGCGGGGATGATAACTTCATCGCCGTTGTTGATGGTGGCCATCACCACGTTGAAAATCGCCTGCTTGCCGCCGTTGCTGATGAGAATATCTTCAAGCGCGACATCGAGTTTTTGCTCGCGCGCGTATTTCGCCTGCACGGCTTTCTTCAGCGCCTCGGTGCCGCCCAGCGGCGGGTATCTGGTCTCGCCGCGCTGGCCCGCTTGATAAGCGGCGTCGATGATATGCGGTGGTGTCGGGAAATCCGGCTCGCCGAGCGAAAGCGAGATCACATCATGCCCGGCGGCCTTCAGCACACGGGCGCGCGCCGCCATGGCGAAGGTGGCGGCAAGTTCGGTACGGGCAACGCGGGCAGAGAGGGTGGGCATGGAGGCTGTTTAGAGGGTTTAACGGTAATCGGAAAACCCTACGGCCAGGCGCATGGCTGCGATGTGCCAATGCGCCGGTCGCCAGCTTTTTTGGCGACATGCTTGGCATCGCTGGCGCGTAGGATGATATCGCTGACGGATTTACTGTCGGCATCAATCTCGGTGATGCCGATGCTGACCGTAATGCTCAACATCCCCGCAGGCGTGGGGAATGGCTGCTCGGCAATGATATTGCGCAGCCGTTCGCACATGATGATGGCATTGGCCATTGAGATGGAGCCCATGCAGACGCCGAATTTATCGCGGCTGATCCGGCCAACGCTGTCTACCCGCCGAATATTGTCGGCCAACCGGTCAGCCAGCCCGATCAGCACGGCCTCCGAGGTGGCATCGCCGTATTGCTCGGCGATCTGGCGGAAATTATCGATGTCGATGTAGGCCAGGTGGCTTGGTTGGGTGCGCGAAGCTGTTTTGCGCCTGATGTTTGTCTCAATCGCGGAGCTTAAGCCCAGCAAGTTAGGGATGCCGGTTAAAATATCGCGCTGGGCGGTCAGGCTGGGGGTATCAAGCTGATGTTTGTTGAGGGTCACATCGCGCTCGATGGCGATGAAAGCCTCGACATTTTTGGCCGAGTTGCGCAGCGGGGTGATGCAGAGGTCCAGCCAGTAGCGGGTGCCCGATTTTCCAAAGTTCAAAATAGTTTCACGCACGTCCAGCCCGGCTTCCAAATTTTTCCGGATTTTGTCGAGGGTCATGCGGCAGGTACCAGGGCCCTGCAAAATCCGCGGCGTCTGGCCAATGGCTTCCTCGGCGGTGTAACCGGTGAGACGGGTAAACGCCGGGTTGACATAAAGGATGCGCGGTCCGGGGGAGTCCAGCGCGGCATCGGTCACGATGACAAGGTCATTAGCAGCTTCCACCACGCTTTTGAACGTGATGTTGGTCAGGTCGATCATGGCTCCGAACTACTTTGCAAACTTGTAGGCTTGTGAACATTACGTGTTAGGAAAAAAATATTCGTCTGAGTACTGACGGGTTCCTAACGGTTCGGGGCTGAATAGGCAATGTCACTGGCCATTTCCAAGCGGAAATTTCACCACTCAGCTATGCGATGCGGGTGATCACCCTTCCAGGTCGCGGTTGTTGCGGAGCTTTTTAATCCCGGCGCGGCTGCTTTTGGCCTCCAGGCGGCGGGTTTTCGAGGCTTTGGTGGGGCGGGTGGGCTTGCGGTAAATGGGCGCGATGGCAGCCTCACGGATCATTTCAAACAGCCTTGTCCGGGCGTCCTCGCGGTTGCGCAGTTGGGTGCGGTGCTGGTTGGCGGTGATCACGATTTCGCCGTCGTTGGTGAGCCGCCGCCCTGCGATGGTGGCGAGGCGCGATTTAACGGCCGGCGGCAAGGTGGCGCAGGCGGCGAGGTTGAAGCGCAATTGCACCGCCGTGGCGACCTTGTTGACATTTTGACCGCCGGGGCCAGAGGCTGTGATGAAGCTCTCAGAGAGTTCGGACTCGTCGATAACGAGGCGCGGGGTGACTTGCAGGATCATGGTGGTCCCATAAAAGCAGATACCCGCTTGCGCGGGTATTGGAGCTTTATTGATGGGCTGTTCATGGCCGCTGGTGCGGCCATGGCTGCTTTAGGCGACTTTAGCGGCCTTTTTGGCAGCAGCTTTCTCGATGCGGCGCTTCAGAGCCAGACCCTCGGTGGTGTGCTTGCTGTCGTTTTGGCCAAGGATAAAGGCATCCAGGCCACCATTATGCTCGATGGTACGCATGGCGCGGGTCGAGAGACGCAGCTTCACATTGCCCAGAACGTCCGACAGGAGGGTGGTTTCCTGCAGGTTCGGCAGAAACCGGCGACGGGTTCTGTTGTTGGCATGGCTGACGTTATTGCCAGATTGCACAGTCTTCCCGGTTAGTTCACAGCGGCGGGCCATCGAAAACATCCTACTAAATATCAAAGGCGGACTGGCAGGGCCGGTCCGCATGGTGAGGCGGCCTTATGGGCAAAATGGCTTGAGAGGTCAAGCCTTGGAACGGTATTTCACGCCACTCCACGTCGGCGGCGCCGATAAAAAGTAAAAAGAGGGGAGGCGCTCTAGGCCTCTCCTGCATGGTCTTTGCCTGCCATGCCCCGCATTTCGCCGGATTCCACGCTCTCAATGGCATTTTGCAGAATTTGCACGATCACGCCTTCGGGCAGGGTGCGCGACAGCACGCCCATAGCGCCACCCAGCAGGGCCGAGGCAATGGCCATTGAAGTGATATTCTGGCCCATCATGTATTCGATGGCCTTATCGACCACTGATCCAGCATGGGAGAGGTCTTTGTCTTGTAGTTCAGGAGGTTGGGTCATCAGTCTATCCAGTATGCAGTCATCATGTGGCCCTCGTCCGGCCAAATTGCAGGTTACAAATTATTCGGCAGGTTCTGGCACGCTCTGCTCAAGTTTCCCAGCATCCACCCCCACCGTTCCAGCGGCCTCCTCAAGCTCTACCTGAGCGGCCCACATGGCAGCATACACCCCATCGGCCTCCAGCAAGGCATTATGGCTGCCGCGCTCCACAATCTCACCCTCGCGCAGCACCAGAATTTCGTCGGCGTCGGTGACGGTGGAGAGCCGGTGGGCGATGACAAGCGTGGTGCGGTGGGTGGCAATTGAGCGCAAGGCCACGCCGATTTCCTGTTCGGTGGCGGTATCGAGCGCACTGGTGGCTTCATCGAGGATCAGGATGCGTGGGTTTTTCAAAATGGTGCGGGCAATGGCGACGCGCTGTTTTTCACCGCCGGAGAGTTTCAAGCCGCGCTCGCCGACCTTGGTTTTGTAGCCCTGCGGCAGCGAGACGATGAAATCATGGATCTGCGCCAGCCGCGCCGCCTGCTCGATTTCAGCTTTGCTGGAGCCGGGCTTACCGTAGGCGATATTATAATAAATTGTGTCGTTAAACAGCACGGTGTCTTGCGGCACCACGCCGATGGCGGCGCGTAAGCTGTGCTGGGTGATGTTCTTCACATTCACATCATCCACCAGCACCGCGCCCTGCGTGGTGTCATAGAAGCGGAACATCAGCCGGCTGATGGTGGATTTGCCTGAGCCGGTGGGGCCGACCAGCGCGATCTTCTGTCCGGGAGCCGCGACGAACGAAATACCTTTGAGAATTTCGCGGTCAGGGTTGTAGCTGAAATGCACGTTCTCGAAACGCACTTCGGCTGGTGGGCCTTGCGGGGCCAGCACCATGGCGCCGGGTTTGTCGGTGATCTCATGGTTGACGCGCAGCAGCGAGAACATCTGCTCCATGTCGATCAGCCCTTGATTTACCTGCAAGTAAACAAAACCGAGGAAATTCAGCGGCACGTAAAGCTGCATCAGGTAAGTATTCACCAGCACGAATTGCCCGACCGTCATGGTTTTATGCGCCACACCGTATGCCGCCATCAGCATCATCACCGCCAGTGCGGCTGAGATGATGATGGCTTGCCCGATGTTCAACGCGTTCAGCGAAACCTGCGATTTCACCGAGGCGGTTTCATACCGCGCCAGGCTTTCGTCGAACCGGCGGGATTCATGCTCCTCGTTGCCGAAGTATTTGACCGTCTCGAAATTCAGCAGGCTGTCGATGGCTTTGGTCTGCGCCTCGTTATCGGTCTCGTTCATCTGGCGGCGGAATTTGGTGCGCCAGGCGGTGAAGGTGAAAGTGAAGGCCATATAGAAGCTGACCGCGACGAAGGTGATCAGCGCATACCAGACATTGAACAGATACCATAGCATCCCCACCGTCAGCAGCAGCTCGATCATGGTGGGCAGCACATTGAAGGTGGCCAGCCGCAGGACATTTTGGATACCCAGCGTGCCGCGCAGGATGATGTTGGACAGCCCGCCGGTCTGGCGGTCCAGATGGAAGCGCATGGAAAGCCCATGCAGATGCTCAAAAGTCTGGCGGGCCACCACGCGCGAGGCGCGCATTTGCACGGCGGCGAAAATCGCGTCGCGCAACTCCCCAAAGGCCGCGGCGGCAATGCGCACGCCGGCATAGGCGACGATGATGGCGGCGGGGATGAGAATGACCGCGTCGGCGGTTTTATGCGTCAGCTGATCAACCGCGTGCGCGTAGAGGATCGGCACATAGACGGTGGCGACCTTGGCCAACACCATGGCGATGGTGGCCAGCACCAGCCGCACCCGCAGGGCTGGCTCATGCTTAGGCCATAAATAGGGCAGCAGTGAGATGATGGTGGCGAATGAGCCACGGGTTGATTGATTGGCAGCGGCGGTGGCAGCCATGTGGGGGTTGGCAGAATGGGCAGAGCGGGTCATCTGAGGGACATGGCATGTGACCCTAAAATTTCAAAGCTATTATCGCATATTCAGGCGTGCAGGAGCGCAACCCTGCCCGGCGGGCGACTCAAATTTTACATCGGGAACCATCACGTCGGGTATGTCTGGCCGGATTTTGCCCGCACCCTGGCTGGGGTGAGTGCCGATATGGACCTGACCGACCGGCTGGTTTTAGCAGCGAATGCGGCCCCCCGCTTCAATGAAATTGCGGCGGCGGCAGGTGCGCGGGTGCGGTTCGAGAATTTTGACGTGCGCGAAGCCATTGGCGGCCCGGTGCTGGCGGTACTGGATAGGGGGGCGTTGCCGAGCTTTGGGGTGATCGGGGTGGG
>DAIDEE010000008.1 GCA_027308685.1 Acidocella sp.
TGCAGCGTCTGCCGTGGCTCATATCGGCGATAATCAGCCGGTGGGTCATGGCGAGGCCTATGGCCGGATCATCGTGGCAACCACTGATGAAAACCTCAACCGCAAACCGCCCTATCCTGAAGCCGCCCGCGAGCACGGTGAGCAAGGCCGGGTGTTGCTGTCCATTGATGTGGCAGCCAACGGGCGGGTGGTGCAGGTAGATATCACCAGCAGTTCAGGCTACGCGATTCTCGACCAAGCCGCGCAGAACACCGCCTTGGGCTGGGTGTTCAACCCGGCGATGCTGAATGGAAAACCGGTGGCCTCGGTGGTGCTGTTCCCAATTTTATTTCAGCTCGACGCACCATGAACCATCTGGCGGGCGGCTTGCAATACGCTCAGCAATGTCGCCCCCAACTCGTATTGTGGCACCCAGCCGAGGGCACGGTGCGCCAATGAGGCATCACCCACCGCGGAGGCAATTTCAACGCCCCGTAACCGTAGCGGGTCTGCAACAATACCAATAGGGCACCGCGCCTGCTCGAGCAATGTTTCCAACACATCACCAATCCGCACGCCGATGCCGGAAGCAATATTAAAAACGCTGTTATTCGGCAAAAAATCGAATTTTTTGAGCGCCAGCACATAAGCGGCGCACACATCCCGCACGTCGAGAAAATCGCGCTCTGGTGTCAACGCCCCCACCGCAATCTGGGGCGCAGTCAAACCGGCCTCGATCCGCGCAATCTGCCCGGCAAAGGCCGGCACCACAAAGGCTTCGCGCTGGCCAGGCCCGGTATGGTTGAACGGCCGTAACCGCAGCATACGCAACCCCTCGCTGGTCATTGCCCCCAGTGCCATTTCTGCGGCAGCCTTGGTGGCCGCGTATAAGTTCAGTGGTGCCAGCAGCGCCGTTTCATCCAGCGCGATACCGGTTTTGAAGCTGGCACCATAACATTCGGCGCTTGAGACAAATATCATCCGGCATTGCGGCGCGTGCGTTGCCAGGGCGGCACCCATGTTCAAGGCCCCGTGAAAATTCACGGCCCACGCCCGTTCAGGGGCTTGCCTCGCATCATCAACTGCCGCCACACCGGCCAGATGGATACACGCGTCCGGCTGTAAATTTTCAATAAATGCCGCCGTCGCGCCAGCATCGGTCACGTCAAGCGTGCGCCGGTGTGGTGCCAAAATATCGGCCTCCGCAAAGGCTGCCTGCAGCAGCGGCATTAAATACTGCCCCACAAATCCATCCGCGCCGGTGATAAGAATTTTGTGCATTTACCCCGCCTTACGCTGGTACCGTGCAATATCGGCGTCCACCATCTCGGCTGCCATTGCCTCTAACGCCACATGGGCCCGCCACCCTAGTTTTTCAGCCGCTTTTGCAGCGTCTCCGTGCAGTGCATCAACCTCTGCGGGCCGTAACCGGGCGGGGTCAAGCCTGATAAAATCAGCCGCGTTTAACCCGGCATGAGCAAATGCCATCCCGGCAAAGTCCTGCACGCTCACGGTCCGGCCTGTGGCGATAACATAATCATCGGGCACATCCTGTTGCAGCATCAGCCACATTGCTTGCACGTAATCGCGTGCGTGTCCCCAGTCGCGGGTGGCATGCACATTGCCCAGTTTCAATTCGCTGGCCAGCCCTAACTTTATTTGTGCCACGCCATCGGTAATATGGCGGGTTACAAATTCCACTCCGCGCAGAGGGCTTTCGTGGTTGAATAAAATACCCGAGGACGCATGCAACCCAAAACTCTCCCGATAATTCACGGTCATCCAATGGGCGTATAATTTCGCCGCCGCATAGGGGGAGCGCGGGTAAAACGGCGTGGTTTCATTTTGCACAGGTGCTCGGATGTTGCCAAACATCTCCGAGGATGATGCCTGATAAAATCGCGCCGAAGGATGCATCAGGCGCAATGCCTCCAGCATGTTCACCGCCCCCAAGCCTGTCACCTCGCCGGTCAGCAAAGGCTGCTGCCAGGAGGTCGCCACAAAACTCTGCGCCGCCAGATTGTAAACCTCATCGGGCTTGTGCGTGCCCATGAGCCGAATCAGGCTTGAAAGGTCGATCAGATCGCCATCCACCAGTTCAATCTGGCCCAGTATCCCCAGCCAGCGCAACCGTTCGCCGATCATGTCCGACGACGCGGAGCGGCGGATCATGCCGATGACATGGTAGCCTTTGCCCAGTAGAAATTTAGACAAATAGGCACCGTCCTGGCCAGTGACGCCGGTAATGAAGGCTTTTTTCATAAATTCAGGCTCCAGGCAGGCGTTGGGCTACGGCGAAGGCTAATCCGAAAAATAACAGCCTGACGGAGAGCAAGCGGTGGAAAAGGTTTTACTTGAAATGCACGCCTAGGTGGTTTTTAATTGATAAAACATCATCAAGGTTGTGTAAATGTCTCTCTGGCTCGACGTCGATGATCTGATCCGGTATTTTAGCACCTCCGTCCGCCCTACCGGCATCCAGAGGCTCAGCTTCGAGCTTTTCAGGCAACTACACCAAAACGCCGATGCACCGGGTGGCATCATATTCTGCCGCCGCCTTGTCAGCCCGCCATATTTCCAGCGCGTGACCTTCGCCGCGCTCGAGACAGAATTACTGGCGCTCAGCCAAGCTCCGGCGCCCCTCGCTTTGCCGCTGGTCAGGCAACGCCCGACCGGCTGGCTCGCCGACCGGGCCCGGCGGTTGCCGCACCGTATCCGTCGTAACCTGCAAACCATCATTTACGCCCTGCGCGACATCAGATGGGCATTGCGCGACCTTATCCGGGTGTTCCGCGGCCGGGCCGGGGACAGCCACATGAGACTGCTGAGCCTGGGGCAGTTTGACGACCCGCATCCTGCTGTCGGCTTTGCGCCGGGTGATTGGCTGGTCAATCTCGGTAGTTCCTGGAATGCCCCCTACCAACCGGCGGCGCTGGACTCGCTGCATCGCCTGGGTGGTCGATTTGCCATTTTGGTGCATGACCTTATTCCGCAATTATTCCCCGAATGGTCAACCCAGGCCACCTTGCAGGAATATCGGCTCTGGCTGCACGATACTTTGCCATGCGCGGATTTGTTGCTTGCGAATTCACGCAACACCGCTGCCGACATCCAGATCTGCCTCTCCAGGGCGCACGGCGTATTACCGCCGATCGCCATTCTCCCGATGGGCGGTTTGCCGCAGTCTGGTGGCGTGTTGCAACCGGTGCAGCCCTTCGTGCTGCTGGTCTCCACGCTGGAGGTTCGCAAAAACCACGCGCTGATGTTCAAGGTTTGGCAACGGCTGCTGGCACACTCCCCAGAATTTCACGTGCCGGACCTGGTATTCGCCGGCAAACGAGGCTGGCTCATCGATGATTTCCTCTCACAACTGGATAATGCTGGTTGGCTGGACGGCAAAATCCGCTTCATCGAAAGCCCGTCCGATGCCGAGCTTGCCACGCTGTATCGGCAATGTTTATTCACCGTGTACCCCTCCTTTTATGAAGGCTGGGGTTTGCCGGTCACGGAATCCTTAAATTTCGGCAAAACCGTCGCCGCTTCCAATCGCGCCTCAATCCCGGAAGCAGGCGGAGATTTTTGTGTCTATTTCGACCCGGAAAATATCGCCGAGGCCACAAGCGTCATCGCCGGGCTGATCATGCAGCCCGAGCGCGTGGCGGCCCTGGAAGCGCATATCGAGGCGCATTTTCAGCCGCCCACCTGGGCGCAGAGTGCCGCCACTCTGGTTGATCTCCTAACGGACAGCGCTAAAGCCGCCGCCTTGGCGCCGCAACCGGCTATTAGGTACGCGGCGTAAGCACAAACGTCGCGTTGATCGTGACGCTGATCGTCAGCGGCCCTGGTTGAGATTGCACAGGCGCCGCCGCAACCCTCATGGCGCTGAACACCACCGGCCCCGGCATATGATTGTCAATGTTCAGCGTCTTTGGCGTACCGGGCTTATCACCCAACATTTGCGCCACGGCATTAGCCTGTGCCTGGAGTTTATGAATCGCATCAACCGTTGCGGCGGCCTTGGCGGCATCCTCACCACCCGCCGATAATTGCCCGCTCAGTTGACGAAGCAATAACCCATCGCGCTGCAACTGGCTCACCAGATCGAGGAAAACGCCTGATGCTTTGCCGCCGGGTGCCGGACCCTGCACTTGCAGTGTTTGCTCGGCCTGAAACATCGGCTTTTGTGGCGTGGTCTGGTCGCCCAACGCATTGACGAAATAGCTGCCGGTCGTGACGGCCACAATCTTGGCGCTGTTGGCGGCGGCCAGCGCTTTCGCCATCGTCTGGTTCACACTGGTCTGGGCGGCGGCGGCGGTGGGTGCCTGCGCCATCACACTGAAGCGCGCCGTCATCTCGTCGGGTGCCGCGATATCAGTGCCCACGGCGGACAGATTCAGCGTGGTCTGTGCCCAGCAGGCACTTTGACCCAGGCAGAACAGCAGGCAGCTCAACAGAAGTGTTTTCATGCCGCCAGAATGGCATTGTACGGTTGCGCAGGCGAGTCTTATGGTTTGCATCAGCGGATGGGGTGGCGGGACATTTGGTGTCATTCAGGAAAATGCTGGCCGTCTCACTATTGGCCTGCCTCACCGCTTGCGGTGGCGGTCACCCGGATGTGGGTACCCAAACCAGCCTGACCTGCGTGCCCTACGCGCGGCAGATTTCCGGCATCCAGCTTTCGGGCAACGCTTGGGCTTGGTGGGACGAAGCCGCCGGACGATACCCCCGCAGCCAAACCCCGCAACGCGGCGCCGTGCTGGTCTTCAAGCCCTATGGCGCGATGACCAGCGGCCATCTGGCGGTGGTGACCTCGGTGCAGGATTCCCGCGATATTCATGTTACGCAATCCAACTGGGTGCCATACCGGATTGAGACTAACCAGCCGGTGATCGATGTCTCCCCGGCTAATGACTGGACGCAGGTACGGGTGTGGTACGAACCGGTGAACGAAATGGGTGCCACGGTTTACCCCACCTATGGGTTTATCCTGCCGCATTAACCATGTAGGCGGATGGGTATGTTACGAAGCGCCTTCACGGTGGGACTATGGACCATGGCAAGCCGGGTGCTCGGTTTTGCCCGTGATATTCTCATCGCCGCCATTCTGGGCACCGGCCCGGTGGCCGATGCATTTTTCGTGGCCCTGCGGCTGCCCAATTTATTCCGCCGCTTATTTGGTGAGGGCGCATTTAACGCCGCCTTTGTGCCCTCCATTTCTGCCATTTTACACACTGAAGGCGTGGAGGCCGCCGCTGGATTCGCCGAGGAAACCACAGCGGTCATGGTGTTCTGGCTAGGCGCGATCACGGTGATGGGCGAGATTTTCATGCCCTGGGTGCTGTACGTGCTGGCGCCGGGCTTTTCCAGCAATCCTGGTAAATTTGCACTCGCCGTCGCTCTCACGCGCATCATGTTTCCCTACTTGTTTTTTGTCTGTCTGGCGGCACTGGTCTCGGGTGTGCTGAATGCCATGAATAAATTCGCCGCAGCCGCTGCCGCGCCAGTGCTGTTCAACGTCTTCTCCATCGTGTTCATGCTCTTGCTCACCCCGTATCTGCCAAATCCGGGCTACGCGCTGGCCTGGGGTGTCACGGTCTCGGGCGTGGCCCAACTTTGGTTATTAGTATGGGCGCTGCGCCGCGCCGGGATGCGCATTATTCTGCCGCGCCCCAAACTCACCCCGCGAATTCGCAAATTATTCCGCCGCATGGCCCCAGGGCTGGTGGGGGCAGGGGTGACGCAACTCAATGTCTCCATCGACATCATCATAGGCACTCTGCTGCCAGCCGGGTCAGTCTCGTTGCTGTATTACGCCGACCGGGTGAACCAGTTGCCGCTTGGTGTCATCGGCACGGCGGCAGGCACCGCGCTGCTGCCGCTGGTGGCCCGCCAGATTGCCCTGAATGACACTGAGGGCGCGATTGCCACCCTCAACCGGGCGCTGGAATCGGTGCTCATCCTCACGCTGCCCGCCGCGATCGGGCTTTCAGTGGCCGCCGTGCCGGTGATGGACGTGCTGTTCGTGCGCGGTGCCTTTACCGTGCATACCGCCGTTCTCGCTGGTCATTCGCTGGCAGCGTTTGCCATCGGCCTGCCGGTGTTCGCGCTGGTGAAAATTCTTACCCCGGGTTTTTTTGCCCGGGGTGATACTGTCACGCCGCTAAAAATCGGCGTCGCCGCGGTGCTGCTGAACCTGGCAATGAATCTGGTGTTCATGCACCCTCTGAAGGCCGTGGGACCCGCGCTGGCCACCAGCCTTGCCGCCGCATTCAATGCCGTGGTGCTGACGATGGTGCTGCACAAGCGCGGCCATTTCAAGCTGGATTCCCCCGCCAAACAACGCCTGCCGCGCATTCTCGCCACCAGCCTGCTGATGGCCGCCGCCCTTGCCGGCACGCAATATCTGTTGCCCCCCGGCAAAACCAGCATCCCGGAATTTCTGCTCCTCACGCTGGCGGGCGGCATTGCCTATGTTGGCGGCGGCATCCTGCTGGGGGCGTTTGACCTGGAGCAGCTTCGCGCCATCCTTGCCCGGCGGCGCAAGCCCAAAGCCGGTTGACCGGCGCAAAAAACACTTTAACCAGCCAGCATGGCACGTATATTTTCAGGCATTCAGCCCACCGGCATCGCTCACCTCGGCAATTATCTCGGCGCCATCCAAAATTGGGTGAAGCTGCAGGCGGAGAACGAGTGCATCTTCTGCCTGGTGGATTTGCACGCCATCACCGTGGCGCAGGACCCCAAAGCCTTGCGGGCGCAAACCCTGCAAAACGCCGCCATCCTCATCGCCTGCGGCATTGACCCCGAAAAACAAATATTGTTCCACCAGTCCGCCGTGCACGCCCACACCCGCCTGGCCTGGATATTCAACTGCGTTGCCCGCGTCGGTTGGCTCAACCGCATGACCCAGTTCAAGGACAAGGCGGGCAAGGACCGCGAGGCGGTTTCCACCGGCCTGTATGTGTACCCGAACCTGATGGCCGCCGACATTCACGCCTATCACGCAACCCTGGTGCCGGTGGGCGACGACCAGCGCCAGCATCTCGAACTCGCCAACGACATCGCCGAAAAATTCAACCATGATTACGGCGTAGATTTCTTCCCCCGCATCGAGCCGCTGATTTTAGCCGAAACCGCGCGCGTGATGAGCCTGCGCGACGGTTCCAAAAAAATGTCGAAGTCCGATGCCTCCGCGCAAAGCCGGATTCAACTCACCGACGATGCCGATACCATCGCCCTGAAAATCCGCCGCGCCAAAACCGACCCGGAACCGTTGCCGGATAACCTTGAGGCCCTGAAACCCCGCCCGGAAGCCACTAACCTGGTCGGTATGTATGGCGCCATGACCGGCCAAACGTCGGCAGCGGTGCTGGAACAATTCGCCGGCTCCGGCTTCGGCCCGTTCAAGGAAAAACTCGCGGAAATTTTGGTGGCCCACATCGCCCCGATCACCAAGGCCGCGAACGATCTGCTGGCCGAACCGGTGTATCTCGAATCCATCCTGCAAGCAGGTGCGCGCCGCGCCGCCGCCATCGCCAACCCGATCGTGGACGAAGCCGAACGTATTGTCGGGTTTCTACCGCGATAGGCGTCATCGTCCCTCGTCATGGCCGGGCTCGACCCGGCCATCCACGCCTTACTTATGTTTGCGCGAGAATGACGAAAGGGCTGGGGGAACGTCACTGAAGATGGCGGAATGCGCTGAGCCTGCACTCGCGTAGGCGGGTGCTGTTCCGCCCGACGCTTGCGGCGCGGCGACCCATTTTTTCCGTTCCCTATCAAAGATATAACGTAATAAACACAATGGTTGTTACGCTCGCTCTATGCATGCTTAGAAAACTGTGCACACAGGTAAAATTTGATTAAGAGTGAACTCGAACCCTTGGTATAAATTATAAAAATTGAGATTGTTTATGGAAAATAAAAAAAGCTTGTTTTTTTAGAGGCGGGGCGTGGTATTGCTTCTTTAATTGTCATTTGTCACCATTTGTCTTTGGCTTTTTTCCCTTACCTAAAAGTAGAGGTTTTAAAAGGTGGGCTTAAGTTTACCCCTTTGTACGTTTTTGTGGACGGAGAAGCGTCAATAAATTTCTTTTTTTGTCTATCTGGGTTTGTACTATCTTATTCTTATTTCAAATCGCCGCTTCCCTTAAAGTTGCTTCAGTCGGTACTTAAACGTCTTCCAAGATTGATGCTGCCTGCAATGGTAACTATTATCTGCGGGTATTTAATCTTAGCTAACGATCTTAATTACAATAAAGCTGCCAGTGCATTTAGCGGCTCGGTTTGGTTAAAAGATTTTGCTGGAGCGAATTTTCCTTCTAATTTCCATCCGTCTGTATGGGATGCTCTGAAGCAGAGCCTGCTTGTTTTTATTTTTCCAAAATCTTTTTATTACAATTCGAACTTATGTAAGCGTAAGCTGATCTCCGTCTTGCGTTGATTTCATTGATCCTGAATCTGGCTGTTTGATTTTGACGGTGGGGATTTAGTGGCGAGACGTGTTATCGTTGAGACTATGCTCCGGAGCACTCCGGAGGTGAGTGGTGAGG
>DAIDEE010000014.1 GCA_027308685.1 Acidocella sp.
GCGGACAAGTTTGAGAAGTCGGGTGGGGTGCGGTTTACCAAGTGGTGGGAGCTTGGGGTGATGGGGCTGGCGGCGCTGGGGCTTTTGGCGGGCAATATTGGCGCGTTGTTGGTGGTGTTGTTCGGCTTGGGGGTGCAGGCGGCGTTTTTTTCACCGGTGAAATACGGGATTTTGCCAGATTTGCTGGCTGAGGCGGAGCTGGTGGGTGGCAACGGCTTAATTGAGGCCGGGACGTTTTTGGGGATTTTGGCGGGCACGGTGTTGGGTGGCGCGTTGATTGTGCTGAGCGATGGCCCGGCCGTGGTGGCGGTGGCGGGGCTTTTGATTGCGGTGGCAGGGCTGGTGGCGGCGTATGGGGTGCCGGAGGTGGCGGTGGCGGCACCTGGGTTGCGGGTGGAGTGGAATATTATTCGTGAGACCAGGGTGCTGGTGCGCGATGCGCGGGCCAACCGGCCGGTGTGGCTGGCGATATTGGGGATCAGCTGGTTTTGGGCGATGGGCGCGACGGTGCTGGCCGAATTGCCGACGGTGGTGCGCGATAATTTACGTGGCTCCGGGCATGAGGTGACGTTGTTGCTGCTGGTGTTTTCGGTGGGGATTGGGGTTGGCTCGGTAGTGTGCGGCTGGTTGATGCGCGCTGGGGTTTCGGTGCGGCTGGTGCCGTGGATGGGGCTGGGGATTTCGGGGTTCCTGCTGGGGTTTGCGCAACTGGCGCGGGTAGCGGGGGTTTTGCCTGGGGTGAACGCGGTGCTGGGCAGTGGCAATGGTTGGTTGATGCTGCTGGATTTGTTCGGGCTGGCGGTGTGCGGCGGAATCTTTTCGGTACCGTTATATGTGGTTTGCCAGGAGAGGTCCGCGCGGTCGCACCGCGCGCGGATGATCGCCACCAATAATATTCTCAATGCGGCGGCGATGGTGGTGGCGGCTTTGGTGGCGGCTGGGTTGTTTGCGGCGTGGGGGTCGGCACCGGTGATTTTGGTGGTGACGGCGGCGTTGAACCTGCTGGTGGCGGGCGCTTTGGCGCGGCGGTTGAAAAATTAGTATGAGCCATGTGGAAAAAACTGATTCCAAGCGGTTAAACCCCTGTGCGGCTACAACAAATGCGTCTAGACGAACGCTTACGCTCATCATTTTGGAGAATTGCGCCGGTGATCAGGTTATCGGTCCCGTTTAGACAGGCCCTATCCCGGTTAACATTGCCGGTGATGCTGGTGCTGTCTCTGGGGGCGGTGTTGATTGGCCGCGCTGACCAGGGCCTGGCCGACCGTTTGCGTGGCGTGCTGGATGATGTGCTGGCTCCGGCTTATGCGCTGGTGACGGCACCGGTGGTGGCGCTGGAACATGGCAGCGGCGTGGTGGGGCATTTATTCAGCCTGGAAGCGCAAAATCAGCAACTGCGGGCGGAGACCGCAAAGCTGCTGCAATGGCAGTCGGTGGCGATGGCGCTGGAGGCGCAGAATGATGCGTTGAAGACGGCGTTGAATTACACCCCCTCGCCTATGCCGGTGTTTTTTACCGCCAATGTGGTGGCGGATCTGGGGGGAATTTATGCGCGCTCGGTTTTGGTTTCACTGCCGCCGGGGCTGACCCAGAGCGGTGCCAATGTGGTGGGCGCGATTGCGATGGATGGCCGTGGCGTGGCGGGCCGGGTGGTTGAGGCCGGGGACCGGAGTGCGCGGGTGTTGCTGATTACCGATTTGAACAGCCGGATTCCGGTGGCGCTGGGCGTGCATGGTTTGCCGGCCTTGATGGCTGGAACCAATGGGGCTGACCCGTCGTTGTTGTATTGGGCGCCGGGCAAGCCGCCGGCCGAGGGTGATATGGTGCTGACCAGCGCCGAGGGCGGGGTGTTTCCGCCTGGTTTGCCGGTGGGCGTGGTGCATTATGATGCGCAGAACGACCCGGTGGTGCTGCCGCTGGCGGATATTGACGGGCTGCGGATGGTGCGGCTGTTTTGTTATCCCAGTAATCAGCCGGTGCTGGCGCCGGAGCATGACACGCCCAGAACAGCGGCGAAGTCTCATAGGAAACACTAAGCGTGGTGCGTAGGGCAAGTGTCCGGCGGGACATGAATATCTGGCGGCGGTTGGATATGGCGTCGCGCTATGTATGGCCGGCGGCGTTCACCATATCAGGGTTATTGCTGATCGGGGTGCCGCTCGGGCTGCCGGGGCTGGCGGCGTTGCGGCCGGCTTATGTTATGGCGTGCGTGTATTTTTGGTCGCTCTACCGGCCGGTTTCAATGCCGGCACCGGTGGTGGCGCTGACCGGGTTGCTGTTGGATTTGCTGGGGATGTCGCCATTGGGGATGTGGGCGGTGCTGTTGCTGTTGCTGCAAGGTGCGACCCTGGTTTCGCGGCGGCGGTTGGTGACCTGGAGTTTCAAATTGAACTGGACGGCGTTCAGCGGGTTTGCGGCGGTGGTATCGCTGCTGGCCTGGGGGTTGCAGTCGGCGTTGGAGTTGCGGGCCCTGCCCTGGTTGCCGCTGGTGGTGCAGATGTTCATGGCATTTGGGGTTTACCCGCTGCTGGCTTGGATATTCATTAAGGCGCATCGCGGTGCGGCGGCGGTTGAATTGGCATGAGGGTGCCGGGGCGATGAAGCGTGATACCAAAAAGCAGGCAGGGTTCACCAAGCGGGCGTTGCTGATCGGGACGGCGCAGGCGGCGATTTTTGGCGCGATCGGTACAAGGCTGTATAAATTACAGGTTGATGAACACAGCAAATACCAACTGCTGGCGGAACATAATAGTATTTCAGAGCGGCTGACGGCGCCGGAGCGCGGTTTGATTACCGACCGTTTTGGCGTGGTGCTGGCGGGCAATCAGCAGCATTGGCGGGCATTGTTCATGGCAGCGCAGGCGCCGGACCCGGCCTCGGTGCTGGATAATTTTGCCAAGCTGGTGCCGCTGGATGCTGATGAGCGGGCGCGGATTGCCGCTGATATCGGGGGTCGGCCAGGTTATATTCCGGTGCTGCTGAAGGATTATCTGGAATGGCCCGAGATGGCGGCGTTGGAGGTAAACACGCCGAACCTGCCAGGGGTGATTGTGGAGGTGGGCACCAGCCGGGTGTATCCGTTTGGTGCTGGTTTCGCGCATCCGGTGGGGTATGTGGCGCGGCCTGATCAGGCTGAGGCTAAGGCTAATAATGTGCTGGCGCTGCCGGGTATGCGGGTGGGGCGCTCAGGCGCGGAGGCCGCGAATGATGACGTGCTGCGCGGCTCGCCCGGTTATGTGCAGACCGAGACCAATGTGCATGGCGAGGTGGTGCGCCAGGTGGCGCATGATAACGGGATTCCGGGGCAGACGGTGGCGCTGTCGCTCGATAGCGGGATGCAGACTCTGGCCGTGCAGGCACTGGGTACCCAGGCCGGGGCGGCGGTGGTGCTGGATGCGCTGACCGGTGAGATTTTGGCGATGGCGAGTAATCCGGGGTTTGACCCGGGATTGTTCGATAAGGGAATACCGACGGATGTGTGGAAGGGGTGGATGGCCGACCCGATGCACCCGCTGCAGAATAAGGCGATTGCCGGGTTGTTTGCGCCGGGGTCCACCTTCAAGCCGACAGTTGCGCTGGCGGCGTTGAAATATGGCTCGCTGACGCCTGATAAAATTCTTACCTGTAACGGCTCGTTCCAATTGGGCGACCATGTGTTCTGGTGCGACAACCACACGGCGCACGGGAGCATAACGATGACCACCGCGTTGCAGGTGAGTTGCGACGTGTTTTTCTATCAGGTGGCGCTGGGCGTGGGCGTGGACCGGATTGCCGAGATGGCGCACACGCTGGGAATTGGCGTGGATTTGCAACTGGATATTCCGCACGCCTCACCAGGGCTGGTGCCGACGATTGAATGGGCGGCGGCGCGGGGCGTGCATTGGGCACCGGGCAATACCGTGGTGCAGGGCATCGGGCAGGGCTACACGCAGGTGACGCCGATGGCGCTGGCCACCATGATGGCGCGGGTGGCGACCGGCGTTGAGGTGGGGCCGCATATGGCGCGCCGGATTGATGGCAATTTGCAGGATGGCTCGGATATTGGGGACTGGCCGGCGCTGGATGTGGATGACCGGCATCTGGCGGTAGTGCGGCAAGCTTTGTTCGAGGTGGTGAATACGCCGAGCGGCACGGCGTATGGGTCGCGGCTGGATTTGCCGAACATGCAGATGGCCGGGAAAACCGGCACCGCGCAGGTGCATGATAATACTGCAGCCGAAAAGCAGAAAAATTTTAACGACGCCACGATGGCCTGGGCGGACCGGCCGAATGGCTTGTTTGTGGGTTTCGCGCCTTATAACGCGCCGCGTTATGCGGTGGCGGTGATTGTGGAGCATGGGTTGTTTGGCGCCCAGGTGGCAGCGCCGATCGCCAAGCAGTTGATGACCTATGCGCTGACCAACGACCCCGCCGGGCGGGATATACCGTTGACCACCAAGGTCTCGGATGCCGGGACGCCTTCATGAATGGTTCCACACTCTCATTGCATAGGCCGTTCAAGGACCGCTCGTTCGGGCTGGTGCGGAAGTTTATGCGGATCAACTGGCTGTTCGTGATTTGTGTGTGCGCGCTGGCCGGGATTGGTTATGTGGCGCTGTATTCGGCGGCGGGGGGGTCAACCACACCTTATGCCAACAGCCAGTTGATCCGGTTTTGCACGGCGCTGATCATGATGTTTGCGATTGCGATGGTGGATATCAGGCTGATCGCCAAGGCGGCGTGGCCGAGTTATGTGCTGGGTATATTGCTGCTGGTGGTGGTGATGAAGTTTGGCCACACCGGGCTAGGTGCCAAGCGGTGGATGAGCGTGGGCGGGGTGGAAATTCAGCCAAGCGAGTTGATGAAATTGTTTTTGGTGCTGGCGCTGGCGGCATATTTTCATCGGGCCAGCCATGAGCGGATTGGGAATGTGTTTTTTTTGCTCCCCGCAGTGGTGGTGATTTTGATACCGGTGGGGTTGATATTGAAGGAGCCGAACCTGGGCACGGCGGTGATCACCGCGGCGATTGGTGCGACGGTGATGTTGGGTGCCGGTGTGCGCTGGTGGAAGTTTGCGATTGTGATTGCGGTGATCGCGATTGCGGCGCCGGTGTTGTATCATCACCTGCATGATTACCAGAAGGCGCGGATTATTACGTTTTTGAATCCGGGTAGTGACCCGCTGGGGGCTGGCTATAATATTATTCAGTCGAAAATCGCGCTGGGGTCGGGTGGATTTTCGGGCCAGGGGTTTTTGCAGGGAACCCAGAACCAGTTGAATTTTTTGCCTGAAAAGCAGACCGATTTTGTGTTCACGATTATTGCCGAGGAGTTTGGGTTTATCGGCAGTATTGCGACGCTGGCGCTGTTGTTTTTGATTGTGGCGATTGCGCTTTATACGGCGATGCGTTCGGAGAACCAGTTTGGCCGGCTGTTGGCGCTGGGGATTGCGACGAATTTTTTCCTTTATTGTTTTGTGAATTTATCGATGGTGATGGGGCTGATCCCGGTGGGGGGCGTGCCGCTGCCCTTGATTTCCTACGGCGGGTCGGCTCTGACAGCGGTGATGCTGGGGTTTGGGGTGCTGATGTCGGTGCATGTGCACCGGGATGCCGAATTTGCGGTTGATGAGTTCTGATATTTAAGTTTGGTATTGCATGATCCTGGTATTTGACTCCGGCATTGGCGGCCTGGGCGTGGTGCGGCAGATACGGCGGCACACGCCGGAATTGCCGTTGGCGTATCTGGCTGATAACGGTTTTTACCCGTATGGCGAAAAATCCGACGAGGTGCTGCTGGCGCGGGTAATGAAGCTGGTCGGCGAGGCGATTAACATGTTGCAGCCGGGAGCGGTGGTGATTGCCTGCAATACCGCGAGCACCATTGCCCTGGCTTCGTTGCGCCAGGCTTATCGGGTGCCGTTCATCGGCTGTGTGCCGCCCATAAAGCCCGCTGCTGCGGCGAGCCAGACGCGCCAGATTGGGTTGCTGGCGACGCCGGCGACGATCAGGCGGCCGTATTTGCAGGATTTGCTGGATAAATTTGCCGATGATTGCCAGGTGCACAGCCTGGGCACGCCGCTGTTGGCTGACATGGCGGAGGCGAAATTCCGCGGTGAGGCGGTGGATCTGGCAGCGCTTGAAGCTGCGGTGGCACCGATGTTCATGGCGGGGCCGCGGATTGATGCGGTGGCGCTGGGCTGCACGCATTATACGTTTTTGCTCAATGAGTTGAGGGTTTTATACCCCGGTGTGACCTGGTTTGACCCGGCCGGGCCGGTGGCCCGCCAGACCGAGGCGGTGACGGCGCGGCAGGAGCATGTGGCGGCGGGGCCGGAGCGGGCAATTTTTACGGGTAAGCTGCCGGATTTGGAGATTATGAAGACGGCGCTGGCGGACTACGGGTTTCGTGAGGTTATGGTGGCGGGCTGAGGCCGCATTGCCATGCGTCAAGTGGGGCGGTTAAACAGGGGTTGAGTTTGTAGAGAGTGTTTTTGTGACCGAATTGCCCGAACGACCCGCCGAAACCGTCGCCCCTAAATATGATTTTGCCCATGCTGAGCCGGCCTGGCAGGCGGCCTGGGATAAGGCCGGGTGTTTTACCGCGGTGGATGTGCCAACCGGCGATAAGCCGAAATATTATGTGCTGGAGATGTTCCCGTATCCGTCGGGCAAAATCCATATGGGGCATGTGCGCAACTATACGTTGGGCGATGTGGTGGCGCGTTACAAGCGGGCACGCGGTTTTGATGTGCTGCACCCGATGGGATGGGATGCGTTCGGGCTGCCCGCCGAGAATGCGGCGCGCCAGCGCAAGACCGACCCGGCAAGCTGGACCTATGAAAATATCGCCACCATGCGGGGCGAGTTGAAGCGGATGGGACTATCGCTTGATTGGTCACGCGAGTTTGCCACCTGTGACCCCGAATATTACGGCCAGCAGCAGCAGTTGTTTTTAGATTTCTGGGCGGCGGGCCTGGTGGAGCGCAAGCAGAGTGCCGTGAATTGGGACCCGGTGGATAACACCGTGCTGGCCAATGAGCAGGTGATCGACGGGCGTGGCTGGCTTTCGGGCGCACTGGTGGAGCGCAAAATTCTCTCGCAATGGTTTTTGAAGATCACCGATTTTGCGCCGGACCTGCTGGCGGGCCTGGCCGACCTGCCGCGCTGGCCGGAGCGGGTGAAGCTGATGCAGGAGAACTGGATTGGGCGGAGCGAGGGGGCCGAGGTGACCTTCCCGCTCGTGGGGGCGGATGCGGGCATCACGGTTTATACAACCCGGCCTGATACGTTGTTCGGGATGAGTTTTTTGGCGATTGCACCGGAGCACCCTGTTGCGAGGACACTCGCGGAGAGCAATGCAGCGGTGGCGGCGTTTGTAGCCGATTGTGCCAGCCAGGGGACATCCGAGGCGGCGATTGAGACGGCGGAGAAGAAGGGGTTTGATACCGGGCTGAAGGTGGTTAACCCCTTCAACGGTGAGACATTCCCCGTATGGATCGCCAATTTTGTGCTGATGGAATATGGCACCGGGGCGATTTTTGGCTGCCCGTGCGGTGACCAGCGCGATTTGGATTTTGCCCGGAAGTATAATCTGCCGGTGCCGGTGGTGGTCTCTCCCACTGCGGGTGAGGTGCCGGAGATTGGCAATAAGGCGTTGGATGGCGATGGGTTTATCGTCAATTCCGGGTTTTTGGATGGTATGACCACCAAAGCTGCCAAGGGCGCTGCCATTGCGAAGCTGGAAGAGCTTGGTGCGGGAAAATCGGTGGTGAACTGGCGGTTGCGCGACTGGGGCATTTCGCGCCAGCGCTATTGGGGCTGCCCGATCCCGGTGATCCATTGTGCTGCCTGCGGGCCGGTGGCGGAAACCAAATTGCCGCTGGTGCTGCCGAAGGATGTGAGCTTCGATAAGCCGGGCAATCCGCTGGATCATCACCCGCATTGGAAGCATGTGACCTGCCCGAAATGCGGCGGCAAGGCCACGCGCGAGACCGATACGTTTGATACGTTCATTGATAGCTCATGGTATTTTGCCCGCTTCACCGCGCCGAAATCCGCCACGCCGACAAATATGGCGGCGGTAAACCATTGGCTGCCGGTGGACCAGTATGTAGGCGGCATCGAGCACGCGATTTTGCATTTGCTGTACGCCAGGTTTTTCACCAGGGCGATGCGCCAGACCGGGCATCTGGCGGTGGGCGAGCCGTTTGCCGGGTTGTTCACGCAGGGCATGGTGACCCATGAATCCTACAAGGATGCCGATGGGAACTGGTTGTACCCCGAGGAGGTGACCAAGCACGCTGATGGGCGTGCGACGACCGAAGATGGCCGGGAGGTCACGGTGGGGCGGATTGAGAAGATGTCGAAATCCAAGCGCAACACGGTGGACCCTGGTGTGATCATCGAGCGGTTTGGCGCGGATGCGGCGCGCTGGTTTGTGCTTTCAGATAATCCGCCTGAGCGCGATGTGGAATGGACGGAGACCGGGGCGCAGGGCGCTTTCAGGTTTGTGCAGCGCCTGTACCGAATTGCCGAGACCATCGCGGGTGAGCCAAAGGTTGCGATGCCGGCGGTGTTTGAGGGCGAGGCGAAAAAGCTGCGGCAGCTCACGCACCGCAGCATCGCGGCCGTGACCGAGGCGTTGGAGACGTTCGCCTTTAATGTGGCGGTGGCGCGGGCTTATGAATTATTGGGCGCGCTGGTGGGCGACCGCCCGGCAGATGCGGCGTTGCTGTGGGCCAGGCGGGAAGCCATCGAGATTTTGGCGCGGCTGGTTTCACCAATGATTCCGCATGTGGCGGAGGCCGCGAATATGCTGTTGAACCCTGGTGCGGCGTTGGTGGCGATGCAGCCTTGGCCGGAGCCGGAGCCGGCTCTGCTGGTGAAGGATGAACTGACGGTGGCGGTGCAGGTAAATGGCAAGCTGAAGGGCACGATTACCATAGCTGCCGGGACTGACGCGGCGGTGGCCGTGGCGATTGCCAAAGCGGCGGTGGCGGGCGCATTAAAGGGCCAGACTATCGTGAAGGAAATTTATGTGGCAGGCAGGATCGTGAACTTTGTCGTCAAACCGTAAATTTTTGCCCCTGCTGGGGCTTCTGGCGCTGGCCGGTTGCGGGTTCACGCCGTTGTATGCGGGAGCTGATGGCACGGCGGTGCAAGGCCAGCTTGAGCAGGTGAAGATTGCGAACATTCCTGAACGCCCCGGCCAGTTGCTGCATGAGGCGCTGGAGGCGCAGATGCAGCGCCAAGGTAGCCCGACCCAGCAGCTTTATGTGTTGAATGTGAACTATGTGATCACGCCGGAAGTGATTGGTGTGCAGGCCGATACGTCGGCTTCACGGGAACGCTTCAACGCAACGGCCGCCTGGTCGCTGGCACCGATTGGTGCGCCGTCTCAGGTGCTGGTGCGTGGCCAGGCCGCGACGTCGGATGCGCTGAATATTATCGACCAGCAGTATTTCGCGCAGTCATTGCAGACCAGCACGGTGAACCAGCAACTGGCTGACCAGATTGCCGCGCAGATTGCGCAGCAGGTATCGGTATATTTTAAAACCCATCCGGCGGCGCCCGCGCCGGGATGAAGATTGATGCCGCAAGGGTTGAGGCGTTTTTAAAAAACCCTGGTGCTGCCAATGTTGTATTGATTTATGGCCCGGATGGCGGGTTGGTGGCTGAGCGGGCGCTGGCGCTGGTGAAGGCGGTGGTGGGCAGCACTGATGATGCGTTTAATTATGCCGAATTGCATGAGGCGGGGCGTTTGCTGGAAGAGGCGAGCGCGGCATCATTGATGGGCGGGCGCCGGGTGGTGCGGCTGCGCGATGCTGGCGAGGCGGCTGTGAAGCCTGTTGAGGCGCTGCTGAAAACCGGGTTGGATGCGCTGGTGATTCTGGAAGGCGGTGAGCTGACCCCGAAATCGAAATTGCGGGCGTTGGCGGAAAAATCACCGGCGATGGCGTGCATCGCCTGCTACGCAGTGGATGCGGCGCGACTGCCGCGCGCGATGACCGAGCGGCTGCGGGCGTTAGGGGTAGCTATTGATAGCGATGCCGCGGCCTGGGTGGGGTTGAACCTGGTGGGGGAGGAAGGTGCGATCCGCCAGGCGGTGGAGCTGCTGTATTTATATGCCGGTGAGACCCGGCGGCTGAGCCTGGCCGATGTGCAGGCGGCGTTGACCGACGGTGGTGAGACCTCGATGCAGGATGCCATTGACGCGACATTGACGGGTGACACAGCGGGTGCGGACCGGGCGTTGGCGTTGGCGTTTGAGGCCGGGGAGTCGCCGGTGGCGGTGGTGCGGATATTGCTGGGCGAATTGATGCGGCTGAAGGTACTTGCGGCGCAGATCTCGCCGGGGGATTCGATCTCGGAGGCGGTGGCGGGGCTGCGTCCGCCGGTGTTTTTCAAGCGGGTGCCGGTGGTGACCAAGGCGTTGGGGCTGTGGAGCGTGGCGGCGCTGACGCAGGCAATTACGGCGGCGCTGACCGCCGAGGCAGCGTGCAAAACCACCCATGTTCCTGATACCGCCTATTGCCGGCAGATGATGTTGGGGCTGGCCTCGCGCGCGCGTAATGCCGGGCGGCGTTGAGGTGGCTGAGGATTGGATGGCGGAGGTTCCGGCACTGGCGGGGCTGGATGCGCCGGGCCGGGCGCTATTGGGCGCGCTGAGCCATGCGATGACGGCGCCTGCGGGGATGCGGGTGTTTGGCGAGGGCAGCCCGTGCCAGGCGTTTTTGATTGTGAGCTCCGGCCAGATACGGGTGTGCAAAACCGGCGAGACCGGGCGCGAAATTGTGCTGTACCGGGTGGGGCCGGGCGAGACCTGTATTGTGACAACCGCCTGTTTGATGACCGGCACCGATTACGATGCCGATGGGGTGGCCGAGAGCGATATTGTGGCGCAGGCGCTGCCGTTGCCGGGGTTTATGCGTTTGCTCGCGCAGTCCGCCGGGTTCCGGCAATTCGTGTTTGCGGCCTATGGGGCGCGGATCGCTGATTTGCTGCTGCGGATCGAGGAGGTGGCGTTTGGCAAAATCGACCAAAGGCTGGCGGCAATGCTGGGCGAGCGGGCCGATGCGCATGGGCTGCTGGCGATGACGCATTACGACATGGCGGTGGAGCTGGGCACGGCGCGGGAAGTGGTGAGCCGGCAGTTGAAGGAATTTGAGCGCAATGCCTGGGTGCGGCTGGGGCGTGGGCAGATGCAACTGACGAATGCCAAGGCGCTGGCGGCGCTGGCGCAAAAATAATGTTGCGATGTGTGACTAGATCACAGACATCGCGGCAGGCCTATCGTATCGCGATGAAACGATAGGCAAAGGAACCTAAAAATGATGAAGAACGTGGGTGGACTTGACCGGATTTTGCGGGTGACCGTGGGGTTGGTGCTGATTATTGCGACCGGGCTGCATGCGCTGCCGGTGTGGGGTTATATTGGCGTGGTGCCGTTGATGACCGGGCTGATCGGCTGGTGCCCGGCCTATATGCCGTTTGGCATTAAAACCTGTAGCACGAAGTAGCGACCGCCGCCCGCATCGGGCGAACCAAGCTACAGGGCCTCGTGCGTGTGCGGCGGCGCATCGGGCGCGTGGTGGTGGCTGTGCGCGGTGAGCCGCAGCGGCACGATGTGCAGATTGGCGTGACGGACCCCGCGTTGGGCGGTGAGTTCGTCCGCCATTTTTTTGATCGCATCGATGGGGCCGCGCAGGATGGACACTTCCAGGCAGCTTTCATGGTCGAAGTGGACATGGGTGGTGGCGATGCCGAGGTCGTGGTGGTCGTGCTGGGCGTTGACCAGGCGCTGCGCAAGGTCGCGGGTGGAATGGTCGTACACATAGGTAAGCGTGGCGACGCAGGGGGCGCGGCCGGCGGTGGCGTAGTCGTTTTTGGCGGCCTCGCGCACCAGCTCGCGGATGGCTTCCGAACGGCTGGGGTAGCCGCGTTTTTCCACCAGGGCGTCAACCGAGGCGAGCAGGTCGTCGTCGATGGTGATGGTGATGCGTTCCATGGTCTGGCTCCGGCGGCTGGCGTTGGGGTATTCTGACCGGTTGCGGGGCGCGGTGCAATGTTCGTATGGCGGACGAAAAGTTCAATGATTGACGTGGGGTATGATGGATTGTAAAGAAGATCATACCAAACCCGGAGGGTATTGACCGTATGTTGGCGCGTTTGCGGCATGTTTTGAGCGATAGCAGCCAGAGCCTGCGCGGCAAGATTACGTTGATGTATGTGTTTTTGGTGGCGGCGAACGTGGGCTTGTGGGGCGTGGCGGTTATCACCTTCCGGCATTACCCGGTGCTGCTGGGGACCAGCTTTTTGGCCTATAGTTTTGGGCTGCGCCATTCGGTAGATGCTGACCATATTGCCGCGATTGATAATGTGACCCGTAAATTGATGGGCCAGGGCCAGCGGCCGGTGGGCATTGGGCTGTATTTTTCGCTGGGTCATTCCAGTGTGGTGTTTGCGCTCTCTGCTGCGGTGGCGCTGGGCGCGGTGGCGTTGAAAAACCATTTCGGCGACTTGCAGGCCTTTGGCACGATTGTTGGTACTTTGGTCTCGGCGCTGTTTCTGTTTGGCATCGCGCTGATGAATTTTATGGTGCTGGCGGGTATTTTCAAAACCTTCCGGCGTGTCAAGGCCGGTGGCCTGTATGAGGATGAGGATTTGAACCTGTTGCTGGCCAAGCGCGGGTTTTTTGGCAGGATGTTTCGCGGGTTGTTTAAGCTGGTGGACCAGAGCTGGCAGATGTATCTGGTGGGGTTTTTGTTTGGGCTGGGGTTTGATACCGCCACTGAAGTGGGGCTGCTGGGAATTTCTGCGGCGGAGGCATCGCATGGGTTGCCGGTCTGGTCGATTATGGTGTTTCCGGCGTTGTTCACCGCCGGCATGGCGCTGATTGACACCACCGATAGTATTCTCATGCTGGGTGCTTATGGCTGGGCTTTTGCGAAACCGCTGCGCAAACTTTATTATAATATTACCATCACCTCGGTTTCGGTGCTGGTGGCGGTGATTGTGGGCGGGCTGGAAACCTTGGGGCTGGTGCAGGGGGAGATGAATTTCTCAGGGCCATTCTGGCGGGCGATTGCTGGTTTGAACAATAATTTCGGCATGCTGGGTTATGTGATTATTGGAATCTTCATGGTGAGCTGGTTGGTTTCCGTGCTGGTTTATAAGTTTAATGGGTATGATGAGATTGAGGTGCGGGCGGCGGAGTGAGCCGGCTGCCCCTTACCTTATCCTTGTGCGTGGCGCGCTGGGCGGGCTTGTGGATGGCGAGCATTTTTTCGATGTTGTCGCCGAAGATATCACATATGAGGTTCTCCATGACGTTCCGGGTTGGCCTCGTGGTTTCCAGGGGCGACCCGAGCTGATGGAAAAGTTTTTGGGCTATGCCGGTAATATCGCGCTGCAGTCCGCTGACAGGCTGAGGGTCCACAAGACCGATAATGGCGGTGTTGTTGCGATCGAATACGAAGTTCACGGGACTATTTTGGCGACTGGCGTGACATACAATAATCGGTTTTGCTCGATTATTACAATTGAAAACCGCAAAATTGCGCTTTGGCGGGATTATATGGACTCGCTGGCGGCCTGGAATGCATTAACGGCGTAGGGTGGATGACGTAGCGCTTATCCGCCTTACGCTGGTTGAGGTTTTCTGCCGTTCCCGCGGGAGCGGGACGCTCCCTGACGAGAGAAGATTCCCGCCTGCGCGGGAATGACGCATTAAAGCTATGGGAATGACGGGTCGAAGGCGGGGGAGTAATGAGTGGAGGGCCGGGAGGCTTTGTTTGACCTGGTTGCCGCCTTAAACTTGACCTGAGGGCGTAGCTGGCGCAAAGGGGGGCTTGGACGTTGACGTCGTGCTGCGAGGGTTCGCACCACGGCGCGTTTTGCGTTGTTTTGGGCTTTTAGCCGGGGGTGTTTGCATGTTCGACTCGCTGTCGGGCAAGTTTGGTGAGGTTTTTGATCGGCTCCGCCGCAGGGGAAGCCTGAGCGAAGCTGACGTGACCGAGGCGCTGCGGGAAATCCGGGTGGCGCTGCTGGATGCGGACGTCGCCCTTTCGGTGGTGAAGGACTTTATTAACCATGTCCGGGTGAAAGCCGTGGGCGCAGAGGTGCTGCGCTCGGTCTCGCCAGGGCAGATGGTGGTTAAAATCGTCAATGACGCGCTGGTGGCTGCCCTGGGCGGGACCGCCGTGCCGATTAACCTGCTGGCGCCATCGCCGATCCCTATTTTGATGGTGGGTTTGCAGGGTTCGGGTAAAACCACCACCTCAGGTAAGCTCGCGCTGCGGCTGAAGACCAAAGAGCGCAAGAAGGTGCTGCTGGCGAGCCTGGATACCCAGCGCCCCGCCGCGCAATTGCAGTTGGAGCAGTTGGCGCAGCGGGCTGAGGTTGTATCCCTGCCGATTATTGCCGGGCAGAGCCCATTGCAGATTGCTCAGCGGGCGATGGATACGGCGCGGCGCGAAGTTTTTGACGTGGTGATTCTCGATACCGCCGGGCGCTTGTCGATCGACATGGCGTTGATGGAGGAAGTGAAGGCCATTCGCCGGGCGGTGAACCCGGTAGAAACCCTGCTGGTGGTGGATGCCATGACCGGCCAGGACGCGGTGGCCACCGCCACGGCGTTCAACGAGGCGCTAGGGATTTCTGGCATCGTGATGACGCGCCTCGATGGTGATTCCCGCGGCGGTGCGGCGCTTTCGATGCGGGCTGTGACCGGCGCACCCATTAAATTGGTGGGCACCGGCGAGAAGCTGGATGCGCTGGATAATTTCGACCCCGAGCGCGTGGCCGGGCGGATTCTCGGCATGGGCGATATCGTTGGGCTGGTGGAACGCGCGGCTGAAAATATCGACCAGGCGGAAGCCGAGAAATTGGCCAAGCGGATGGCCAAGGGCAAGTTCGACCTGGAAGATTATGCCAGCCAGCTCCGCCAAATTTCCAAAATGGGCTCGATGTCGGGCATTTTGGGCATGTTGCCGGGTGTGGGCAAAATTAAAAAACAGATCGAGGATGCCAACCTTGATGTGACGATGTTCAAGCGCCAGGCCGCGATTATTGGGTCGATGACCAAGGCCGAGCGCAAGAACCCGGATTTGCTGAAGGCGAGCCGCAAGAAGCGGATTGCAGCGGGTTCGGGAACCTCCGTGCAGGATGTAAATAAATTGCTCAAGCAGTTTGATGACATGTCCACCATGATGAAGCGGATGAATAAAATGGGCGGCCAGGCTGCGATGATGCAGCAGATGCAGGCCGCGATGAATCCCGGTGGCGGAGGCCTCCCAGGAATGCGAGGCGGGCGTCGTCCGTTTTGAAAACTTTTAATTTTTAACTGGAGAAAATACGATGGCTGTAAAAATTCGTCTGGCGCGTGCTGGGGCTAAAAAGCGTCCGTTCTATCATATCGTGATCGCTGATGCGAACAGCCCGCGCGATGGCAAGTTCATTGAGCGGGTTGGCACCTATAACCCGATGCTGCCGGCTGACCATGCTGACCGCGTGACTTTGGTGACGGATCGTTTGACCCATTGGATTGCCAATGGCGCGCAGGCGACCGACCGGGTGGCGCGTTTTCTCGGCAAGGCCGGCTTGATCAAGATGCCGGTGTATGCCGCGCAGCCGGTGCAATCCGCGCCGAAGAAGAAGGCGCAGGAACGCGCTGCTGAACGCGCGAAAGCTGCGGCGTAAGGTCTTTTAAGTGAATGAGCGGTTGGTACTGATGGGCGTGATCGGCAAGCCACATGGCGTGCGGGGATTGGTGCGGGTGAATGCCTTCACTGAGGACCCGGCGGCATTGGCCGATTACGCGCCGCTGACCGACCGCACGGGCCGGACATTTGCGCTGGAATGGGTGATGGAGAATGTCGCTCAGCTTAGCGAGGTGACTGGGTCCACCAAGCGTAAAATCACTGACCGCACTGAGGCGGAACGTTTGACCAACGTGGAACTGTTCGCGCCACGCTCGGCACTACCGGCAACCGATGAGGAGGAATTCTACCTCGCGGATTTGATCGGGATGAGCGTGCTTGGGGCGGATGGGGTGAAGTTGGGCAGCGTGGCGGCGGTGCATGATTATGGTGGCGGCACGAGTTTGGAGATTTCGCCGGGTGCGTTGCTGGTGCCGTTCACCAAGGCCGCCGTGCCGGAAGTGAATATCGCCGCGGGACATATTGTAGTGGTGCCGCCTGCTGAAGTGGTGGTTGCGCCATGAATGGGCATCAAGAAGATGCTCGCCTTCGCGCGCATGACGGTGTGGTCTGCTGGCGGGCGGATGTTCTCACCATTTTTCCGACCATGTTTCCGGGGCCGCTGGGTGAAAGCTTGGCGGGCAAGGCCCTGGAGGCCGGGAGGTGGTCGGTTAAAGCTACTGATATCCGGGAGTTTGGCCTGGGGAAGCATCGCAGTGTTGACGACACGCCGTTTGGTGGTGGCGCCGGTATGGTGATGCGGCCGGATGTGCTGGATGCGGCGATTGCCTCTGTTGCCGACGAGCGCCCACTGATCGTTCTCACCCCGCGCGGCGTGCCGCTTACCCAAAAGCGGGTGACCGAACTGGCGGCAGGACCCGGTGTGGTTTTGCTGTGCGGGCGGTTTGAAGGCATCGACCAGCGCGTGATTGACGCCCGCAATGCCGAGGAAGTCAGCATCGGAGACTACGTGCTCTCTGGTGGTGAAATTGCCGCACTCGCTTTGCTGGATGCCGCGGTGCGGCTGCTGCCCGGCGTGATGGGGGCAGCCGCCAGCGCCGATGAGGAGAGTTTTGCCACCCCCTTGCTCGAATACCCCCACTATACCCGCCCGGCTGTCTGGGCGGACCGGGCCGTGCCGGAAACCCTTACCTCCGGCAACCACCAGGCCATTGCCGCCTGGCGCCACGCTCAAGCCGCCGACATCACCAAAAACCGCAGACCCGACCTTTATAACCAATATGTTGCATCTGGGGCGCAAGCCCCCTAAACACCTCGCCGAAAAGGACCTCTAACTATGAACATCATTCAGACCATCAACGCCGAGCAGATCGCGAAGCTGACCGAAGGCAAACCAATCCCCACCTTCGCCCCCGGCGATACGCTGCGCGTGTCGGTCAAGGTGAAGGAAGGCGAACGCTCGCGTATCCAGGCCTTTGAAGGTGTGTGCATCGCCCGCTCCAACCGCGGCATCAACTCATCCTTCACCGTGCGGAAAATCTCCTACGGCGAAGGCGTGGAACGTATCTTCCAGCTGTACGCCCCCACCATCTCAGAAATCCACGTGATGCGCCGTGGCGATGTGCGCCGCGCCAAGCTGTACTACCTGCGCGGCCGCCGCGGTAAATCCGCCCGTATCGCCGAAAAAGCCCGCGAAGTTGAAACGCCGGCTGCTGAGTAAGGTTAAGTTCAGGGGGCTTTGCCCCCCGAACCCCCCACTAAGGGCTCGCCCTTAGAACCGACTAATTAAGGGTAAGAAAAGGGGGCCACTCGCAGGTGTTGAAACACCCAGGGGTGGCCCCCTTTTCTTACCCTTCACTAATGGATTCCAAAGGCTCAGCCTTTGGCGGGGGCGTCATGCCGAAGGCGTGCATTCGCACGACGGGCAGAGCCCCTGGCCTTAACTAACTAAGGAGACGGCGATGGCAGCTTCACGGACTTTGTTCGACAAGATTTGGGATGCGCATGTGGTGGACCGGATGGGGGACGGCACGTGTGTTCTCTATATTGACCGGCATTTGGTGCATGAGGTGACCAGCCCGCAGGCGTTTGAGGGGTTGCGTTTGGCGGGGCGGAAGGTTCGCCGGGTGGATGCGACGATTGCGGTGGTGGACCATAATATTCCGACTGAGGACCGGCGCAGCGGGATTAACGAGCCTGAGAGCAAGCTGCAGATTGAGACGCTGGAGAAGAATGTGGCGGACTTCGGCGTGCCGTATTTTCCGGTGCTGGATGACCGGCAGGGGATTGTGCATGTGATTGGACCTGAGCAGGGGATTAGCCTGCCGGGGATGACGATTGTGTGTGGGGATTCTCATACCAGCACCCACGGCGCCATGGGCGCGCTGGCGTTTGGGATTGGGACTTCAGAAGTTGAGCATGTGCTGGCGACGCAGACTTTGTTGCAGAAGCCGGCGTTGAATATGCTGGTGCGGGTTGATGGCGCGGTGGGGCCGGGTGTGACCGCGAAGGATATTATTCTGGCGGTGATTGGCGAGATTGGAACCGCCGGTGGCAATGGCCATGTGATTGAGTATGCCGGTGAGGCGATTCGCGCGCTCGACATGGCGGGGCGGATGACGGTTTGCAATATGAGCATCGAGGCGGGGGCGCGGGCTGGGTTGATTGCGCCGGATGATGTGACGTTTGCGTATATCAAGGGCCGCCCGTATGCGCCGCAAGGCGATGATTTTGCAAAGGCCGTGGATTATTGGCGAACATTGCCGAGCGATGATGGGGCGCATTACGATAAAATTGTGGTGCTGGATGCGGCTTCGATTATTCCGCAGGTGAGTTGGGGCACGAGCCCAGAGGCGGTGGTGCCGATTACGGGTGTTGTGCCTGATCCGGCTTCGGAGGCTGATGAGGCCAAGCGCGCGCAGATGCAGCGGATGCTGGATTATATGGGGCTGACGGCGGGGCAGAAGCTGGCGGGCACCAAGGTTGATGTGGTGTTTATCGGCTCCTGCACCAACTCGCGCATCGAGGATTTGCGGGCGGCGGCGGCTGTTGCGGCTGGTAAGCATGTGGCCGATGGCGTGCGGGCTTTGGTGGTGCCTGGCTCGGGGCTGATTAAAAAGCAGGCGGAAGTTGAAGGTTTGGACAAGATATTTTTGGATGCCGGGTTTGAATGGCGGGAGGCTGGGTGCTCGATGTGTCTGGGCATGAACCCCGATAAGCTGACGCCGGGGCAGCGTTGCGCCAGTACCTCCAACCGCAATTTTGAAGGCCGGCAGGGGCCAGGGGGACGCACGCATCTGGTCTCACCGGCGATGGCGGCGGCGGCGGCGGTGACGGGTGTGCTCACGGATGTGCGGGAGCTGGCATAATGGATAAGTTTAATGTCCTCACGGGTGCCGCAGCGCCTTTGAATATGGCGAATGTTGATACCGACAAAATTATTCCGGCGCGGTTTTTGAAGACCATCAAGCGCACGGGGTTGGGCAAGGATTTGTTTTCCAACCTGCGGTATAATGAAGATGGCTCGGAAAAGCCGGAGTTTGTGTTGAACCAGCCGAAGTACCGCAAGGCCGAGATTTTGGTGGCGGGTGAGAATTTTGGTTGTGGCTCCTCGCGCGAGCACGCGCCGTGGGCGCTGCTGGATTTTGGTATTCGCTGTGTAATTGCACCGAGCTTTGCCGACATCTTCCATGGGAATTGCTTCAAGAACGGCATTTTGCCGGTGGTGCTGCCCGCCGATGCTTGTGAGCAACTGATGGCGGATGCGGCGCTGGGCACCAACGCGCGGCTGACCGTGGATTTGGACCGCCAGGTGGTGGTGCGTCCGGATGGGCAGGAGATTCACTTTGAGGTCGATGCATTCCGCAAACATTGTTTGTTGAATGGGCTGGATGATATTGGGCTGACGCTGGAGCATGTGGTGGCGATTGATACGTATGAGAAAAATGAGCCGGCCTGGATGCCGGTGATTGCGGGAGTTTGATACGGGCGGCTTTTCGACACTGGCACTAACGCGCCCCAATCGTCATACGTGCGTAGGCGCGTATGCTCTTGTGGGCGTAAGAAGATTCCCGCCTTCGCGGGAATGACGGTTGGGAAAGCGGGAATGACGGTTGGGAAAGCTGGAATGGCGGTTTTGGCAGCGGGAATAACGGTTGGAGAGCGAGCGTAACGATTGGGGAAGCGGCTATAACGTTGCGGAAAGCCGGGATGACCCTTCGAAAATGTGGGAATGGCTTGAGGGGATACCATAATGATTGCGAATAAAACGATTTTGATGTTGCCGGGTGACGGCATTGGTCCGGAAGTGATGGCGCAGGCCAAGCGCGTGTTGGGCTGGTTGCAGGATACCAAGCGGGCCAGCTTCACTATCACCGAGGATTTGGTGGGCGGTGCCGCGGTTGATGTGCATGGCGTGCCGATTACCGAAGCCACCATGGAAAAAGCATTGAGCGTTGATGCGGTGCTGTTTGGTGCCGTCGGTGGGCCGCAATATGACAAATTGAGCTTTGATATCCGCCCGGAAGCGGCCTTGCTGCGGCTGCGCAAGGACCTGGGCGTGTTTGCCAATTTGCGGCCTGCGAAGGTGTTTGACGCGCTGGTGGATTCCAGTTCGCTGAAGCCCGAGCTGGTGCGCGGCTTGGATATCATGATCGTGCGCGAATGCATCGGCGGCGTATATTTTGGCGAGCCGCGCGGGATTGAAACATTGCCGGATGGCACCAAGCGCGGCGTGAATACTGAAGTTTACACCACGATGGAAATTGAGCGTGTTGGGCGAGTGGCGTTTGAGCTGGCTCGTAAGCGCAACAACATTGTGTGCAGCGTGGAAAAAGCCAACGTGATGGAAAGCGGCCTGCTATGGCGCCAGACCATGCAGGCGCTGCGTGATGCCGAATACCCGGATGTGACGCTGAGCCATATGTACGCCGATAATTGCGCGATGCAGTTGGCGAAGAACCCCAAGCAGTTTGATGTGATCGTTACTGGCAATCTGTTCGGCGATATTTTGTCTGATCTCGCCGCGATGCTCACCGGCTCGCTGGGGATGCTGCCCTCGGCCACGCTGGGCGCTGTGGATGCCTCTGGGCGGCGTCATGCGTTCTATGAGCCCATCCATGGCTCGGCGCCGGACATTGCGGGCAAAGGGCTGGCCAATCCGCTGGCGCAGATACTGAGCCTCGCCCTGCTGCTGCGCTATTCGTTCGACATGGAGGAGGATGCCGCCGCGATCGAGGCGGCGGTGGAGCGGGTGCTGGCCACCGGTGGCCGCACCGCCGATATCCCCGCCGAGGGCCGGGAGCGCCTCAGCACCGCGCAAATGGGTGACGCTTTATTGGCGGAATTGGCTAAATCCGCCTGAATGGCTTGTATGTAAGGCTCGCATATTGCCGTATGATGTCGCTTCCGCTACATCACGCGGCGTGCTGCACCCGTAGCTCAATTGGATAGAGCACCAGACTACGAATCTGGGGGTTAGGGGTTCGACTCCCTTCGGGTGCGCCATTTTATTGCTTACAAATACTTCGGTTCGGCCATTTACCTCTACGGTGAGTGGCCGTTTGTTTTGGCTTTGAGATAGATCAAAGCCTTCACTGCGCGGTTCTGTTTTGTGGGGCGTTCCCTGAGACGAGAGTGACAATGACCGCTGCGACCGTGACGCTGACTCCTTATGACAAGATTGGCGGGGCTGATGCCGTGCGGCGGTTGGCTGCGGCGTTTTATGATGTGATGGAAGCGCCGGACTATGCCGCGTTGCGGGCTATGCATGAGCCGGACCTGGGGTCGATGCGGGTGGCATTGGCGGGGTTTTTAACGGCCTGGCTGGGCGGACCGCGCGATTGGATTACCAGCCAGGGCGGGTTCTGCATTATGTCCCGCCACGCCGGCATGGGCATTACCGAGACAACCAGGGCGCAGTGGATGGCGGCGATGCGAAGCGCATTGGCGCAGGCTGAAATTGCACCGCAATGGGCGGAGAAGATGGTGCAGGCGCTGGAGCCCATATCGCGCGGGATGCTGCGACGCGGCGTGGGTGCGTTGCCGGCTTAAAATTGTTTGCGCAGGAAAATCCGCCGGGCATTGTTGGGGTAGTTGGGAAGCTCACCGAAACTCTCGAAGCCGTGGCGTAGATAAAACGCCAGGGCGGCGGGGTTTAATGTATCAAGCCAGAGGCCGGTGCAGCCGCGTTGTTTGGCTTCGGCCTCGGCGCTGGCGAGCAGCAGATGGCCAAGCCCCTGGCCGCGCTGTGCTTCAGGCACAAAGAGCAATTCGATAAACAGCCAGTTCTGCCAGCTTCGGCCCACCAGCCCGCCTTGCCACGCGCCGGCGGTGTCACGCAGCATGATGGCGAGCGGCAGGCTGCTGACCGGGGGCAGGAAATCCGCATGGTGGGCGGTGATGCCGTCGATGAGATAGCTGCGGAAATCTGCATCTGGCGTTGCGGTGCGCGTGAGGCTGAGGTTGGGGGGGAGCGGGCGCATCAGGTGGTGATGTCGGTGAGGTGGATAAAGCGGGTGCCGCTTTGCTGCAGTTTGATCAGCCCGGCGGCGATGCCCGCCCCGCTGGCGCGGCCGGGCTGGTTAATGTGGCCTTCGATGACATCGGTATTTTGGGCTGCACTGATGCGGGCGGCAACCGTGGCGGTGGGGAGGGACGCACCTTCGTCGGAATTGAGCGAATAGCCGGCGATGCGAAAGCCCAGGAATTCAATGAAGGGAATGGTCTCGGGGCTGTAGAGCGCTGCGGCGCCACGGTACCAGGTGGGGGCCTGGCCGGTGGCGGCGGTGATGGCGGCAGCCCCGTTCAGCACTTCGGCGCGGATGGCATCGAGCGACCCAGCAGGGGTGAGGCCGAAGATTTTATCATGGCCGAGAACCGGCGGCAGGTGCTGGGCGCCATGGTTTTGCAGGCTGAAAATATCCGGGTGGGCCTTGAGCAGCGCCAAAGCGGCCGGGTTCTGGCGCATCCATATCGCGGTGAGGAACAAAGTGGCGGGGATGTTGTGGCTGATCAGCACGCTGACGATGCGCTGGTCGAAGTGGCCGGGGCAGCAGTCCAGGGTAATGGCAACGGTGCGGGTGGCGCTGCCGGTGCCGGTAAGGCGCAGGGCGGGTTCAAGCAGCGGTGGCGCACCGGCCGGCCGGTGGCCGAGGCGGGTGAGCGGCAACGTAAGTGCGCCACCGCAGAAGGCGCGCCGGGAGATGGGGGTGCACAGGTTGCACATTTGATGAGGTCCGTGTTGCTGGGGCAGATGTGCGGCGGCGGGCGGGCGGCGTCAATGCGCCAGCCATGCCACCAGAGCGGAGACGGTAACGAGTGAGAGCACGGTGGAGACCAATATGGCGCGGGAGGTGACAGCGGCTTCTCGGTTATAGAGTTTGGCCAGCATGAAGGGGCCGGTGCCGATGGGTAATGCGCTGAGGATCAGGGCGCTGTGCGACCAGATTGCTGGCATATTGAATAGTTTGAAGGCGATGAGATAGGTAACGGTCGGCTGCACCAGCAGTTTCAGCCCCACCAGCCGGGTGATCAGGCCTTTGTTGTTGGCGGGTTCTGACTGCGCGAGGAACAGCCCGATGGTGACCAGGGCACAGGGCGAGGCGGCATCTCCCAGCAGGGTGGTGTAGCGGAACACCGGTGCAGGCAAAGTGAGGCCGGTTTGGGCGTGCAGCACCGCCACGCCGACGCCCAGAACCGGCGCGATCAATAACGGGTTGCGTGCCAGCGAGCGGGCGACTTTGTAGAGCGTGGCGGTGAGTTGTGGGGTTTGGGCGAGGTCTGTCTCGATCAGGATGATGGCGGCGGCAAACAGCACGCAGGCGGTGAGGATGGTGGCAATGATGGCAGGAACCAGGGAGCCCTGCCCCAATGCCGCCAGGCAGAGGGGGATGCCCATGAAGCCGGTGTTGGCGTAGGCGGCGTCCAGCCCTTCGATGCTGCGGTCTGCCAGGCGATGATGAGCGCGGGTGCCGAGCAGGAATGAGAGCAGGAAGGTGAGCATCATGCCGCCGGTGAAGGCAGCGAGAAAACCGGGGTGATTGAAGCCGTTCCAGGTGATGTTGGCCATGGCCTGAAACAGCAGTGCCGGGAGGGCCAACCACACCACGAACAGATTGAGCGTTTCGGTAGCGGCGGGGCCGAGGATGTTGCGGCGGGCGCAGATGTAGCCGGTGAGGATGAGCGCAAACACCGGGAACACCGAGGTAAAGACAATGGTCATGTCCTGTTTTCCTGCATGGCGGCCGGTGCGGCAAGGGGCGGTGCGGCAAGGGGGCGAAGATTAGCCGCCGGCGATGATGGCCTGGGCGCGTTTGCGTAAAATATGTTTTTGGATTTTGCCGGTGGAGGTTTTGGGGAGGTCCTCGAAGATATAGCGTTTGGGGATTTTGAAGCTGGCCAGATGCTGGCGGCAGAAGTCAGTGAGTTCGGCGGGCGTGGCGGACATATCGGTTTTGAAGGTGACAACGGCGAGCGGAATTTCACCCCATTTTTCATCCGGCGCGGCGACCACGGCGGCTTCGCGGATGGCGGGGTGGCGGTAGAGGATTTCCTCGACCTCAAGGGAGGAGATGTTCTCGCCGCCGGAGATGATGATGTCCTTGGCGCGGTCTTTGATTTCAACATAGCCATCAGGGTGCAGCACGCCGAGGTCGCCGGTGAGGATCCAGCCGTTTTTGAAAGCATCGTTGGTGGCGCTGGGGTTTTTGAGGTAGCCTTTCATCACCACATTGCCGCGGAAGGCGAGTTCGCCGACCGTGACGCCGTCTGGCGGGACTGGTTCACCGGCGGGGTCGAGGATGGTGAGGTCCTCCTGGGTGATGCAGGGTACGCCCTGGCGGGCCATCAGGCGGGCGCGCTCAGGCAGCGGCAGGCCAGCCCAGTCGGGCTGGGTTTCGCAGGTGCCCGACGGGCCGTACACTTCGGTGAGGCCATAGACGTGCTGGACCGCAAAGCCGAGCAGTTCGGTGCCCGCGATGATGGCGCTGGGGGGCGCGGCACCGGCGGTGGCTAACACCACTTTATGCGGCAGTGGCTTTTGCAGGGTTTTGGGGGCGTTGATGAGCATACCGAGCACGATGGGGGCGCCGCACATATGGGTGACATTGTGGCGGACGATGTGCTCGAAGATGGCCCCGGGTTCGACCTTGCGGATACAGACATGCGTGCCGCCCAGTGCCGTGACGGCCCAGGTGAGGGTCCAGCCGGAGCAATGGAACATCGGGAGAGTCCAGAGGTAGCGGCTCTCGGGGGTGAGGTTGATGGCGAGCGCGATGCCGAGCGCGCCGAGATACGCGCCGCGATGGTGATACACCACGCCCTTGGGGTTGCCGGTGGTGCCGGAGGTGTAATTCACCGCGATGGCTTGCCATTCATCCGCCGGCAGGCCCCAGGCGTGCGGCTGGTGCGGGGCGATCCAGTCTTCGTATTCCGGGGCGTCGAGGGTAAGGCCGGCGGGGGCGGCCTCGTCGGCGATTTCGACCAGCGAGATTTTATGGGGCAACAGGTCGAGGGCGGCGCGGGCGCGCGGTGCCCATTCGCGGTCCACCAGAAATAATTTGGCCTCGGCATGTTCGAGGATGAAGGCGATGGCGGTGGGGTCGAGCAGGGTGTTGATCATGCCGAGCACGGCCCCGGCCAGCGGCACGGCGTAATGGGCTTCCAGCGGCACCGGGCCGTTGGGGGCGAGTACGGCGACGCATTCACCTGGCTTGACGCCGGCGGCCTTGATGGCGGTGGCGAATTTGCGGATGCGGGTGGTGAATTGCGCGTAGCTGTAGGCGCGGTCGTGATGGGTGACGGCGCATTTTTGCGGGAAGATGCGCTCCGCCCGGCGCAGGAAGCTGAGCGGTGACAGCGGTACGTGGTTGGCGTGGTTTTGCGGCAGCCCGGCTTCAAAAATTGAGTGTGAGATATCGGGCATGGGTGTCTCCTGCGGGCGGCTTATTGGTTATGGCGTTTGAGCAGTTGCAGCTTGCTTGGTGTGAATCAAGCGTGGGTCAGATAATGCCGTCGTGCTGCCATTGGGCGAGTTCAGCTTCGGTGGCGTTGAGGTGCTGCAAGAGAATGTCGCGGGTGTGCTGGCCAAGTGTGGGTGGTGCGGTATCGTCGTGCGTGGGGCTGCGCGAGAAGCGCAAGGGGCTGGCGACGGTGCGCATGGTGCCGCCGCTGGGGTGGGGGATGGTTTTGAAAATGCCGCGGGCGGCGATTTGCGCGTTGGCATCCAGATCAGGTAGCTGGTTGATCGGGCCGCACGGCACGGATGCTGGTTCAAGTTGTGAAATCCATTGGGCGGTGCTGCGGGTTTGCATGATGGACTGGAGGAGTGGGACTAAAACAGTGCGGTGTTTTACCCGCGCGGGGTTGCTGGCGTAGGCGGGGTTTTCGGCGAGTTCGGGAGCCCCGGCGATGGCGCAGAAGCGGCGGAATTGCTCGTCGTTGCCGATGGCGAGGATGGCGTAACCGTCGAGCGTTTTGAACACCTGATAGGGGACGATGCTGGGGTGTGCGTTGCCGTGCCGGGGTGGTTGCGCGCCGGAGACCAGGTACGAGCTGATCTGGTTGGCCAGCGTGGCGATTTGGACGTCGAACAGCGCGATGTCGATATGTTGGCCGAGGCCGCTTACGTGGCGCTCGTTGAGGGCGGCGAGGATGGCGGTGGTGGCGTACATGCCGGTGAATACATCGGTCACCGCGACGCCGACTTTCATCGGCTCGCCTGACGGTTCGCCGGTGAGGCTCATCAGGCCGCCCATGCCTTGCATCAGGAAGTCGTACCCGGCGCGGGCGGCGTAGGGGCCGGTTTGGCCGAAGCCGGTGATGGAGCAGTAGATCAGGCGGGGGTTGAGAGCCAGCAGGTCCTCGGGGCCGAGGCCGAGTTTGGTGAGGCCACCGAGCTTGAAGTTTTCCAGCACTATATCGGAACGTGCGGCGAGGCGTTTGATGAGGGCTTGGCCGGCGGGTTTGGCAAAGTCGATGGTGGCGGATTTTTTGCCGCGGTTGGCGGCGAGGAAATAGGCGCTCTCGCCGCGCTGTGCGGGGTTTTGCGTGTCGGGCAGGAAGGGCGGGCCCCAGGCGCGGGTGTCATCGCCCGCACCGGGGCGCTCGATTTTGATGACTTCGGCGCCGAGGTCGGCGAGGGTCTGGCCGGCCCAGGGGCCAGCGAGAACGCGGCTGAGGTCGAGGACCCGGATGCCGTGCAGGGGGGGGCGTGCCGTCGTTGGGGGCGGTGTCATGAGGCTGGTTTGATACAAAAACCGGGCGCTGAAAAGCGCCCGCCTTGCCCGAAGCTGTTATGACGCGGGAATATACAGTTTTTGGCCGGCCTCCTTGAACGCGGCGGTTTGAGCGTCCAGCCCGGCTTGACGTTCGGCCTCATTGCGGATTTCATGGCTGATTTTCATCGAGCAGAATTTAGGCCCGCACATTGAACAGAAATGCGCGGTTTTGTGGGCTTCCTTGGGCAGGGTTTCGTCGTGGAAGCTGCGGGCGGTTTCGGGGTCGAGGCTTAAATTGAACTGGTCCTCCCAGCGGAATTCAAAACGGGCGCGGGAGATGGCGTCATCGCGCAGGCGGGCGGCGGGGTGGCCTTTGGCAAGGTCTGCCGCGTGGGCGGCGAGGCGGTAGGTGATGACGCCGGTTTTGACATCCTCGCGGTTCGGCAGGCCCAGATGTTCCTTCGGCGTGACGTAGCAGAGCATGGCGGTGCCGAACCAGCCGATCATGGCGGCACCAATGGCCGAGGTGATGTGGTCGTAGCCGGGGGCGATATCGGTGGTTAGGGGCCCGAGCGTGTAGAACGGGGCTTCGTGGCAGGTGGCGAGTTGCTTTTCCATGTTGGCTTTGATTTTGTGCATCGGCACATGGCCGGGGCCTTCGATCATCACCTGGCAGCCTTTGTGCCACGCAACCTTGGTGAGCTCGCCGAGGGTTTCCAGTTCGGCGAACTGTGCTGCGTCGTTGGCGTCGGCGTTGGAGCCGGGGCGCAGGCCGTCGCCCAATGAGAATGACACATCGTATTTGCGCATGATGTCGCAGATTTCATCGAAGCGTTCATAGAGGAAACTTTCGCGGTGATGTGAGAGGCACCATTGCGCCATGATGGAGCCGCCGCGCGAGACGATGCCGGTGACGCGGCGTGCGTTGAGTGGCACGTAGGCGAGGCGGACGCCGGCATGGATGGTGAAATAATCAACGCCCTGTTCGGCTTGTTCGATGAGCGTGTCCTTGAACACCTCCCAGTCGAGTTTCGAGGCATCACCTCCGACTTTTTCAAGCGCCTGATAGATGGGCACGGTGCCGATGGGAACCGGGGAATTACGCATGATCCAACTGCGGATGTTGTGGATGTTGCGGCCGGTGGAGAGGTCCATGACTGTATCAGCGCCCCAGCGGATGGCCCAGACGAGTTTTTCAACTTCATCGGCAGCCGACGAGGTGACGGCGGAGTTGCCGATATTGGCGTTGATTTTCACTAAAAAATTGCGGCCAATGATGACGGGTTCAAGCTCCGGGTGGTTGATGTTGGCGGGGATGATGGCCCGGCCCATGGCGATTTCCGCACGTACAAATTCCGGCGTGACGAATTCGGGAATGGCGGCGCCGAAGGATTCGCCATCAGCGATGCGGCTTGCGGCGTCCTGCAAGATTTTGGTGCGGCCCAGGTTTTCGCGGTGCGCGACGTAGATCATTTCCTCGGTGATGATGCCGGCGCGGGCAAATTCATATTGGGTGACGAAGTTGCTGGTAGCACCTGTAAAAATCTCGTGCGGAGCCTGACATTCGGGCACTAATAATTCGGCAGGGACGAAGCCGTTATCGGCGGGTTGCACGGCACGGGCGGCGGTTTTGGTGAAGCCGCGCTGGGCCAGCCACAGGGTACGCGGCTTGGGCAGGCCGCTGTCGAGATTGATGGTTATGGACGTGTCCGTGTAGGGGCCTGAAGTATCGTAGAGTTGTAAGGGTGGTTCGAGCGCGGTGGGGTGCAGGGCCACCTCGCGGAACGGCACTAGAATGTCGGGCCGGCAGGGTGTGGGGGAGAGAATTTTGCGCGACCCGATGATAGGGCCGGTGGTGACGTGGTTTGGGTGGGTTGTTGTTGTCATAGCAGTCTCCTTTGTAAAAAGGAGAGCCGGGTGTTGTGGTTTTGGTGAAACCCCCGTCCCTCCGCCGGTATGACCCGGATCAGGTTCAAAGGGTTTGCCACGGTGGGGTTGCCCCCTAGCGGCGTCTCAGTTCCTTCCGGAACACCCCTCGGTAGGGGCATCAGATGCCAGGTGGCGGGGTTTGTCAAATTTTGGGTGGGTATGGGTGCGTAGGGGCGAAGAGGGCGGAAGGCACAGCGCGTTCCGCCCTGCGCGGACTAATTTTTCTCCCCAATCTCATGCCCCGCCAGCATTTCCAGCACTTTTATCATCCCTGAATGGTCCCACGCTTTGCCGCCATTGGCGGAGGCGGCGTTGAAAAGTTCTTGTGCTGTCGCGGTATTCGGCAAACTGATCCCCAAAGCGCGGGCACCGGTGAGGGCGAGGTTGAGGTCTTTCTGGTGAAGCTCGATGCGGAAGCCTGGCGTGAAATTGCGGTTGATCATGCGCTCGCCGTGAACTTCGAGGATGCGTGAATTGGCGAAGCCGCCCATCAGGGCTTGGCGCACACGGGCGGGGTCGGCGCCGGCTTTGGAGGCGAATAAAAGTGCTTCGCCGACGGCTTCGATGGTGAGCGCTACGATAATCTGGTTGGCAACTTTGGTGGTCTGGCCGTCGCCGTTGCCGCCGACGAGGGTAATGTTTTTGCCCATCAGTTCGAATAAGGGTTTGACTTTGGCGAAGGTGGCTTCCGCACCGCCGACCATGATGGTGAGCGAAGCGGCTTTGGCGCCGACCTCGCCGCCGGAAACCGGGGCGTCGAGATACGCGCAGCCAAGGTCGTTGATTTTAGCAGCGAAGTTTTTGGTCTCGATCGGGGAGATCGAGCTCATATCGACGACGATTTTGCCCTTGCTCAGCCCTTCGGCAACGCCATTTTCGCCGAATAGAGCGGCTTGCACATTGGGTGTGTCTGGTACCATCAAAAACATGATGTCGGATTGTTCGGCAACGCTGCGGCTATGCGGGCAAAGCGTGGCGCCCTGGTCGATGAGGGTTTGCGGGGTTTTGCCGTTGGCATAGAGGAATAATTTATGGCCGCCCGCGATGAGGTGCGCCGCCATCGGCGTGCCCATGATGCCGAGGCCGATGAAGCCGAGATTGCTCATGTTAAAGCTCCTTAAAGTTTGATGTGGTGAGTGGCGAGCCAGCTAAGGCCATCGATGGTGGCGGCTTTGGGTTTGTATTCGCAGCCGATCCAGCCGGTGTAGCCAAGCTCGTCGAGTTTTTTGAACAGATAATGATAGTTGATTTCGCCGGTGCCGGGTTCATGGCGGCCGGGGTTGTCGGCGAGTTGGATGTGACCGATTTGGGCGAGATTCGCCTCGATGGTGCGGGCCAGATTCCCCTCCATGATTTGCGAATGATAGATGTCGTATTGCAGTTTGAGGTTGGGGGCGGCGACCTCGTTGATGATGGCTAGCGCCTGGGCGGAGCGGTTGACGAAGAAGCCGGGAATATCGGTGGTGTTGACCGGTTCCAGCAGCAAATTCAGCCCGGCCTTTTGCAAGGCTTCAGCGGCGAAGTGGAGATTTTCAACCAGGGTGGCGCGGGCGGCGGCTTCATCGCCTGGCTGTACGATGCCGGCGAGGCAGTTGAGTTGCGGGCAGTTCAGCGCGGTGGCGTAGCTGATGGCTTTGGCGACGCCCTCGCGGAATTCGCTGATGCGTGCGGGGGCGCAGGCGATGCCGCGCTCGCCGCCCGCCCAGTTGCCGGCAGGGAGGTTGTGCAGGACCAAAGTGAGGTTGTTGGCGTGCAGAGCGTCATTGATGGTTGAGGCTTCGTAATCATAGGGGAACATGAATTCGACCGCCTTGAAGCCGGCTTGCGCGGCGGCGGCGAAGCGTTCGAGGAAGGGGAGTTCGTTGAACAGCATCGTCAGGTTGGCGGCGAATTTGGGCATGGTTGGTCCTTGCGGGGCTAGTGGATTTACAAATGGGGATAAACCAGAATCGCAATAGGGCGAAATGTGGTGGGTGGTTTTAGGAAGCAATAAGATACTCGCCTTCGCGAGTATGACGGGGTGGTGGTACGGGAATGACGGGGAGGGGGGACGGGTTCAGGTTAGTGGCGGGCGTCCTGCAGGATCATCTCGGCGGCTTTTTCGCCGACCATGATGGCGGGGGCGTTGGTGTTGCCCGAGGGGATGATGGGCATGATGGAGGCATCTGCCACGCGCAGGTTGCGGATGCCACGCACGCGCAGGCGGGGGTCCACCACCGCTTGCTCGTCAATGCCCATTTTGCAGGTGCCGACCGGGTGGTAGATGGTGGTGGCGGTGTTGCGGATGGACTCCAGCAATGCGGCGTCGGTTTGCATCTGCGGTCCGGGTACTAATTCGCCTTTGACATAGTGCGACAGCGGCGGGGTTTCTGCGAGGCGGCGGGATAGTTTGACGCCCGCGACGATGGTTTGCTGGTCGGTTTGTGTGGCGAGGTAGTTGGGGTGGATGGCGGGCTGGGTGCGGGGGTCTGGTGAGGTGAATTTCAGCCAGCCGCGGCTTTCTGGGCGGAGCTGACAGACTGAGGCGGTGAAGGCGGCGTAGCGGTGCAGGCCTTTGCCGGGTGCGTCGGTGGAAAGCGGCTGGATGTGGAATTGAATATCCGGCCGGGTCATCTCCGGGCTGGTGCGGGCGAAGATGCACACCTGGCTGACGCCCATCGCCATCGGGCCGCTGCGTTTGAAGATATATTGCAGGCCGATGCGGGCTTTCAGGAGCGGGTTGTTCACCTCGTTATTCAGGGTGGGCACGTTGCTGGCGTAAATCGCGCGGGCTTGCAGATGGTCCTGCAAATTGGCCCCGACGCCGGGGAGGTTTTCGATGACCTCGATGCCAGCCTGCGCGAGGTCCGCCGCCGGGCCGATGCCGGAGAGGGCGAGCAGATGTGGCGAGTGGATGGCGCCGGCGGAGAGGATAACTTCGCCTGCCGCATGGGCGGTGAAGTTTTCGCCGCTCACTTCATAGGCGATACCGGTGGCGGTGTGGTTTTCAATGATGATGCGTCTCACCAGCGCGTTGGTGACGATGCGCAAATTCGGGCGGCTTTTGATCGGGCGCAGATAACCTACGGCAGCACTGCAGCGCAGGCCGTTGCGGGCGGTGAGCTGAAAATAGCCTGCGCCTTCCTGGGTGGCGCCGTTGAAGTCGTTATTGGCGGGGATTTGCAAGGCGCCTGCGGCTTCGATGTAGGCATCGCAAATGTTGCGTTTGGCGCGGATGTCGGAGACGGCGAGCGGGCCGCCGCTGCCGTGGTATTTACTGGGGCCGCGCTCTTGGTCCTCGGCGCGTTTGAACAAGGGCAGCACATCGGTGTAGCTCCAGCCGGTGCAGCCGAGGGCGGCCCAGTCGTCGTAGTCTTCGGCCTGGCCACGGATATAAAGCAGCCCGTTAATCGAGCTGGAGCCGCCCAGCACCCGGCCGCGCGGCCAGTCGAGGCTGCGGCCGTTTAGCCCCGGGTCTGGCTCGGTGTGCAGGCACCAGTCGGTTTTGGGATTGTGCATGGTTTTGAAGTAGCCGACCGGGATGTGAATCCAGGGGTAATTATCCTTCGGCCCGGCTTCGAGCAGCAGCACTTTGTTGGCCGGGTCGGCGGAGAGGCGGTTTGCGAGAACGCACCCCGCCGACCCGGCACCAACGATGATGTAGTCGTAAGTCTCAGCAGGCGGCATCAATCGGCGGCCCCGCTGAAAACCGGCACGGTGTCGTGCATGGCGTCGTTGGCATCGACCTTGGGGTTGGGAATCCGCATGGCGGTGACGGAGACAAAGCTGATGACCCCGACCACGCCGATATAGGCAACGATGTACCAGGGCTTGCCGCCGTCGTACCCTAGCAGGAGGGTGGCGATGATAGGGGTAAGGCCGCTGGCGAAGATGCCAGAGAACTGATACGCGAACGAAACGCCAGAGTAGCGCACCCGCGCATCAAACTGGCTGGCAAACAGCGAAGATTCGGTGGCGTACACCATGGGGTAGATGAACGACAGCGGGATGATGATGGCGAGCCAGACCAGACCTGGTGTGGTGCGGCCGTAGGTTTCCATGACGTAGAACGAAACCCCGGTTGCAATGGCAACCAGCAGCGAGCCGATGCCGAACATGCGCTTGAGGCCCACGCGGTCAGCGTAGGCGCCGTAGATGAAGATCATCGGGATCATCAGGCCCGACGCGAGGATGACGCCATTGAGGGCGAACCCGCGGGAGAGATGCAGCGTGCCGGTGACATAGGCGAAAATAAACACGCCGAAGATGTTGAAGCAGGCGCCTTCAATGTAGCGGGCACCCAAGGTGAGGATGACTTCCACAGGGTACAGCTTGAACATCATGGCGGCGGGGACGGCGGCTTCGCGCTTGGTATTCTTCACCGCCTGGAATTCCGGGGTTTCACTGATGCGCAGGCGGATGAACAGACCAACGGCGACCAGCAAGGCGCTGAGCATGAAGGCGGCGCGCCAGCCCCAGAGCAGGAACTGGTCGTTCGGCAGCAGGTTGAACAATGCCACGGCCCCCGCGCTGGTCATCAGCCCGGCGGGCACGCCGACCTGTGGGAAGCTGCCGTAGAAGCTGCGGTGGCCTTTGGGCGCATGCTCGATGGCCATGACCACCGCGCCGCCCCACTCGCCGCCGATGCCGATGCCCTGGAAGATGCGGAGCAGCAACAATAAAATGGGCGCGGCGATGCCGATGGTGGAATAGCCGGGCAGGCAGCCGATGAGGAAGGTGGCGACGCCCATGATGAGCAAGGTGAGGATCAGGACGGTTTTACGGCCGATGCGGTCGCCGAAATGGCCGAAGATGAGGCCCCCGACCGGGCGGGCGATAAAGCCGATGGCAAAGGTGGTGTAGGAGAGCAGCGTACCGATCAGCGGGCTGAAGTTCGGGAAGAAGATATGGTTTAACACGATCGAGGCGACCACCCCGTAGAGGAAGAAATCATACCATTCGATGGTGGTGCCGATGGCGCTGGCGAACGCGATCCGGCGGATGCGTCTGGCTTCATTTTCACTGAGGCGATTTGGCTGCATGACGAGACCTTTCCTTGACCTGTAGACTTATTATAATTCTCATTTAATGAGAATTTTTCCCGCTATAGCGGGATTTTAGTGAAAAAAAGCATAGTCAGCTATTGCGGGAATGTATAGATACAACATATCGCCAAGTGATAATTTATTAACCATTTCACGCGGAAAAAGCCTGGAAACCACTGTTTCTGTCGGGTGCGGCGCAACAAACTCTCAAATTTTGATATAAAAATTATTGACTGATGAGACGCCTTGATCATCTACATGAATCATATTAAGGCTGCCGCTCATACAGCGCGGACTGAGCGGCCCGGTTCTGGCGTTTTAATGCGCTTTGCGGCGGATGGTTTATCAAGGGGAGAGAAATCCGATGAAAATGACGACTGAAGAAGCATTTGTGAAAGTTTTGCAGCGGCATGGGATTGAGCATGCCTTTGGTATTATCGGGTCTGCTTTTATGCCGATTTCCGATTTATTTCCGCAGGCCGGCATTACCTTTTGGGATGTGGCGCATGAAACCAACGGCGGGTTGATTTGCGATGGTTACACGCGCTCAACCGGCAAGATTGCGATGGCGATTGCCCAGAACGGCCCTGGCGTGACCGGCTTTGTGACAGCGATCAAGACCGCCTACTGGAACCATACGCCGATGTTGCTGGTGACGCCGCAGGCGGCGAACCGGACCATTGGGCAAGGCGGGTTCCAGGAAGTTGAGCAGATGGCGCTGTTCCGCGACATGGTGTGCTACCAGGAAGAGGTGCGTGATGCCTCGCGGGTGGCTGAAGTTTTGAACCGGGTGATTTTGAAGGCCAAGCGGCTTTCAGCACCGGCGCAGATTAACATTCCGCGCGATTATTGGACGCAGGTGATCGACGTGCCGATGCCGGCGATTGTGGAGTTTGAGCGTCCTTCCGGTGGGGCGCAGGCCATTGCCGAGGCCGCGCGGTTGTTGTCAGCGGCGAAATTCCCGGTGATTTTATCAGGCGCTGGTGTGGTGCTGGCGAATGCGATTCCGGCGCTGGCGGCGTTGGCGGAGCGGTTGGATGCGCCGGTGTGCAACAACTATCAGCATAACGACAGTTTTACCGGCAGCCACCGGCTGGCGGTTGGGCCGCTGGGGTATAATGGCTCGAAGGCGGCGATGGAGCTGGTGGCGAAAGCCGATGTGGTGCTGGCGCTGGGAACCCGGTTGAATCCGTTTTCCACACTGCCGGGCTACGGCATTGATTACTGGCCGAAGGATGCGAAGATTATTCAGGTGGATATCAATGCCGACCGGATTGGTCTGACCAAGCCGGTGAGTGTTGGTATTTGTGGTGATGCCAAGATGGTGGCGGAAAGCCTGCTGGCGCAGTTGAGCCCCAGCGCTGGCGATGCCGGACGTGAAGACCGTAAGGCGCTGGTTCATCAGACCAAGTCTGCCTGGTTGCAGACTTTGTCCAGCATGGACCATGAGCAGGATGATGAAGGGACAACCTGGAACCATGACGCGCGTGAGCGTGACAAGGACCGGATGTCGCCACGCCAGGCCTGGCGGGCAATTCAGGCGGCGATGCCGCGTGATGCGATTATCTCAAGCGATATCGGCAATAATTGCGCGATTGGCAATGCCTACCCGATGTTCGAGCAGCCCCGGAAGTATTTGGCGCCGGGCCTGTTTGGTCCGTGCGGCTATGGGTTTCCGGCGATTATCGGCGCGAAAATTGGTAACCCGGATGTGCCTTGCATCGGCTTTGCCGGCGACGGTGCGTTTGGTATTTCGATGAGCGAAATGAGCTCGATCGGGCGCGAGGAATGGCCGGGGATCACCATGGTGATTTTCCGTAATTACCAATGGGGTGCGGAAAAGCGCAACACGACGTTATGGTATAGCAATAACTTTGTTGGCACCGAGCTTGACCCGCATTTGAGCTACGCCAAGGTGGCGGAAGGTTGCGGATTGCGGGGCGTGCAGGTGCGCACCCAGGCTGAGTTGACCGCAGCGCTGCGGGAAGCCTGTGAGGTGCAGAGCCAGCGGGTGACCACCTTCATTGAGGTGATTCTCAACCAGGAACTTGGCGAGCCGTTTCGCCGCGATGCGATGAAGAAGCCGGTGGTTGTAGCGGGCATCGACCGGGCGGATATGCGCCCGCAGATGGCGGCTGAGTAAAGCAGATGCGCGGCAGGGGCGATATTGGAAAATACGGCTCCTGCCGTACTGAATTAAAAGAGGTGAGCACCGTGTGGGGTTAAGTTGACACGGCAAGAGAAGTTTTTAAGATTTGAATACGCCTTTTTCACTAGGTGAAATTACCAATGGAATCGTCTGAGGTCCCTCTTGATATTGCTGACACGAAATTGAGCGTTGAGCCGGATGATCGGCTGAAGGTGAATGTGTTTCAACGCTCGTTTGCGGTACTGGAATATGTGGTAAGGGCAGGGCACCCGGTAGCGCCCGCGGATATTGCCGAGCATCTGCATCTGCCAAAGCCGACAGTGTACCGCATGATTGAAAGTTTTGAGGCGCAGGGATTTTTGCGGCGGCAGTTTGCCTCGCGCCGGATTGGTATTGGGCCGCGGTTAGCTGATTTTGGCTTTGATGTGGTGCGGGCATCGATCCAGCACGCGCCGCGCCGCTCAATTTTGAACGCCTTGGTGGCCGAGGTTGGCGAGACCTGTAATATCGGGACGCTTGAGGGCAACGAGATTGTGTATCTCGACCGTGTGGAGGCCAAACATTGGCCGCTGCGCTTGAATTTTCATATTGGTTCGCGGGTGCCGCTGCATTGCACGGCTATCGGTAAGTTGTTTTTAGCGAATCTGCCCGCCAACCAGCGGGAGAAATTATTGTCGGCGATGGATATGACCGCCCTGACGCCGCACACAATTGTGGATAGGGCGGCGCTGGAGATGGAATTGCAGGCGGTCGCGACGGCTGGGCTGTCGGTGGATCGGGAAGAATATACCATTGGCGTGGTTTGTGTGGCGGCGCCGATTTTTAATAAAAAAGGTGAAATTCAGGCCGGTGTGGCGATTCAAGCGCCAGCGGCGCGGATGTCGGTTGCGGATGCTGAGCGGCATCGTGAGGCGTTGCTACAGGCGGCGAAGGAAATAGGGGCCAGCTTCATGCTGAAGTGAGCGCTTAAAATTGTAAGGGGGAAAGTTCATGAATAAATTACCGGCCGAAAAACCGGCAACATGGCGCGCGGCATAGGTTGATGGCAGATCTGCCCGCAGATTTGGCGTATCTGTGTCCGCCTTCGTTGTTGTTGCGGGCACGGGCGATGGGCCGGGTGCCGATGGCGGTGGCCGCCGCGAACGCGGTGCATGTGCTGGACAGTATTCGTTGGGCGCGCGCGTTTGGTTTGATTGAGCCGATTTTGGTGGGTGATAAAGACTGGATTACGCGGCATCTGGGGGGGCCAGGCGGTTCGCTGCGCGATACGCGGATTGTTGCGGCCGCTGACGAGGAAGAGGCGGCAAAGCTGGCGGTTGCGCTGGTGCATGAGGGCGAGGCCCAGTTGCTGATGAAGGGCCATTTGCATACCGATGTGTTGATGAAAGCGGTATTGCAACCGCAAGGTGGTTTGCGAACCGGGCGGCGGTTGAGCCATGTTTTTGCAATGATCTGGCCGGGCGCGCCGGGCTATTTGCTGATCACCGATGCGGCTTTGAATGTGGCCCCGAACCCGGCCACCATGCTGCATATTGTGCGTCATGCCGTGATGGTGGCGAAGGTGCTTGAAATTACCGCGCCGCGAATTGCGATGCTCTCGGCGACCGAGGAACGCAATGCCGCGATGGCGTCTTCAATGGCGGCCGGTGCATTTGCCGACGCGTTTCAGGCTGAGGCAGCCGCGTTGGGGTGCGCGATTACCGGGCCGTTGGCGCTGGATGTGGCGATTTCAAAACATGCTGCGAGCATCAAAGGATTGCAGCATGATAAAGTGGCTGGTGCGGCGGATATTTTGGTGGTGCCGAATATCGAGACTGGCAATGGCTTGTTTAAAATGCTGGTGCATTTGAGGCAGGCAACCGCAATAGGCGTGGTGCTGGGTGCCAGCGTGCCGATCATTTTGAATTCGCGGGCCGACCCGGCGGAGGCCAAGCTGGCCTCGATTGCATTGGCGCGCTTGGCAGCGGCGGAGACGACTTAAGAGTTTTGATTGTGCGGGATAAACCGTGACCGGAGGAAACAAATGGATCAGATAACAGCGATAGATATGGAAAGCAAAGAGGCCGGGATTATTGCGCCTCTGATCACGCGGGCGCGTACAGCGATGCAGCAGATCGCGCATTACGACCAGGCGCAGACTGATGAGTTAGTGATCGCGCTGGCATGGTCGTTGTATCAGCCAGAGCAGGCTGAGCGGTTGGCAAAACTGGCGGTGCAGGATACCGGACTTGGGAATGTGCCGGATAAAATCATCAAGAACCAGCGTAAGACGTTTGGGACATTGCGTGACCTGCTGCGGGCGAAATCGGTTGGGGTGATTGAAGAGAATGCAGCACTAGGGTTGGTAAAGTTTGCCAAGCCGATTGGTGTGGTGGCGGCAGTGACACCTTCAACCAACCCGGCGGCAACCCCGGTGAATAAGGCGATGATGGCGTTGAAGGGCCGCAATGCGATTATTATCGCGCCGTCACCGGCGGGAAGTGAGACGACATCGCAAACCGTGGATGCGATGCGGGCGGAATTGAAACGGATCGGCGCGCCGGAAGATTTGGTGCAGATTTTGCCGCCACCACCTTCCAAGGCGTTGACGGACGCGTTGATGAAGGCGGCCGATTTGGTGGTAGTGACGGGTTCGCAGGATAATGTGCGCCGCGCCGCCATGAGCGGAACCCCAGCAATTGGCGTGGGGGCGGGCAATGTGCCGGTGATGATTGACGAGACTGCGGATTTTGATGATGCGGCGGCGAAAATTCTGGCTTCCAAAACCTTCGATAATTCCACGTCTTGCTCATCAGAAAACGCTGTCGTGATCGTTGATGCCGGGTATGACCAGGCAATTGCTGCATTGGAAAAAATGGGCGGGTATATGTGCACCGCTGAAGACGCCAAGCGGATTGAATCGATTTTATGGCAAAAGGGGAATTTAAACCGGCATCTGATTGCCAGGGACGCGGCAATTTTGGCGGAGGCGTTTGGTTTGCCGGAAGCGGCTGCAAAGGCAAAGTTTTTCATGGTGCCAGAAAGCGGTTATGGCAAGGCGCATCCGTTCTCGGGTGAGAAATTGTCGCTGGTGCTGGCGGTGTACCGGGCTAAGAATTTTGAGGATGCTTGCGGTATTATCAGGAATATTCTGGATTACCAGGGACGGGGACATTCCTGCGGGATTCATACGCGCGATTTGAATCGGGCGTGGAAGATGGCCGAGACGCTGGATGTTGTGCGGGTGCTGGTGAATTTTGCGCACACGTTTGGCAATGGCGGCGGGTTTAACAGTGGCTTGAACTTCACGCTTAGCATGGGTTGCGGGTCGTGGCAGAAAAATTCGATCAGTGAGAATCTCAGCTACAAGCATTTTCTCAACATCACGCATCTGGTGAAGCCGATACCCGAGGACAAGCCGGCGGAAGCGGATTTGTTTGGCAACTATTGGGCAAAGTACGGCAAATGATTTTAAATGAAGGCGATGCTAAAAAACTGGTGTTGGCTCCAGCCGGGATCAACATGCTGCAAGGCGAGATTTGCGCGACAGCGGCGCAGGCGGCGGCAGCGGTGCAGCGGTTAGGGCGCTGTGTGATCAAGGCGCAAGTGCCGGCCGGCAAGCGCGGAAAGGCAGGTGGGATTAAACTGGTATCCACCGCCGCCGAGGCTGAGAACGTGGCGGCCGAGATTCTGGCGATGCGGATTGGTGATTACGCGGTGCAAGGTTTGCTGGTTGAGCAATGCGCTGCGATTGCCCAGGAATATTATGTGGCGGTTTTGCATGCGCCGGTGGAACGGGCCACGCTGATTTTATTTTCGGCGGAAGGCGGCATGGATATTGAGGAGTTGGCCGCCACCAAACCAGAAGCGATCCGACGGTTTATTGTGCGTACGCCCGATGATTTTAGCGTTGAAGATGCTAAGTCGATGCTGACCGGGTTGGATGTTGATATTGCCGGGATCAGTGATTTGCTGGTTAAGCTATATAAGCGCTATCGGCAGACCGATGCTGAACTCGTGGAAATTAACCCGCTGGCGTTGCTGGAAGATGGCAGGCTGGTGGCGCTTGATTGTAAATTTATCCTCGATGATGCGGCGACGTATCGCCAGAGCGAATTAGCGTCGGCGGCGGCTTCCGAAGAGCCGACAATGTTGGAGGCAAAAGGGGCCTCGCAGGGGCTGAAGTTTATTGAGCTGCCAGGTAATGTTGGGATTCTGGCGAATGGGGCCGGGCTGACGATGACGACCATGGATGTGGTGCAGCATTTGGGGGGCACGCCTGCCAATTTTATGGAAATTGGCGGTGATGCCTATACCAAAGGTGAGGCGGCATTGGCGCTGGTGTTGGCGAACCCGAACGTGCAGAGCCTGGTGGTGAATTTTTGCGGTGCTTTTGCACGGACTGATGTGATGGCGAAAGGTGTGGCAGACGCTTGGAAGGTTTTGAAGCCTGATATTCCGGTGTTCTTCTCGGTGCATGGCACGGGTGAGGATGAAGCTGTGGCGCTGATTGAGGATGAATTTGGCGTGACGCCATTTGATTTTATGGAAGACGCCGTTCAGGCGGCGATTGCGGTGACAAAATGAGTGATTTTCCGATTATCCGGCGTACCGACCGGGTGCTGGTGCAAGGCATGACGGGCGGCCAGGGAACCTTCTGGACCGAGAAGATGATTGAGTGTGGTACTTGTGTGATAGGCGGTGTGAATCCGAAGCGGGCTGGGAGTTCGCATTTGGGGTTGCCGATTTTTGGCTCGGTGGCTGAGGCCGTTAAAACTGAGCAGGTTGATGTCACACTGATGTTCATTCCGCCGACCCTGGCGAAGGATGCTGCACTTGATGCGATAACAGCGGGTGTGCGCGGGATGGTGATTTTGACGGAACATATTCCATCGCACGATGTGTTGGAAATTTTTGCAGCGGCAGCCAAACACGGCACCAAGATCGTGGGGCCGAATACTGCCGGGCTGGTAACGCCTGGGGCTGGGTTTGTGGGGATTATGCCTGGGCATAACAGCAATATTTTTAAGCCGGGCCGGACCGGCGTGATCTCGCGCAGTGGCAGCTTGGGGACGTTGATTTGCTTGAACCTGACGCGCGCGGGGTTTGGGCAGTCGAGCTTTATCGGCATTGGCGGTGATCCGATGATCGGGACCACCACCAAGGATGCGCTGGTGGCGCTGGACCATGATGAGTGTACCGATGCGGTGGTGATGGTGGGTGAAATTGGCGGCGGCATGGAGGAGGAAGCGGCGCGCTATGCGGTGAGCATGAAGAAGCCGATTGTGGCCTTTATCGCGGGGCGTGCGGCACCACCGGGCAAACGGATGGGTCATGCGGGTGCGATTACCGCCGGTGATGCCGGTAGCTATGCCGGTAAGCGCAAGGCGCTAGAGGATGCCGGCGTGATTGTTGTTGATGCACCACGTGATATCGCCACGGCGTTGGCGCACGCGACGAAGCAGAAGAGAGCCTATCATACAGCGTAAAATGATCTGACGCAGTGGGACCTTGGGGTTTTTATGAGATGGTGCGGCCACCATCGACATAGAGAATTTGCCCGGTCAGAAATTGGGCGCCGGGGGCGAGTAAAAACACCACGGCGGCGAGCAGGTCGTAGGGCGTGCCAAAGCGCTGCATGGGGATTTTTGCCAGCGCGTTTTGGCGCGTGGTGGGGTCATCGATGATCTGTGCAGCCAGCGGGGTGGGGGTTACGGCGGGGCCGATGGCGTTGACCCGCACGCCTGCAGCGGCCCATTCCAGGGCGAGGACGCGGGTGACATGAGCCGCGCCCGCTTTGCTGGCGGCGTAGGCGGCGTAGTTGGGGTTTGCAACGCTGCTTGAGACCGAGGTGATGGTGATGATGCTGCCGGATTTTTGAGGCACCATGAGCGCACCGGCGGCGCGGGCTAGTTGGAAGCTGCCGGTGAGGTTGATGTCGATGGAATTTTGCCAGTCCTGGTCTGGAAGATTTAGAGCAGGGCCGACGCGGTAGATGCCGCTGGCGTTGACCAGACCGTCAAGGCGGCCCCAGCTTGTGGCGACATGCTGGCAGGCGGCCTCGCATGAGGTGCGTTGGGTGACATTTAGGCCAATGGCCAGCGCCTGGCCGCCGTTGTTCGATAGAGTTTCAGCACAGGCGGCGGCTTTTACGGAATCGAGGTCGGCGATGGCGATATTGGCACCGCGCTGTGAGAGCTCCTGCGCGATGGGCCAGCCCAGGCCACCGGCCCCCCCTGCGATGAGGATGTTTTGTCCGGCGATGGAAAATAATGGGTCTGGGGTAACAGACATGGCTGTCTCCTGAAATTTTATGTGGCGCGCTTGGAAGGTGTTGAAATGGTCAGGGTATCCTGGATTTTGGCGGCGGCCTCGCGCAGACGAGGGACGTGATGCAGCCCTTGTTGCAACGACATGCGTGCAACTGGGGCCGATACCGCGATGGCGGCGACGACGGTGCCGTTATCAGCGTGGATTGGCACGGCGACGCATACCACGCCGGCCAGAAATTCCTGGTTATCAGTGGAAATTCCGGTTTTGCGAATGGTATCAAGCTCGCGCGTGAGGGCAGCGGAATCGGTGATGGTGGTGGCGGTGTAAGGGTGCAGGGGGCAGGTGTTGAGGAGGCGCCGCCGGGTTTCGGCCGGCATGTAGCTGAGGAAAAGTTTGCCCATCGATGTGCAGTGTAATGGCACGCGCGAGCCGGCCTCGAAGCGCAGGCCGAACGGCCATGCCGCCTCGACGCGGTCGAGATACACCAGATTGTTGCCGGAGATCACACCAAAATTGCAGGTTTCGCGCAGTGCTTCGGAAAGATCTTTCAGGATGGCATGGCGAGGTGCCGAGCGTACGGCAGCAGAGAGCAGGCCGAGGCTGAGATGGGCAAGCCGTTCGCCGGGGCCGTAGCGGCGGCTGCCGGGCTCGCGCACCAGCAGACCCTCGCCAACGAGCATGTGGACGATGCGGTGCGCGGTGGGCTGGGGGATGTCGAGAAGCACGCTGAGGTCGAGAATGCTGAGCGGGCGCTGCGCTTTGGCGACGGCTTCGAGAAAGGCGAAGGCCTTCATCGAGGGGGCGGCCGTTGTTTTGCCGTCAGCTTCGAAGACGATATCTTCCGATGTTGCGGGGGCTTCTTTCATTTTTTTGGTCATTTTTGGCCTTAGAGTGGATTATCAAAATATGGATATTAATTACTTGCATTGTGGATTTTAATTTGGCAAGTTTTTGCTGCAATAGAAAAAATCAATCGAGGAAGCCTTTGAAGAAAGTCCTGGTTGCGAACCGAGGGGAAATTGCACTTCGCATCATTCGAGCCTGCCGGAAGCTGGGGCTGGAAAGTGTGGCGGTGTATTCAGATGCGGATGAGAATGCCGCTCATATATGGGCGGCGGACCGGGCGGTGCGGATCGGCCCGCCGGCGGCGGCTAAAAGTTATTTAGATAGCCGGATTATTCTGGAAGTTGCGAAAGCGACAGGGTGCGATGCGTTGCATCCGGGCTATGGATTTTTGTCGGAGCGGGCGGCGTTTGCGGCGGAATGCGCGGCGGAGGGGGTTGTATTTGTGGGGCCGTCGGCGGAAGCGATTTCGCTGATGGGGGACAAGGCCGAGGCGCGGCGCTCGGCGATGAAATGCGGTGTGCCGGTTGTTCCTGGCTCTGAGGACGCTTTTTTGGATGCTGAGGCGGCGGCGAAGGCAGCGCCGGGGATTGGGTTTCCGATATTGTTGAAGGCCAAGGCTGGCGGCGGCGGGCGCGGGATGCGGATTGCGCCGGATATGGGCTCGTTCCGTGCTGCGTTTGTGCAGGCCACCAGCGAGGCTGAGGCGGCGTTTGGGGATGGCGGGATTTACCTGGAGCGCTTTATCGGCCGGGTGCGGCATATTGAGGTGCAGGTGTTTGGTGATCGTGCCGGGCGGGTGGTGCATCTGCTGGAGCGCGATTGCAGCGTGCAGCGGCGGCACCAGAAATTGGTGGAGGAGGGGCCTTCGCCAGTATTGGATGAGGGCGTGCGCCATGCGATATGCGCGGCCGCGGTGAAGCTGGCGTCGTCGATCAATTATGTGGGGGCCGGCACGGTCGAATTTATTTTCGACGTGGAAAGCCGGGCGTTTTACTTCATCGAGATGAATACGCGGATTCAGGTGGAGCATCCGGTGACGGAGATGTTGACCGGGACCGATTTGGTGGCCGAGCAATTGTTGGTGGCGGCGGGTGAGACATTGTCGTTTCCGGAGGCGCCTTTCAAGGCCAATGGTCATGCGATTGAGTTGCGGATTAATGCCGAGGACCCGGCGCGGGGATTTATGCCAAGCCCGGGGGTTTTCACGCAGTGGCGGGTGCCCGAAATGCCGGGGGTGCGGTTTGATAGCCATGTTTACCGAGGCTATGAGATGCCGCCGTATTATGACTCGCTGCTGGGTAAGCTGATTGTTCATGCGCCAGACCGGTCGCAATGTATTGCGCGGGCGCTGGATGCTCTGGGTTGCTTCAAGGTTGCTGGTGTTGCCACGACCATACCGTTTTTGCGGAATTTGTTGACGACGCCGGATTTTATTGAATCGGCCATTCACACGCGCTGGGTTGAAACGGAATTTAATCATGCCGCCTAAAAACCGCCAGGTTGGGGTTATTGATGTCACGCTGCGCGATGCGCATCAATGCCTGTGGGCGACACGGATGACGACGGCGATGATGCGCGATATTGCGCCGCGATTGGATAATGCCGGGTTTGAGGCGATTGATCTGGTGGGCGGTGCGGTGTTTGACGTGGCGGTGCGGTATCTGCGCGAGGACCCGTGGGAGCGGATGCGGATATTGTCGCAATGGGTGACGAAAACACCGCTGATTATTCATACACGCGGGCAGAGCCTGTTCACGTTTGAGTTTTTTGCCGATGATGTGGTGGAGTTGGCCGCCGCGCGGTTTGCGGCCAATGGGATGCGCTACCATACGCCCTATGATGCATTGAACGATATGCGGAATTTGGAAATTCCGGTAAAAGCGGCAAAGCGGCACGGCATGTATGTGGTGGGCGGGTTGGTTTACAGTTTCAGCCCGGTGCATACGGATGCGTATTACACACGGAAGGCCAAGGAATTATTGGCGCTTGGTGTTGATGCGCTATTTTTGAAAGATGCCAGCGGGTTGTTGACGCCCGAGCGCGTGGCGACGCTGGTGCCGGCGGTAAAGGCGGTTATGGGCGGCAAGCCGTTGCAGATCCATACGCACTGCAATTCGGGTCTTGCCCCTTATGTGGTGTTGCAGGCGGTTGAGTATGGGGTTGATATTGTCCACACTGCGACATCAACTTTGGCGAATGGAGTTTCACATTCGCCGACCGAGCGGGTGGTGCGCAATTTACGCCGCCGGGGGTATCAGGTGCCGGTTGATCTGGCGCCGGTGGAGGAGGTGGCGGAATTGTTGGCGTATATTGCCGCCAAGGAAGATAAGCCGGTTGGTACGCCGAACGAATATGATGATTTCCATTTTTTGCATCAGTGCCCCGGCGGGATGGTCTCGAATCTGGCGTATCAGCTTGAGACGATGGGGTTGCGCAATAGGTTGGAGGAAATTCTTGAAGAAGCCTGGCATGTGCGGGAAGACTTGGGGTATCCGATTGTCGTGAGCCCGTTTGCGCAGTATATTGTTACACAATCGGTATTGAATGTTGTGGGGCGCGGGCAGGGACGCGAGCGTTATGACAACGTGCCCGACGAGATAAGGCTGTATGTGCGTGGCGGGTATGGCGAGATCGCCGGGCCGATTGATGCGAATTTATACGATAAGATTACCAAGGGTGCGCCACAGATTACTGAGCGTCCCGGGGCGCTGGTGCCGCCCGCTTTGCAACGTCTGCGGGCGGAGCGGGGGCCGTTTACGTCAGATGATGATTTGTTGCTGGCGGCGTTTTATGATGACGGCAATTATCGCGCATTGAAAGATGCCGGACCGATCAATACCGACTATCCGATTATGGCGACGCCGCTGGCGACATTGATTAAGGAAATCAGTGACAGGCCAGCGATTAAATATTTTCACTTCAAACAGGGTGTCGCGTGAGGCGATGACCAGCATAGCGAAAGAAACTGCGATGACACCGATTATTATCACCACCGCCATCACCGGTGCGATTCCGCGGAAAAAGGATAATCCAGCATTGCCGGTGACACCCGCTGAGCAGATTGAATCCACGCATGCGGCGTATGAGGCGGGTTCGGCGTTGGTGCATATTCATGTGCGCGATGAGCAGGAGAACCCTTCCTCCTCGCCTGAATTGTTTGCGCAGGTGCAGGAAGGGGTGCGGAAACATTGCCCGGGAATGATTATTCAATTCTCGACAGGTGGGCGCGGGCGCGAGGCTTCCAAGCGCGGGGCGAGTTTGTATTTGAAGCCGGATATGGCGTCGTTGACGACTGGGTCAGTAAATTTTCCGAATCAGATTTATGAGAATACCCCGGAGTTCATTGATGAGTTGTGCAAGGACATGCTGACGTATCACATCAAGCCGGAAATTGAGGTGTTTGACGCGGCGATGCTGTATAACGCGGTGAATTTGTCCAAGCGCGGGATGATTGCGGAACCGTTGCACGTGCAGTTTGTGATGGGTGTGCCGAACGCGATGCCGGTGCGGCGCAGTTTGCTGGAATTTTTATTGAGCGAGTTGAAGGCGATGGCGCCCAATGCAACGTGGTCAGCGCTTGGTATGGCGCGGCAGCAATTGGAAGTGAATAAATGGTGCCTTGAACTGGGTGGCCATACGCGCACTGGCTTTGAGGATAATCTCAGGATCAGCAAGGACCGCCTTGCTACGAGCAATGCCGAATTGGTGTCGCTGGTGGTGGAGAATGCCGCCGCTTATGGCCGCCGGCCGGCCACCCCGGCGGAGGCGCGCGAAATTCTTGGGCTGGCCGCAGAGGGAGCGCCGACATGACACTGAGTTACAAGGATGTTGCGGATATCATCAAAATTATCGATGCCAGTCGTTGCGACGAAGTGATCGTGGAGCTGGCGGATGTAAAAATTGTGGTGCGCCGTGGGGGTGGCGCGGGTGCGGTGGCGCCAGTGACGGTACCTGCTGCGCCGGTTGAGCGGGCACGTCCGACGCCGGTAGCAGCGCCTAAGGCGTCGACCAGTGCGGTTGCCGCACCAAGTCCTGAAGGGCAGATTATCGTTCGGGCGCCGATGACGGGAACGTTCTATCGTGCGGCGTCGCCGAAGGACCCGCCGTTTGTTGACGTGGGTAGCGTGGTGGCAGTGGGTGATACGTTGTGCAGCATTGAAGTGATGAAATTATTCACCACGATAACCGCCGAAGCGGCTGGTAAAATTTCACGCATTTTCCCGAATAATGCGGAACTTGTGCAATATGATCAGCCGCTTTTCGCGATTGAATTGACGACTTGAGGTTGTAAGTTTTCAAATTAATATAAAAGATATAATTCACCCTTTTCAAGGACGATCGTTTTGAAGTAGGTTTTATGTGGCGGATCGTGCTCCCGATGACGTTCAGGCGATCTGGGGCTGCGGCGTGTTCCGCAGATTTGGCGAGTTGAGCTGCAATTATTGGCTGATTGAACGACTAAAAACCAAAATATTGGGGAACCAAGAAAATGTCTGGAACGACCGAACAATCGATTTATGCCCAAGAAAACCTGTTAGCGCGTCTTGATCGTATTCCGTTTAATCGAAAAATATTTTTTCTGACCTGCCTGCTGGGTATTGTATGGCTGCTGGAGGCATTTGATATCGGAATTATCGCGCCGGTATTGTTTCTGTTGAAATCAACCTGGCAGTTGGCGCCGAAGCAAGTGGGGCTGGTGGCAAGTGCCGGAACGTTGGGAATTGTGATCGGCCTGTTGCCGGCGGGACGGTTGGCCGACCGGTTTGGCCGCAAGACCACGTTACTGGCGGGCATTGTTATTTTCAGCGTTGTAACGTTTCTCGCAAGCTTCTCGCAGAATGTCGAGCAACTGGTCATTTGCCGGTTTGTGGCTGGGCTGGGGCAAGGCGCGGTATTTCCGGTGCCATATTTGCTGCTCTCGGAATTTGTTGGCAAAAAATGGCGAGGGACGGCGGTGGGATTATCGAACGCCATGCTGGGGTTTTCGTATGGGTTGAACACGCTGATCGGGGCGTTGATTGTGGGCAAGGTGCCTGACGCTGAAGCCTGGCGGATATTGTTAATTCTGGGTGGTTGCACGATATTCATCATACCGATTCTGATTAAATATTTGCCGGAGTCGCCGCGGTTTTTGTTGAAGGCCGGGCGTATCGACCAGGTGCGTAAGTTTGTGGAGGGGCTGGAAGATGTCAGTAACCTTGCCCATGATACATCGCTGATCGATAAATCATCGTTACAGGTGCTGGAAGCCACGGCGCACCGGCGCGTGTCATTGAGTGATTTTTTGAAGCCGCCTTATCTGGCACGCTGCATCATATCCTATGCCTCGTTGTTGTCGCCATTCATCGTGTTTTATGTGATCACGATTTATGGGCCGACGATCATTGCGCGGATGGGCGCTACCAAGGAGAATGCGCTTTATTACACATCGGCACTGCTGTTCTTCACGGTCATCACGACCGCAGCGGCTGGGCTTGCGGGTGATAAGATAAGCCGTCGTTCAGGGCTGACAGTGATCATGACGCTGGCGGGTATTGGCGCGGTCGCGTTGGGACAATCATTGTCACAGGTCGGGACGATATTTGCGGCCATGGTGGTTTGGGGTTTGGTGTATGCGGCGTTCCCACTGGCTAAGCTCTACATGGCCGAGCAATTCCCCACCCGGCTGCGGGCGACGGGTTCGATGATCGGTGAGAGCATCACGCGCTTTTTAACCGGCGTGATTCTGGTTTATTACTTCCCGACGTTACAGGCAGATTTTTCATCGAGTGCCGTATTTGCGTTCCTCGGCGTGCTTACGGTGATTGCGATTGTGCCGATTGCGCTGTTTGGTGTGCAGACATCGAATTTGAGTGTTGAGCAAACCGGGACTGATATTACGAAGCTGCAAACGCAGTCATAGCATTATCAGTCGTGTGAGGATGCGGGGTTCGTGCTGGCTTGCCAAAGGCAGCATGAACCCTTCGTTGATTTTTATGAGCTGATGATAGATCGCTGAAACCGATGTTCACGCTGCCGGTTGATATTGCTGTTGGTCTTGCCATGCTGTTTTTGGCGGGCCTGGCGCGGGGGTTTGCCGGGTTTGGCATGGGTATTGTGGCGATACCGTTACTTAGCCTGATGATGCCGCCGACCGATGCGGTGGTGATTGTGTTGCTGTTGCAGGTTTTTGTAAGCCTGTTGAATTTCAATACTTCGGTGAAGCTTTGCCATTGGCCGTTGGTGAACCGATTAACGATAGGGTCGATTGTTGCAACCCCCTTTGGCTCCTGGGCATTGCTATATTTTTCCGCCAATGTGTTGCGGTTCTGTATTGCGGTGATCGTGCTGGCGACCGCCGTGACTTTGGTGGCCGGCTATCGGCTGAAGGTGATCCCTGCGGGGTGGCGGGTACTGGGGCTCGGCCTGGCGTCGGGGGTTTTGAATGGTTTGGCGGGAATGTCCGGCCCACCGGTGGTGGCATTTTTTTTAGCAGCGCCGGTGAGCGTGGCCGTGGCGCGGGCGTCGATGATTATGTTTTTTCTGATCAGTTCGATACTGGCACTTATCCCATTGGCGATATTCGGGAAATTTCACCTGTGGGGGGTGGCTGGCGCGGTGGCGGGATTGCCGGTGGTGTTGTTGGGGTCAGTGGTTGGTACCAAGCTCTATTTGTCCAGCCATGAGGGGCACTTCAGGTTCATATCCATCGGGTTATTGGTGCTGGCAGCCGTGCTGGCAGGGCTTCGCGCGTTTGGCGGCTTCGTGGTGTGAACCGGCCGGGCCGGTTATGGGCGATTAAACGGACCTATGGCCTGGGCCAAGCCGAATATGGCTTGCGCGGAATATTTTAAGGAGGCTTTATAACGGTATATTTATTGCATGGTTGAGACATGGACATAGCGCACACACCGAAACACCGCACTGAAATGATGGATGAAGCGCTGCGGGAGGATATCCGGTTGCTGGGGCGCATTCTCGGCGAGACGATTCGTAGCATTGAGGGTGTGGCGGTTTATGAGCGGATCGAAACGATCCGGCAGTTGGCGGTGCGGTTTCATCGTAACCAGGATCAGGCGGCGCAAGCCGAGCTTGAAGACATACTGGCCGGGTTGTCGGATGGTGAAATCAACAAGGTTACCCGGGCCTTCGGGTATTTTTCCATTTTGGCGAATATCGCCGAGGATCATCATCACACCAGGCGTTGGCGGGCGCATCAGGTGGCGGGCTCTCCGCCGCGTGAGGGTAGTTTGGCGGCGGGGTTGGCGCTGGCACGGGCGGTGGGGTTCGACAACGAGGCGTTGCAGGCGTTTTTTAGAAGTGCCTACATCGCGCCCGTGTTGACGGCGCATCCAACCGAGGTGCAACGCCGGAGCATTCTCAACAGCCTTGATGAAATAAAGCGATTGTTGAACCGGCGTGACCGGGCCGAGGAGACGGCTGACGAGCGCGGCGAGATGGACCAGGGGCTACGGATGCTGGTGCTCACCTTGTGGCAGACGCGCACATTACGGACCAGCAAGCTGTCGGTGCTTGATGAAGTTGAGAATGCGCTGAGCTATTTCAGTGCGACATTTTTTGCTGAAGTGCCAAAACTTTATGCAGCGGTGGCGCGGGCGATTGGGGTTTCCGGTGCGCCGTTGCCGGCATTTTTAGAAATTGGCACATGGATCGGCGGTGACCGCGATGGCAACCCGTTTGTGGATGCCACGGTGTTGACCGAGACTCTGGCGCGGCAGGCGCAGCGGGCGATTGGGTTTTACATCGGGCAGGTCGGCCAGCTGCGGAGCGAACTTTCGATTGCGGCGCTGCTGGCGGATGTGACGCCGGAATTACTATTGTTAGCCGCAGCCTCGCCGGATAGGTCTGACCATCGGGCTGATGAACCATATAGGCTGGCACTGGCAACGATTGAAGCACGGCTGGTGGCCACACAGGCGGTTTTGAAGGGTGGGGCGGCGGCGGCGATGGCGCCTTATGCGGCGCCGGAGGCGTTTATTGCAGATTTAACGGTGATCGAAAGCTCGCTGTTGAACCACGGTGCGGGGCTGTTGGCACAGGGCCGGCTGGGTAACTTGCTACGGGCGGTGCGGGTGTTTGGCTGGACCCTGGCGCCGTTGGATTTACGGCAGAACGCGGCGGTGCATGAGCAGACAGTTGCGGAGCTGTTGGAGCGGGCGCACCCGGGCACCGGCTATTTGCAGCAGACCGAAGCGGGACGGTGTGCGATTTTATTGCATGAATTGGCGACGAGCCGGCCTTTGGTGTCGCGTCATATGACTTACAGTGCCGAGACAACCAAGGAACTCGCGATCTTTGATGCGGCGCGGGCGGCGCATCTGCGTTATGGGCAGCGGGCGATCCGCACCATGATCATTTCCAAGACGGATGATGTCTCGGATTTGCTGGAATTGGCGATTTTGCTGAAGGAGGCGGGATTATTGCGGCCTGACGAGCCGGCGCTCGATGTGAACATTGTGCCGTTGTTCGAGACGATTGATGATTTGCGGGCGGCGGCGCGCATTATGGAGGCGTTGTTCAGTCAGCCATTGTATCGGGCGTTGTTGGCGAGACGTGATGAGACCCAGGAGGTGATGCTGGGGTATTCCGACAGTAACAAGGACGGTGGATTTTTAACGTCCGGTTGGGAATTATACCGCGCCGAGGTGGGGCTGGTGGAAGTGTTTGCCAGGCACGGCGTGCGGTTGCGGCTTTTCCATGGTCGCGGCGGCTCGGTGGGGCGCGGTGGCGGCCCAAGCTATCAGGCGATATTGGCACAGCCGAAAGGCGCGGTGCAGGGGCAAATAAGGCTCACTGAGCAGGGCGAGGTAATTGCCGCTAAATATGGCAACGCTGAAGTTGGTAGGCGAAACCTGGAGGTTATGGTTGCCGCCAGTTTGGTGGCGACTGCCGAGCCGGGGCTGGCGGAGCCGCTCTCACCACGTTTTGTAAATGCGATCAGCGAGCTTTCTGATGCGGCTTATGCGGCTTATCGGGATTTGGTTTATGAAACCCCGGGGTTTGAGGATTATTTTTGGCAATCGACTGTGATTGCGGAAATAGCCAGCTTGAATCTCGGCAGCCGGCCGGCGTCGCGCGCCAAGGGCCGCTCGATTGAAGATTTACGCGCGATACCCTGGGTGTTTTCATGGGCGCAATGCCGGGTGATGCTGCCGGGCTGGTATGGGTTTGGCAGTGCGGTGGATGCGATGGTGGCCAAGCACGGTGAGCGCGGGATGTGGCTGTTGCAGTCGATGTTTCAGGATTGGCCGGTGTTTTCCACGTTGTTGTTGAATATGGATATGGTGCTGGCGAAGGCCGATATGGGCATAGCGGTGCGTTATGCGGCGCTGGTGGAGGATGATGCGTTACGCGAACGAATTTTCCCCCGGATAAAAGCTGAGTATGAACGCACCTGCGCGCATCTGCTCACCATCACTGGGCAGCGTGCGTTGCTCGACCGCAATCCGCTGTTGCGGCGCTCAATTACCAATCGGTTTCCGTATCTGGACCCGCTGAACCATGTGCAGGTGGCGATGTTGCAGCGTTGCCGAGACCAGGCAGCCTCGGACGGACAGGGCGAGGTGAGCGAGCGATTGCGCCGGGGCGTGCATATCTCGATCAATAGCATCGCAGCGGCGCTGCGTAACAGTGGATAAGCGGCGCTGCGTAATAGTGGATGAGCGGCGCTGCGTCACGGGGCCTGAAAAACCTTACGGAAACAGGCCACGGATTTTTTTGGCGGCGTAAACTTTCTCGACGCCGATGGCCATCGCGGCGGTGCGGTGGCTGATGCCCTCGCGGGAAACGCGCGACATCATCTGCGTGAAGGCGCGGTCGAGTATTTGCGCGAGACGGCTGTTGACCTCTGCTTCCTCCCAGAAAAACTGTTGTAAATCCTGCACCCATTCAAAATAGCTCACCACCACACCGCCGGCGTTGCAGAGAATATCAGGCAGCACGAAGATCTCGTCCCGGCGTTGGTCCAGAACCAAATCGGCATCCGGGGTGGTGGGGCCATTGGCACCTTCGGCCAAAATACGGCAGCGCAATTTGGCCGCCATCGCCGCATCGATAACGCGCTCAATCGCGGCGGGAACCAGGATGTCGCACGGTTGCGCCAGCAGGGCTGTGGGGTCGAAGGCGGCTTCAGGGGAAAATCCGGCGAGACCGTGATTGGCGGCGACGTGCTTGAAAATCTCGGCCATAGGCAGGCCGCGTGCATCAAACAGGCAGGCGGTGTGGTCGCTCAGGCCGATGATTTTAACGCCGCGTGCCGCAAGTTCGGCGGCGGTGATGGAACCGACATTGCCGAAACCCTGTACGATGGCGGTTGCACCTTGCGGGTTCAGCCCGATTTTTTCGGCGGCCCGTATCACCAGATGCACCACGCCACGGCCGGTGGCCTCGCGGCGGCCGACGGTGCCGCCGGCGGCGACCGGTTTGCCGGTGACGATTTCAGTGACGGTTTTGCCCTGGTAGATCGAGTAGGTGTCCATGAACCAGGCCATCACCTGTTCATTGGTGCCCATGTCGGGCGCCATGACATCGGTGTGCGGCCCGACGAAGGGGATGAGTTCCTGCATGTAGCGGCGCGATAGCGCTTCGAGTTCGCGTAGCGAGAGGCTATGCGGGTCAACGGTAACGCCCCCCTTGGCGCCGCCGTACGGCAGGCCCATCAGGGCGCATTTCCAGCTCATCCACACCGCCAGGGCCGCTACTTCGCCGATATCGACTGAGGCGGCAAAGCGCGTGCCGCCTTTGGTTGGGCCGAGGGTGAGATGGTGCTGCACCCGGTAGCCTTGAAAGACGGCGGTGGTGCCGTCATCGCGGTGGATTGGGCAGGAGACGGTGACGGCACGCTTGGGATACAGCAGGCGGTCGCGTTCGTCGGCGGGGATGTTGATGTGGTCGGCAATGACCTGGAATTGCCGCCGCGCCATGTCGAAGACCGGGCCGGTATAGATGCTCATGATGCGCTTCCTGGTTTTTATGGCGATGTCTGGCGTGCTGAATGTGGGCGCGTAACGCGTGAAAGGAAAGGGTGGGGAATTTGAGTGTGGCTCCTTCAACCGGGCGGGATCAATGATAGGCTATGCCTATTACTCTAACCCATAAAATCAATTTGAGTTATAACTCGCGCGGCGTAAGGTTACGGCTCCACAGTAAAAACACGAAAATTGATTGGAGCGAAAATGGACGGTGATATCAGCAAGTGCCCGGTAATGGGCGGGGCGCGCAGGCACACGGCGGCGGCGGCCATGTCGAACCAGCAATGGTGGCCGAACCAGTTAAATTTGAAAGTTCTGCACCAGAATTCTGCATTATCCAACCCGATGGGCGAAGCGTTTGATTATGCCGAAGCGTTCAAAACTCTCGACCTTGAGGCTGTGAAAAAAGACCTGTTCGCCCTGATGACAGACTCGCAGGACTGGTGGCCGGCTGATTATGGCCATTATGGGCCGTTTTTCATCCGCATGGCGTGGCACAGCGCGGGCACCTACCGGATTGCTGATGGTCGCGGTGGTGCCGGCTCTGGTGCCCAGCGGTTCGCACCCCTCAATAGCTGGCCCGACAATGTGAGCCTCGATAAAGCGCGGCGCTTGCTGTGGCCGATCAAGCAGAAGTACGGCAACAAAATCTCCTGGGCTGACTTGATGATTCTGGCCGGTAACTGCGCGCTGGATTCCATGGGGTTGAAGACCTTCGGGTTTGGTGGCGGGCGTGAGGATATCTGGGAACCCGAGGACGATATTTACTGGGGGCCGGAGACCACCTGGCTGGGTGATGACCGCTACAGCGGTGACCGGCAGTTGGAGAACCCGCTCGGCGCGGTGCAGATGGGGCTGATTTATGTGAATCCGGAGGGGCCGAACGGCAACCCGGACCCGCTGGCCTCGGCCCGCGATATCCGCGAGACATTCGCGCGGATGGCGATGAATGACGAGGAGACGGTGGCTTTGACAGCCGGCGGCCACACGTTTGGTAAAACGCATGGCGCGGCTGACCCGAGCAAATATGTCGGCCCGGCACCGGAGGGGGCGAGCATCGAGCACCAAGGCCTGGGCTGGCATAATAGTTTTGGCAGCGGCAAGGGTGTTGATACGATTTCCAGCGGGCTGGAGGGTGCCTGGACCAATAACCCGATCAAGTGGGACAATGGCTATTTCGAGAATTTGTTCGGCTATGAATGGGAACTGACCAAGAGCCCCGCCGGTGCTCAGCAATGGACGCCGAAGGGCGGCGCTGGCGCAGGCACGGTGCCGGATGCGCACGATCCGTCAAAGCGTCATGCGCCGATGATGTCCACCGCCGATATGGCGATGCGGGCGGACCCGGTTTATGCAAAAATCTCTAAGCATTTTCAGGAGAACCCGGATAAATTTGCCGATGCGTTTGCGCGGGCGTGGTTTAAGCTGACACATCGCGACATGGGGCCGCGGGCGCGCTATCTTGGCCCGTGGGTGCCTGCTGAGGAATTACTATGGCAGGACCCGGTGCCGGATGCGCCCGCTGAGGTGATTGGGGCGGCGGATATTGCGGCACTCAAGGGCAAAATTTTGGAATCGGGCCTTTCGGTGTCGCAACTGGTCAGCACCGCCTGGGCTTCGGCGGCAACGTTCCGGGCTACCGATAAGCGGGGCGGCGCCAATGGGGCGCGGTTGCGTCTGGCACCGCAGAAATATTGGGAGGTGAACCAGCCAGCCGAGCTTGGCAAAATCATTGATACGCTGGAGGGGATTCAGACGGCGTTCAATGCAGCGCAGTCTGGTGGCAAACAAGTGTCGCTGGCTGACCTGATCGTGCTGGGTGGCTGTGCCGCCATCGAGCACGCGGCGAAGGCGGCGGGACATGCGGTGAACGTTCCCTTTACGCCAGGCCGCACCGACGCATCGCAGGCGCAAACCGACGTGGAATCGTTTGCAGTGCTGGAGCCGACCTTTGATGGGTTCCGTAATTATCTGCGGAAAGGCCAGGCGCGGCCGGCCGAGGATTTGCTGGTGGAGCGGGCGCATTTGCTGGGGTTGACCGCGCCGGAGATGACCGTGCTGGTGGGCGGGATGCGGGTGTTGAATACCAATGTCTGGCATTCCAAACACGGCGTATTCACCAAGCGGCCCGAGACGTTGAGCAATGATTTTTTCGTCAATCTGCTTGATATGAACACGGTATGGCAAGCCTCCGGTGTGGCGGAGGGCGTGTTCGAGGGGCATGACCGGGCGAGCGGTGCGCTCAACTGGACCGGCACCAGCGTTGATCTGGTATTCGGGTCGAACTCGCAGTTGCGTGCGTTGGCGGAAGTGTATGCGTGCCATGACGGTGAGACGGCGTTTGTGCATGATTTTGTCGCGGCATGGGACAAGGTGATGAACGCTGATCGGTTTGATCTGACCTGATTTATTTGGGGTTGCGCCACGGAGCGGCGTAACCCCAAATGCTTGCAGCACCCGTGCATTAGAATTTAGGCCCAGCACCGGGCAGATTGCGCGGTGGGGGATGGATGTGCTCTCGTGCCGACCAAGGCTATAAACGGGGAGCATGAACAGACAATGACTGGAATCAGTTCAACGCAGGCCGCCAGTGGCGTGCGCGGTAGCCCGCCGCGTACGCACTATGCGGCGCTCGCGGTTCTGGCCTCGGTGTTTTTCATGTGGGGCTTTATTACCGCGCTGAATGATATTCTGGTGCCGCATTTGAAGGCGGTGTTCGCGTTGGATTACGCGCGCTCAATGCTGATCCAACTGGTGTTTTTTGGGGCGTATTTTTTAATGGCGCTGCCGGCTGCCAAGCTGCTGGAGTTGACCGGCTATAAAAACGCCATTGCCCTGGGGCTGGTGACAACCGGCGCGGGTGCGTTGATTTTTATCCCAGCGGCCACCATGCCTTCGTACGATGTGTTCCTCGCCGGATTGTTTGTGCTGGCGACCGGGATCACGATTTTGCAGGTGGCGGCCAACCCGTATGTCACGTTGCTTGGCCCGCCGGTGACAGCGTCCTCGCGGTTGAACCTGGTGCAGGCATTTAATTCGCTGGGTACCACGGTGGCCCCGCTGTTCGGCGGGGCGCTGATTTTGGCCCATAGTGTTTCGGGCACGGCGGTAAATGGCGGCGGCGTGTTCACGCTCGATGAGCGGATGGCCGACGCATTAGCGGTGCGTTTACCTTATGTTGGTATCGCAGTGGTGCTGTTTTTACTGGCGCTGGTAATTTTCATCTGGCGGTTGCCAGCGTTGCCAACCCGGCGCGAGCCGCGCGAACTGGGGCAGGACAGCGTGTGGCGGCATTCGCGGCTGGTGGCAGGGCTGGGCGCAATCTTTTTCTATGTGGGCGCTGAAGTTTCAGTGAGTAGTTTTCTGATCAATTATATTTCATCGCCGCGCGTGGGAGCCATGAGCCATGCGGCGGCGGCTTCCTATGTCAGTGTGTTTTGGGGTGGGGCGATGCTGGGCCGGTTTGTGGGCTCGGGCGTGATGCGGCGGGCGCCGGCGGCATCCGTGCTGGCGGCGGTGGCGATTGGTGCGATGGCGCTGTTGGCAACCACCATGCTGGCCAGCGGTTATATGGCTTTGTGGGCGATTGTGCTGGTGGGGTTGATGAATTCCATTATGTTTCCGACAATTTTTTCACTGGCGATCGAAGGATTGGGAACATTGACCGCGCAGGGTTCCGCATTGCTGATTATGGCGATTGTTGGCGGGACCCTGGTGCCGCTGCTGCAAGGCGTTTTAGCTGATCATCTCGGTTTGCGTATTGCCTTTACGCTGCCGTTGGTTTGTTATTTGTATATATTATTTTTTGCTGGCCATTGTGGGCGTTCGGCCGTGGGGGTTGTGGCCTAGTCGTTGAGCCAGCGTCATCTGTTCAGGCCGGTGATATTGAGCTAGCTGGCGTCGGAGAATTTGACCGAATGGTTTTTGCGACGTTGCGTTCAGAAGTGAGAGACGCTGCCAGGAAAGGCGATGGGCGGTTTTTGGGGTGTGTTAGCGGCGCTGGCAGCCTGGGGATCAATCTAGTATTATAAGTCTTCGACTTATGGTATAGCTTGTGCCATAAATGGTTTATCCGCCATTTGGCACAACTCAGAGACAATTTCATGCCCGCACGCGATCCGGCAATGGCCGACACGGCCAGCCAGCGGCCACGCGCCTTGTGCCCGCACTGTCTGCATTATTTTATCAGGCACCGGGGCTGGCGCCGAGTCCGACGGTGTGCCGCGCCGCACGATTGCGTGCGGACAGGTGGATCTGGTGCTGCCGGCGGATGAAATTGCAAGCTATTTGATGAATTTGAATGGTGACGAAAAGGAGCGCAATCATCGTGTTACGGATATATTGATTAACGTGACAAGTTTTTTCGGCGATCCAAAAATATTTGATACACTGGCGGCGCTCGTTATTCCTGAGTTGATGGGCAATGTTGAAAAGCCGGTTCGGGTGTGGGTGGCTGGCTGCAGCAGTGGCGAGGAAACGTACTCGCTGGCCATGCTGTTTCATGAATACAACGAGACTGGCCACACCGGTTTGAAGCTACAGATTTTCGCCTCGGACGTTGATGCCGAGGCGGTGGCGATTGCGCGCGAGGGATTTTATCCTTTAACGATTGAGGCGCATGTTTCGGCCGCTCGTCTCGCACGATTTTTCAGCAAGGAGGATAACGGTTACCGGGTATCGTCGGCGCTGCGGAATCATATTATATTTGCGGTACAGGATGTGCTGGCGGACCCGCCGTTTTCAAAACTTGATTTCATCTCCTGCCGGAATTCGATGATTTACCTGCGCCCGCAAGCCCAGGCCAAGGTTATCTCCATTTTCAACTTTGCGCTTCGGGAAAGCGGTATATTGCTGCTGGGCAGTGCGGAGGCGGTGGGAGTAACTGATGGAGGGTTTGCCGTTATATCAAAGCCGGCCAGGTTATATCGCAAAATTGCCGCGGGAGGGATTACTGATTTAACGGTGTCCACCAGCGAGCTTGACCCACTGCGCACGGTTGCGCGGCTGGGAAGTGAGCGCTTGACGCCGCGCAACATGGATATTGCCGAATTTTGTAAAAGGCTGGTGCTGGAAGCCTTCGCACCGGCGGCGATATTGATCAATTTGAGACTGGAATGTTTATATTCCTTTGGGCCAACCGCCCAGTATTTGCGGGTGGCGCCTGGTTACCCCACGCATGACCTGCTGGCGATGATACGGCCAGCCTTACGGACGCGGGTGAAGGCTGCGATTGGCAATGCGATTAAAAATAACACCCGCGTTGTGGTATCAGGAGGGCGTGTGACGCGGGCTGGGCATCGCGTGCCGTTCAATATCGATGTGAAGCCGGTGGTGCAGGATGCCGAGGCGCTGCTGCTGATATGTTTTGTGGATCAGCCTGAGCCCAACCGTCGGCTAAGTACCTCGATGTTGCCGAACGCTCCCGCCTTGGTCAGTGAGTTGGCGCATGAGCTGGCTGCGGTGAAGCGAGACTTGCAAGCAGCTTTGCAGAGTGTTGAAATGTCCACACAAGAGCCAAAGGCGATCAATGAAGAAGCATTGTCGGTTAATGAGGAATATCAATCGACCAATGAGGTACTGCTGAATTCCAAGGAGGAACAGCAATCATTGAACGAGGAATTGACAGCGCTCAACAGCCAGTTGCAGGAGACGCTGGAGCGTAGCCGCATGACGTCGTATGATTTGCAGAACGTGTTGTATAGCACCGATGTGGCGACGTTGTTTTTAGACCCCAATCTGAATATCCGGTTTTTCACGCCGGCCACGCGCTTGCTGTTTACATTGATCCCCGGCGACGTGGGTCGTCCGCTGGCTGATTTACACTCGCTGGTGGCGGATGACGGGCTGCTGAATGATGCGCGTTGCGTGCTGACACATTTTGTACCGATCGAGCGCGAGGTTCTGACGGTGGATGGGACATGGTTCAACCGTCGCATTTTGCCGTACCGTACGCATGATGACAGTGTGGCGGGTGTGGTGATTACTTTCACGGATATTACCGACCGCAAAAATATCTCGATGAGTTTGCAGGCAGCCCAGCGCAGTGCCGAGCAGGCCAATATTGCAAAATCACGGTTTCTGGCCGCAGCCAGCCATGATCTTCGCCAGCCCATGCAGACATTGACGTTGTTGAACGCATTGCTGAGCAAGGTTGTTGATGGTAGCCGCGCCAAGGAGCTTTTGAAAAAGCTCGATGATGCGACGACTGCGATGACCGGTATTTTGAATTCATTGCTTGATATCAACCAGATTGATTCAGGAATTATTCAGCCAGAGTTTGAGGATTTTGCGATAGGCGCGTTGTTGCATAAATTAGGCGATGAATTTGCCGAGGTTGCAGCGGCGCAGGGTTTGCGGCTGCGGGTGGTGCCGAGTGGTTTATATATCCGTACCGACCCGAAAATTCTTGAACAAATGATACGGAATTTGCTCTCGAATGCTTTGAAATATACCACCGTGGGCACCGTGCTGATGGGATGCCGCCGACATGGCACGCGGCTGTTGATCGAGGTTTGGGACACCGGTATCGGGATTCCGCAAGCTGAGCTGGCGGCAATTTTTGATGAGTATCATCAGGTGGATAATATTGCGCGTGAGCGGAGTTTGGGGCTGGGGCTTGGTCTTTCCATTGTGTTGCGGCTGGGGAATTTGCTCAAGCACAAGGTGAGCGTGCGCTCGGTGCATAAAAAGGGCTCGGTGTTTGTGATTGAAGCGGCACTGGCGGCAACACCGCTTGCGCTGGCGCCCGGACCAATGCCGCCGGCCTCGGAGATTGAAGGCGCATTGCCGCACGCCAAGATTGGCAAGATTCTGGTGATTGAGGATGACCCTGATATTCGCCAGCTTCTGGAATTATTTCTCATCGAAGAAGGCCATAAGGTGGCGGTGGCCCGTGATGGCGCGGCGGCGGTTAACCTGATTGCCTCGGGCGTGATGGTGCCGGATATGATTTTGGCCGATTATAATTTGCCGAATGGATTTAATGGTTTGCAAATTGCGGCCCGGCTGCGCGAGATGTTAGGGCGGATGGTGCCGGTGGTAATTGTGACCGGCGATATTTCGTCGGAGACGATGCGTACCATTGCGCATGCGGCGTGTATGCAAATGAATAAGCCGATCAAGTTGATGGACCTCAACGAGGTGATCCAGGAGTTGCTTGATGTTGGTGCGCCGGTGGTGGCGGTGGCACCGCTCAGCAACGGGCTGACGCACGATGTTCCTGGAAATATCTATGTGGTTGATGACGACCCTAGTATTCGCGATTCCATGCAGGCGGTGTTTGAAGCCGAGGGGCGCCATGTTGAGGTGTTTGCCGACGGTGAGGCCTTTGTTCAGGCGCACCCGGTGGAGCGCGAGGGCTGCGTGCTGGTGGATGGCCGGCTGCCGGGAATGAGCGGGCTGGAGTTGCTGGCGGTGTTGCGGCGCACTTACCCGCAGCTTGGCGCGGTGATGATTACCGGCCAGGGCGATGTGAAAATGGCGGTTCAGGCAATGCGGGCCGGTGCGTTGGATTTTATCGAAAAGCCGGTGCGGCATGATGAATTATTGGCGTGCGTGAACCGGGCGTTTGAGCAGCCGAAGGATATTGTGCAGTCAACCGAGCGGCGTGATGATGCAGCGGCCAAAATTGCGCTGCTCACCGCACGGCAGCACCAGATTATGGATATGGTGCTGAGCGGCCAGGCCAGCAAAAACATCGCCGCGGATTTGGGAATTAGCCAGCGGACCGTGGAAAACCACCGGGCGTCGATCATGCAAAAGACCAATACAATGTCGATCCCGGAGTTGGTGAGGCTGGCGCTGACGGCGGGGTGATGGGTTGGGAGGGCGATCACCAGGGCACCCCCGGCCCCATCGCGTCATTCCCGCGTCGTGGGTAGAATGGGCAAGCGCAGCGCCACCCATCAGTGTTGTGCCGAAAGATAGTCGATGGGTTACGCGCCGCTTGCCCATCCTACGGCTTGCTGCGGGCCATAAAAAAGGCCGGGGTTGCTCCCGGCCTTTTTGTTACGTGTCAGGCTAAAATCTACCCTGCCCGGTTGTCCACCAAATCGGTCACCACGCCTGGGTCAGCCAGGGTGGATGTATCGCCCAGGCTGTCGGTTTCATTGGCGGCGATTTTGCGCAAGATTCGGCGCATGATTTTGCCGGAGCGGGTTTTTGGCAGCCCAGGCGCCCACTGGATCACGTCCGGTGCCGCGATCGGCCCGATTTCCTTACGGACCCAGGCGACCAACTCCTTGCGGAGTTCTTCGCTCGGGGTCGCGTCGGCGATCAGGGTGACGTAGGCGTAAATGCCCTGGCCCTTAATGTCGTGCGGGTAGCCCACCACAGCGGCTTCGGCCACCAAAGTATGCGCCACCAATGCAGATTCAACTTCCGCCGTGCCCATGCGGTGACCGGATACGTTGATCACGTCATCGACGCGGCCGGTGATCCAGTAATAGCCATCGGTATCGCGGCGCGCACCGTCACCTGTGAAATACAGGCCCTTGAAGGTGGAGAAGTAGGTTTGCGCGAAGCGGGCATGGTCGCCGTAGATGGAGCGCATCTGGCCGGGCCAGCTATCGGAGATGCAGAGGTTACCTTCTGTGGCGCCGTGCAGTTCCTTGCCCTCGGCATCCACCAGTATGGGCTTCACGCCCGGCAGCGGCAGGGTGGCGGAACCCGGCTTCTGAGCAATCGCGCCCACCAGCGGGGAGATGAGGATACCGCCGGTTTCGGTCTGCCACCAGGTATCCACAATCGGGCAACGGTTATCGCCCACCACGCGGTAATACCAGTTCCAGGCTTCCGGGTTGATCGGCTCACCGACCGAACCCAGCACGCGCAGGGATTTGCGCGAGGTTTTTTTCACCGGGCCTTCGCCGTCGCGCATCAGGGCGCGAATGGCGGTGGGGGCGGTGTAGAAAATATTCACCTGGTGCTTATCAATTACCTGCCAGAAGCGCGAGGTGTCGGGGTAGTTCGGAATGCCTTCGAACATGAGGGTCGTCGCGCCGTTGGCGAGCGGGCCGTAAACGATATAGGTGTGGCCGGTGACCCAGCCCACATCCGCCGTACACCAATAAACTTCGCCGGGGTGATAATCGAACACGTATTGATGGGTAAAGCTGGCCCATACCATGTAGCCGCCGGTGGTGTGCAGCACGCCCTTTGGTTTACCGGTGGAACCCGAGGTGTAGAGGATGAACAGCGGGTCCTCGGCGTTCATTTCGGCGGGGGTGTGGATGGGCGAGGCTTTGGCGGTGACATCCTCGTACCACACGTCGCGGCTGGCCTGCATGTTTACATCGCCGCCGGTGGCTTTCACCACAATCACGTTGCGGACCGACGGGCAGCCTTTCAGCGCGGCGTCGGCATTCACTTTCAGCGCCACTTTGCGGCCCCCGCGGCGGCCTTCATCAGCGGTGATGAGGGCGACGGAGTTGCAATCCTCGATGCGGTTGGCAAGGCTGTCTGGTGAGAAGCCGCCGAACACCACGGAGTGGATGGCGCCGATGCGCGCGCAGGCCAGCAAAGCCACAGCAGCTTCGACGATCATCGGCAGGTAAATGGTAACAACATCGCCCTTTTTAATGCCAAGGTCGGTCATGGCGTTGGCCAGGCGGCAAACCTTTTCATGCAACTGGCGATAGGTGACTTTTTGTGAGGTGTTGGGGTCATCGCCCTCCCAGATGATCGCCACCTGGTCGCCGCGCTCGGCTAAATGCCGGTCCAGGCAGTTGGCGGATGCGTTCAGCGTGCCGTCCTCGAACCATTTGATCGAGACGTCGCCGGTGTAGGAGGTGTTTTTGATCTTGGTGGGGGTTTTCATCCACGTAATGCGCTTGCATTCCTCAGCCCAAAACGCGTCCGGCTGGGTCGCGGCCCGTTCGTACATATCCTTGTACTGGGCAGCGTTTATAAGCGCATGCACAGCAATTTCGGGCTTAATCGCAACGATATCAGCGTCAGACATAGTTTGGCTCCTCGGTGTGTTATTAATCTTGAGGCGGTTATGGCGCGAATTGACTGAAACGGGAAGAGCAGGGGCGCTGCAATAAACCAGCCGGATATTTATAGCGCATAACGTAATAAAATCAGCCTTATTGAGGCAGGCAGTGGGGGTTTTAAGGTTATCGTTGACATTCCGATGTGTTTCTGCGTCACTTTAGATGCAATCGACTTTGGCTTGACTTGGCTCGCAATCCTGGTGACGGGACGCACACAAGACCTCCCAATCCCCGGTTGTCCCTCTAAACGTGCGGCGGGCGCGCGGTGGGCATTATAAGGAGCGACGACTAAGAATGGCTACCGGAACAGTAAAGTGGTTTAACACCACCAAAGGCTATGGTTTCATCGTGCCGGCGGACGGCGGCAAGGATGTGTTTGTTCATATCACGGCGGTACAATCGGCTGGCCTGCGGGGGTTGAATGAGGGCCAGAAGGTCACATTCGATATCGCCATGGAGCGTGGCAAAGCGGCGGCAATCAATCTCAAAGCGGTTTGATACTACAATTACCTCAGGTTGTTTTTCCGAGCGGGGCCAGTTGGCCCCGTTTTTTTTGGCCGGTTTGTGCTATAAGAGCTTCCTTGCACGATGAATGCGAACCAGTTAGTATAACGTTAACGTTAGCTAATTACGTAATCGGCACAGTCAACCATGATTGCCGAGCCGGAGGATAATATGGATGGCATAAGCCAGCGGTCAGCCGCCGTGGAATTTCAGTTCACCCCCATGCCAGCCCATGAAATGCTGGCGCGGGCCGTGCAGCGTTTTGGCAGCCGTCCGGCGGTGGATTTTTTAGGCAAGCGCTATAATTGGGCGGAGATTGGCCGGCTGGCGGATGGCGCCGCTGCTGGCTTACAGAAAATCGGCGTGGGACGCGGGGTGAAAGTGGGGCTTTGCCTGCCGAACACCCCGTATTTTGTGGTGATGTATTTTGCCATTTTGAAAGCCGGCGGCACGGTGGTGAATTTCAACCCGCTCTATACCGAGCGCGAGATTGAGAATCAGGCGCGGGATGCTGGGGTGGAGATTATCGTCTCGATCGACCTGGCGATGATTCAGGATAAAATTGGTAAACTGGCCGCCAACGGCGTGTTCAAGCGGGTGGTGATGTGCTCGATGGTGGGGGCATTGCCAGGGCTGAAGGGGCTGATGTTCAAGCTGGTGAAGGCCAAGGAGCTGGCGAAAATTCCTGCTGGGGCGCCGTATATTTCATTTGCCGCCTTGTGCAGCGTGGCCGCTAAGCCAGCGCCGGTGATAATTGACCCGCTGAATGATGTTGCCACCTTGCAGTTTACCGGCGGTACCACTGGGGTGCCCAAGGCGGCGATGCTAACTCACGCCAATATCACCGCCAATGTGCAGCAGGTTCTGGATTCCGGCCCGGCGCTGATAGACGGGCAGGAGCGGATTTTGGGCGTGCTGCCGCTGTTTCATGTGTTTGCCATGACGGTGGTGATGAATATTGGCGTGACGATTGGCGCTGAATTGCTGTTGCTGCCGCGGCTGGATATGGCGCAACTGATGAAGCTGATTTTCGCCCGCCGGCCGACGGTGATGCCCGGCGTGCCGACCCTCTATACCGCCATTTGTAATGCCACTGAGGCCAAGGGCGTTGGGCATGATTTGCGCTTCATCAAATTTTGCATCTCAGGCGGGGCGCCGATTGCGGTGGAGGCGGCGGACCGGTTTGAGCGGATTTCAGGATGCAATATTCTTGAAGGTTACGGTCTTTCGGAAACCTCGCCGGTTGTTACAGCCACCCCGGTGAGCGGTGTACGGCGTGGGTCAGTGGGGGTGGCTCTGCCTGGCACGGTCATTGAAATTCGTGACCCGGAAGCCCCCCATACGCTGCGCCCCATTGGTGAGCGCGGCGAGATTTGCGTGCGTGGCCCGCAAGTGATGAAGGGCTATTACAACCGCCCCGCCGACACCGATGCGGTGTTTGTGGAGGGCGCGTTGCGGACCGGTGATATTGGGTACTTAGATGATGACGGGTATTTATTCATCGTTGACCGGATCAAAGACCTGATTTTATGCGGCGGGTTTAATGTTTATCCACGGGTGATCGAGGAGGCGGCGTATCTAAACCCGGCGGTGCAGGATGCGATTGCGATTGGTGTGCCAGATGATTATCGCGGCCAGGCACCGAAGCTGTTTGTGACGTTACGGCCGGGCGCGAATGCCACCGCCGCTGACATTAAGGCGTTCCTGGTGGGGCATTTGAATAAAATTGAGATACCGCGCGAGGTTGAAATTCGTGAAACCTTGCCAAAAACTATGGTCGGAAAGCTCTCGAAGAAGGAGTTAGTTGCCGAGGAACTGGCCAAAATCCGCCCAAAATAGCGGTTGGTGAAAATTTTTATCCGTTGGGGGATGACAAATGAAAGGTCATACCCTATACGTTATAGTGATGCTCTTTGCGTTAATAAACGGAAGTGTTCATATTAGTCTCGATTGTGCAACCTAAACCTGACAGGAAACGAGGCAAGGTATGAGTGCGGATGTAGAGACGATGGAAGAGCAGGAAGCCACTGCCGCGGCTGATGCGGTGGCGTTATATTCGGTGAGCCAGTTGGCGCGCCAACTTGGTGTAACAGCGCGGACAATCAGGTTTTACGAAGATAAAGACCTGGTTTCACCGCAGCGGGCTGGAACCACGCGGGTTTATACCCACCGGGACCGCGCCCGTTTGATGTTGATTTTGCGCGGCAAGCGGCTGGGCTTTTCGTTGCGTGAGATCAAGGAGTTTTTAGACCTGTATGATGTTGACCCGGCGCATCATGTGCAACTGCGTCAGCTTCTGGCAGCGGTGCGCAAGCGGATGGCGAAACTGTCGGAACAGCGGGCGGCGATTGATGAGAGCCTGTCTGAGTTGAGCGAGATTGAACGCCAGTCGCTGGCGATTCTGGCCAGCCGGAAAGCGTAATTTTTTGAGGAAACTGGAGAGCTAAATGACCAATGTTGTGATCGCGGGCTATGCCCGTTCAGCTTTTGTGCCGGCTAAAAAAGGCAGTTTTGCCAGGGTTCGCCCGGATGAGCTGGCGGCTGAGGTGGTGCGGGCTTTGATCACACGCACGGGCGTTGCGGCGGCGGATATTGAGGATGTCATCGTCGGCTGCGCGTTTCCGGAGGCTGAACAAGGGCTGAATGTGGCCCGCATGATCAGCCTGTTGGCTGACCTGCCAATTTCCGCAGGTGGGCAGACGGTCAACCGGTTTTGCGGCTCCTCGATGTCCTCCATTCATATTGCCGCGGGTGCCATTCAAATGAACGCCGGGGAGGTGTTTGTGTGTGTTGGCGTTGAGAGCATGACGCGGATTCCGATGGGCGGGTATAACCCGATGCCGTCGCCGGTTTTATATGCCAAAAAGCCCGCTGCCTACATCGGCATGGGTGACACGGCTGAAAACGTGGCGCGGCAATGGCAGATTACCCGGGCTGACCAGGAAGCATTTGCGCTGCAGAGCCACCAGAAGGCTGCCGCCGCGCAAAAGGATGGCCGTTTGAAGGATGAGATTGTGCCGGTTTCCAACGGCAAAACCATGATCGACCAGGATGAGTGCATCCGTGTGGATGCCTCGGCGGAAGGTCTGGCGGGGTTGAAGCCGGCTTTTGACCAGAATGGCAGCGTGACGGCGGGTACGTCCTCACCTTTGACCGATGGCGCTTCGGCGGTGCTGGTTTGTTCGGAGGATTACGCGGTGAAGCACGGGCTCACCATGCTGGCGCGCATTAAATCGATCGCGGTGGCGGGGTGTTCGCCGGAAATTATGGGGATTGGCCCGGTGGGTGCCTCACGCAAGGCGTTGGCACGGGCGGGTATCACCGCCAAGGATTTGAGCGTGGTGGAGCTGAATGAGGCGTTTGCGAGCCAGGCGCTGGCCTGCATGAAGGACCTTGAGATTGACCCGGCGATTGTGAATTTTGATGGCGGGGCCATTGCTTTAGGGCATCCGCTGGGTGCCACGGGCGCGCGCATTACCGGCAAAGCGGCGGCGTTGTTGAAGCGCGAAGGCGGCAAGTATGCGCTGGCGACCCAATGCATCGGTGGCGGGCAAGGCATCGCGACGGTGCTGGAGGCGATCTGATGGCGATTAAATCTGTCGCCGTGATTGGCGCCGGGGTGATGGGGGCGAGCATTGCCGCCCATGTTGCCAATGCTGGATGCAAGGTGCTGCTGCTGGATATCGTGAAGCCAGGTGAGGCGAATCGCAATGCGATTGCTGAGGGCGCGATTGAGAAGTTGAAGAAGATGGATCCGGCGCCGTTGATGGGCAGCCGTGCGGTGCGGTTGATTACTCCCGGCAATATCGAGGAAGACCTTGGCAAACTTGCTGAGGTGGACTGGATTGTTGAGGCGGTGATCGAACGGCTTGATATCAAGCAGGATTTATACCGCAAGCTCGATGCGGTGCGCAAAGCTGGTTCGGTGGTGTCATCGAATACCTCGACGATTCCGCTGCAGGAACTGACGTCTGGGTTGTCCGATAGCATTGTGCAGGACTTTTGCATCACGCATTTCTTCAACCCGCCGCGCTATATGCGGCTGCTGGAAGTTGTGGGTGGCCCGAAAACCAGGCCGGAAGCGCTGGCGGCGGTTTCCAAATTTGCCGATGTGGCGCTGGGTAAATCGGTGGTGATGTGTAACGACACGCCGGGTTTTATTGCTAACCGTATCGGCACCTACTGGATTCAATCGGCGATGGTGCTGGCGCTGGAGCACGGGTTGGAGATTGAGGAAGCCGATGTGATTATGGGCAAGCCGCTGGGCTTTCCTTCCACCGGTATTTTTGGCCTGATGGATTTGGTGGGCATTGATTTAGGCCCGCATGTGAATGCCTCGCTGGCGCGGCTGCTGCCGGCATCGGATGCGTTTCATTCGATGAACCGCGATACCGCGATGATTACGACGATGATTGCGCAAGGCTATACCGGCAACAAAGGCAAGGGCGGGTTTTACCGCTCGGCGCGCGGGGCTGATGGCAAACGGCAAAAATCGACGTTGATTTTGAACAAGGCTGCAGCGGGGACGTTGGAATGGCGGCCGGCGGTGAAGCCGGAAATTGCTGAAGTTAAAGAAGCGCGCAAGGATTTAAAGAAGCTGCTGGGCGTTGACACCAAGGCCGGTAAATATGCCTGGGGCGTGGTGGGCAGGGTGCTGGCCTATACGGCCTCACTGGTGCCGGAGATTGCCACCGACATTGCTGACATCGATGAAGCGATGCGGCTTGGTTATACCTGGAAGTTTGGCCCGTTTGAGTTGATCGATATGCTGGGTGCCGCGTGGGTGGCGAAAAACCTGGCGTCATTGAACATCGCGGTGCCGCCGCTGCTGGCGAAAATCGGTGATGGGAAATTCTATACTCATGCCGGGCAATATACGCTGGAGGGAACTTACAAACCCATCCGACGTCCCGAAGGCGTGATTCTGCTGGATGATTTCAAGCGCGGCAAAAAGCCGGTGCTGGGCAACAAGAATGCCAGCGTGTGGGACATTGGCGACGGCGTGTTGTGCTTTGAGATGCATGCCGAGGTGCGCGGTGTGGTGCGCAACATGATTGATGGTGACACGATCGCCTTGATTGAAAAAACCACGGCGCTGGTGGCGAAGAGCTACAAGGCGCTGGTGTTTTATGATGATGTGCTGCGTGAACAGCCGCAGAAAACCAATTTCTCGCAAGGTGCTAATATCGGGCTGGTGCAGCTTGCCGCCAATATCCGTATGTGGGGCAGCATCGAGAAAGGCATCAAACAGGGGCAGGCCGCCTATTTGGGGCTGCGCTATGCGCCGTTCCCGGTGGTGGCAGCTCCGGTTGGGTTAGCCCTTGGTGGCGGCTGCGAATTGCTGCTGCATTCCGACCATGTGCAGGCCTATGCCGAGAGTTATATTGGGTTGGTGGAAGTGGGGGTTGGGCTGATACCCGGTTGGGGTGGTTGTGCCACAATGCTGACCCGCTGGCAGCACGCCAAGGAGATGCCGAAGGGTCCGATGCCGGCGGTGGGCAAGGTGTTTGAGATGATCTCAACCGCCACGGTTTCAAAATCCGCCGCCGAGGCCAAGGAACTGATGTTCCTGAAACCTTCCGATGGCATCACGATGAATCGCTATCGGCTGCTGGCCGATGCAAAGGCCAAAGCGCTGGAACTGGCGGCGAATTATACCGTGCCGGAAGCCAAGCCCTTGCAACTGCCGGGCGCTTCGGGCCGGGTTGGGTTGAAGATGGCGGTGGAGGGCTTCCATAAGCGTGGTATCGCCACTGACCATGATGTGACCGTATCGGACCAGCTCGCGATGGTGCTGAGCGGCGGTCCTGCGGATATTGTTGATGTGCTGGGTGAAAAAGATGTGATGGATTTGGAGCGTCAGGCTTTCATGGCGCTGATTCGTACCAAGGAGTCATTGGCGCGGATCAAGTCGATTGTTGATACCGGCCGCCCGCTGCGTAATTAGTTATCAATACCGAGGAGTTTGTTATGCCAACTTATAAGGCACCACTTGAAGATATGCGTTTTGTTTTGCATGAGCTTTATGACAGCAAAACCATCACTGAACTGCCAGGCTGCGAGGAATTTACGCCCGAGTTGATGGATAGCGTGCTGGAGGAGGCTGCAAAATTCACCCAAGAGGTTTTGTTTCCGCTCAACCAGATCGGTGATCTTGAAGGTTGTACTTATGAAAATGGCGTGGTGCGGACGCCAACCGGCTTTAAGGCGGCTTATAAAGATTTTTGCGAGGGTGGCTGGACCGCGATCGTGTCCTCACCGGAATATGGCGGGCAAGGTATGCCTGTCGCACCGGCGATGCTGGTTGAGGAAATGCTGTGCTCGGCCAATGTGGCGTTTGGGTTGTACCCTGGCCTGACACACGGCGCGTATCTTTCACTTTATCATCATGGCAGTGAAGAGCAGAAGCAAACCTATTTGCCGAACATGGTTTCGGGCAAATGGTCGGGTACCATGTGCCTGACCGAGCCGCATTGCGGGACGGATTTGGGTATGCTGCGAACCAAGGCTGTGCCGAATGCTGATGGCTCCTACAGCATTACCGGTAACAAGATTTTTATCTCGGCCGGCGAGCATGATCTGACCGAGAATATTATTCACCTGGTGTTGGCACGGCTGCCGGATGCGCCGCAGGGCGTGAAGGGTATTTCGTTGTTCGTGGTGCCGAAGTTCATCGTTAAGGACGATGGTTCGGTGGGGCAGCGTAACGGTGTGCTATGTACCTCGATCGAGCATAAAATGGGCATCAAGGCGTCCGCCACCTGTGCATTGGCGTTTGATGAGGCTAAGGGCTGGCTTGTGGGCGAAGCGAATAAGGGCCTGCGGGCGATGTTTACCATGATGAATACCGAGCGGCTTTCGGTGGGCATCCAGGGTTTGGGTGTTGCGGAAGTGGCGTATCAGAATGCGGTAAATTATGCGCGGGAGCGCATTCAAGGCCGCTCGCTTTCTGGCGTGAAAAATCCTGAAAAACCAGCGGACCCGATTATGGTGCACCCGGATGTGCGGCGCATGTTGCTGACCATGCGGGCCTATATTGAAGGTTGCCGTGCGCTCTCAGGGTGGGTGGCGCGTGAGATTGATGTGCTGCATCGCTCAACCGATGAAGATGCCAAGCTGATCGCGGATGATTTTACCGCCTTGCTGACACCGGTGGTGAAGGCGATGTTCACCGACCTCGGGTTTGAAATTTCGTCGTCCGCGCTGCAATGCTATGGCGGGCATGGCTATATTCGTGATCACGGGATGGAACAATATGTGCGTGATGCGCGTATTTCGATGATCTATGAAGGCGCCAACGGTGTGCAGGCGCTCGACCTGGTGGGCCGCAAATTGCCGCAGGATGGTGGGCGGTTGCTGACCCGCTTCCTCGACCCGGTGCTGGAATTTATCGACGCCAACAGCGATGCCGAGATGGCACCATTTATTGAACCGCTGCAGACAGCGCTTGAGCATTTGCAGATCGCTACCGGTTATATCATGGAGGCTGGTATGTCGAACTATGATGAGATCGGTGCGGCTTCGGTGGATTATCTGCGGTTGTTCGGTCTGGTGGCGCTCGGCTTTATGTGGGCGCGGATGGCGAAAATCGCGTTGCCGAAGGCAGAGGGTAGCGCGTTTTACACGGCGAAGATCGGCACCGCAAAATTCTATATGCAGCGGTTATTGCCGCAGACCGGCGCTTTGCTTGCCGCGGTTCAGTCAGGTTCTGAGACCATGATGGAATTTGCGGCGGAGGCGTTCTGAAACAAAAGGCCAGGGCAAACCCCTGGCCTTCTTTTTAGGGCCTGGTCTCGAAGTCGATCCGCGGGTCGATCACGGTGTAGAAAAAATCGCCGATGATCTGCATGATCAGGCCGGTGAGGGTGTAGATATAGAGCGTGCCGAACATGACCGGATAGTCGCGCTGCAGCACCGCCTGGTAACCCAATAGCCCAAGCCCGTTCAGCGAGAATACAATCTCCACTAATAGAGCGGAGGTGAATAATATCGAAATGAACGCTGCCGGAAACCCGGCGATGACCAGTAGCATGGCGTTGCGGAAGACATGGCCGTATAAAACCTGCGTCTCGGAGGCGCCTTTGGCGCGGGCGGTCAGCACATAGAGCTTGCGGATTTCCTCCAGGAAGGAATTTTTTGTCAGCATGGTGAGCGAGGCGAAGCCGCCGATGGTCATGGCGATGGTGGGCAGCACCAGATGCCAGGCGTAATCGGCAATCCGGCCTGGTAAGGAATAGGTTGCCGCATCGGGTGCGCTGAGGCCGCGCAGGGGAAAAATCGGGACCACGCCGCCGCTGCCGAACAGCACCACCAGAAAAATGGCCAGCAGGAATCCGGGGATGGCGTAGCCGATGAGAATTATCAGCGAACTGGTGAGGTCAAAGCGTGAGCCATCCAGTACGGCTTTGCGAATCCCGAGCGGGATGGAAATCATATAGACGATCAGGGTTGACCAGAAGCCGAGCGAGAGTGAGACCGGCAGCCGCTGCCATACCAGCGCCAGCACCGATTGGCCTTGGAAAAAGCTCTGGCCCAGATTGAAGGTAAGGTAGCCGCGCAGCATGATGATGAAGCGGGTGAGCGGTGGTTTGTCGAAGCCGAATTGTTTTTTTAGGGTGGCTTCCAACACCGGGTCCATGCCCTGCGCGCCGCGATAGACGCTTTTATTGGCCGCCACGTCGCCGGTTTGCAAGGTTTGCTGTTTGACTTTCGCCATCGCGGTTTCCACCGGCCCGCCGGGGGCAAACTGCACCACCGCGAAGTTGATTGCGATGATGCCGAACAATGTTGGGATGATCAGGAGAATACGTTTGCCGAGATAGCGGATCATTTTGCCCACCACAGATCATAATCAACGCCATCTTGCAGCGGGGCGGGTTGTTTGACCACCCTGGTCCAATAGGCCACCCGCATGGTGGTCGAATTCCACGCCGGGATCAGGTACCAGCCGTTCAGCAGCAGCCGATCAAGCGCGTGGATGGCGGTGATTTTTTGCGGGATACTGGTGGCTTCATTCTGCGCCTTGATCATCGCATCGATGGCGGGCGTGCAGATGCCCATGAGGTTGTTGCTGCCCGGCGTGTTGGCGGCGGCACAGCCCCAATAATTACTTTGCTCCGAGCCGGGGAAATCGCTTTCAGGGAACTGCGCGATGGTCATATCGTAATCAAAACGTTGAATCCGGCGCTCATAGGTGGCAGGGTCGATGGTGCGGACCACCGCGTTGATGCCGAGTAATTTTAAGTCAGCGGCGTAGGAGATCACGATGCGCTCGAACAACTGGTCATCCAGCAGAATTTCAAAACTCATTTGCTGGCCTTGGGCGTTGACCAGCTTGCCGTCCACCACATGCCAGCCGGCCTGCTTCAGCAGCGCCATGGCCTGTTCAAGCTGTGGCAGGTTATAGCCGCTGCCATCGGTGACCGGCAGCGCAAACGGGGTGCTGAAAATGGCCGGGGGGATTTGGTTTTTGTAAGGCGCCAGCAGCTTTACTTCATCAGCTGAGGGCAGCCCCGCGGAGGCCAGGAAGGATTGCGAGAAATAGCTGTTGTAGCGCACGTAGGAACCGTAAAACAGTACGCGGTTCATCCATTGGAAATCAAACGCCAGCGTCAGCGCGTGGCGCACCAGCGGGTTGGCGAATACCGGCCGCCGGGTGTTCATCGCCCAGCCGTCGATGCCGGCGGGCAGGCTGACAGGTACGCGCACGCGCTTGACCTCACCATCGGCCACGGCAGGGAAATGATAGCCCGATGCCCATTGTTTGGCGCTGGATTCGATGCGGGCGTCGATCTGCCCGGCCTTGAAGGCTTGCAGCGCGACGGAATCGTTCTGGAAAAACACTTCCCGGTAGCTGTCGAAATTATAAAATCCTTTGTCGGCGGGCAGGTTCTCCGCCCACCAATGTTTGACGCGCGTGTAGGTGATGGCGTTGCCGAAGCTGACCTGCGAGACCTGGTATGGCCCCGAGCCAATCGGCGCGGTGAGCAAAGGTGCTGAAAAATCCTTGCCTTTCCAGAAATGCGCGGGCAGCACATAAAGCCCCGCCAGATCGTTGGGCATGTCGCGCCCGGTGCCGGGTTTTAGGGTGAACACCACGGTTTCGTCATCGGGTGCGGCAACTGATGCCACGCCCGCATAATAGCTGGCATAGAAGGGTGAACCCTGGGTGATGAGTGTGTTGAAACTCCATACCACGTCGCTCGCCAGCACTTTGGTGCCGTCCGAGAAGCGGGCGTTGGGGTTGAGGTGGAAGGTGACGGTCAGGCCATCGGGGCTGATGTCCACGCTTTGGGCGAGGTCGGCATAGACCGTGACGGAATCGGTGTCGGATTGTTTGAATAGGGTTTGCCATACCCGGTAGATGCTGTCGGGCGCGGTGCCGCGCAGGATGAAGGGGTTGAGATTGTCGAAATCGCCCACCGCTGAGAGCGTAATGCTGCCGCCTTTGGGAGCGGTGGGGTTGGCATACGGTAAATGCGTGTAGCCTATGGGCGGCTGCGGGGCGGTGGAGAGGCTGATGAGATCGTCGCGTGCCAGGGCGGGCTGCGCGGCACCTAAAATTAAGGCGACCCCTAAAATTTTATAAAACAGCGAGGGCCGCCGCATGCAAAGCCGGATTGGCGGCGGCCAGCACGCTGCCATCACAGCCCAGGTGTAGTTTTTGGCCGGACCAGTCGGTGACCACGCCGCCGGCGGCTTCGATGACCGGCGCCAGCGCGGCCCAGTCCCATGGCTTCAATCCACATTCGGCGACGATATCCACCTGGCCGATGGCCAGCAAGCCGTAGGCGTAGGCGTCGCCGCCCCAATAGGTGCGGCGGCACTGGGCCTGCAGGCGGGCGAAGCGGGCGGCACCGTCGCCCACGAACATTTCCGGCGCGGTGGAGGATAATTCGGCCTCATTGAGAGCGGTTACCCCACGGGTGCCGGGTAAGCCACCAAACGGGCTGCGGAAGCTGGCTGGCACGTCGCGCCCGCCGATCCAGCGCTCGCCGGTAATCGGCTGGTCGATCAGCCCGAGAATCGGCACGCCGTCCTCGAGCAGTCCAAGTAGGGTGCAGAAGCTGGGGCGGCCGGTAATGAAGGCGCGGGTGCCGTCGATCGGGTCCACCACCCAGACATAGTGGGCGGTGCCGGAGGTGGCGGGAAATTCCTCGCCCATGAAGCCGTAGGAGGGGAAGGCGGCGGTGAGGTGCTGGCGGATGATGGTTTCGGCCAGCCGGTCCGCCACCGTCACCGGGCTTTCGTCGCTCTTTAAGTCCGCCGCGATCCCGGTGCGGAAATATGGGCGTATCGCCGCCCCGGCTGCGTCGAGCGCAGCCTCGGCGGCTTTTACCCACGCGGTCATTTTAAGTGCCGGGCAGCTTGATCGGGCTGTCGGAGTTTTTGTTCAGATAGGCGATGACGTCGGCCCGGGTCTGGTCGTTTTTGATGCCGGGGTAGCCCATCATGGTGCCGTTGGCGAAGGCGCTGGGGGAGAGCAGCCAGTCGCTCATGGTATCGGCGGTCCAGGTGCCGCCCGCCTTACTCTTTACGGCGTCTGAATAGTTGAACCCGGCGGCAGCGAACATTTTACCGCCAACGATGCCGTAGATGTTAGGGCCAACGCCGTTGGCGCCGCCTTTGTTCAGGCTATGACAGGCCGAGCATTGCTGCTGCACAAAGGCTTCACCCTTCGAGAGATCGGCTTTGGCGAACATGGTAT
>DAIDEE010000021.1 GCA_027308685.1 Acidocella sp.
AAGACACGATAATCATTCAACCAGACCCAACCGATGACGCTCAGGTGGCCGACATCAAATCGGAATACCTGGCCGGCTTGAAATCGGAATCAGTGGCCGGCTTCGAATTGGAATGCATGGCCGACTTCATCGGAATCCGCATTCGACCTTGCGGCATCCAGCATCCGTGATCGCAGAACACCGAGTTCAAACTCGCTTATGCTGCCCTTCATGCCCAGGAGCAGGCGGTCATTCGGGCGACACGGGTTGTAGACACCATCGAGGTCAATGACACGGGCATCGACGAGACCGCACAGCTCGAGCAAATGATGCCAGTCCCGGCCGTTACGGGCGAGACGGGAGGCGTCGAAGCAGAGCACGGCACCAACCTTGCCGGCGCAGAGCCCGGCGACGAGCTTGTCGAAGCCCGGGCGCGCCACGGTTCCGCTGGCGGAACGGCCCAGGTCGTCGTCAATGACCTCGACATCCTGGAAACCCCGGCGGCGTGCTTCATCGACGAGGTCGTACTGGCGGCGCTGACTTTCGAGATGGACCTGAACTTGCGTCTGGGTAGACTGACGCACATACACTACCGCCTTGCGGCTCAGCACTGTGGTAGGCAAGTTATCAGCATTCATCATTGCCGATCTCCTCGGGTTCCACGCCGGCGACCTCCATAAGAATGCGTGCTAGACGGCGGATCGCTATGTTGCGATCGGTGCTCGTCATTCCGCTCAACACTGGTGGATCCAGGAGCATTGCGATCTGACGGGGCGGCTTGCTCAAGACTTTCTGATGCAACGGCGATCTCATGATGAACCTCCTCTATGGGAAGTGCATCAGAACATGCTCGCCGGAGTCCAAAACTCTTCAGGAGTTGATGAAGATTGGTCAGACCGAGAAGGTCGACGGCTGGAGTCCCCAAAGTCATCGCTGAGCAAGCGACCGGGTCAAGCATCCAGACCGCGACAGCAATCGCCACGCCAGGCTCACTCTCGACTACGGCGACCTCTCGTCCAGATCTTCGTTCAGTGTAAAGCTGACGGACCCCGCGACCATGCAGAGCGTGCCATCGGTAATAGATGACAACTTCCTGACTGATATGGGCAGAATGGCCCCTCAATTGCGCTCGGTCGCAAATCATGGCTGTTCGCTGGGTCTGATCGGGGTGGCAGGCGGGCTGCGATGATGTACAGCCTGATCGTCACCGCCAAGATGAACAACATCGATCCGCAGGCTTGGCTCGCCGATGTCCTGGCACGGATCGCCGAACATCCGGCACATCGGATTGATGAGTTGTTACCTTGGAAATGGACAAGAGCTGGAACCGATCAACTCGCTGCATAGACGACCGCGGTCCCCGCCGGATGGTTACGTTGCGACTGCCTGGGTGATGAACAGCAAAAGGAGGGTGGGCAGAAACCGTGAAAATTGTTTGGCCGCGCTGCTACAAGGCTTTCTGAGACGGATCACGTTGGGCGATCAGGGAGGAATCAATCTGTCTGGCGAGTTGCGCCGCCTGTCTGTGGCGGCCTAGCCCCTCCCCTGCTCGCCGAGTCAATTATCAACGAAGCTCGACCGATGACGGACATCCGCCCCACACTTGCTGACGGTTATTTTGCTTTTCTTTTTCTTAAAAACACTCTCTCTTAACAGAATGCTCAAACGCCGCAGCTTCCTCACCTCTACCTGCCTCCTGGCTTTCCCAGCCATCGCCTTAGCCGATAGCGCTCTTAACCAGGCTGTTGCGGGCACGTCTCGCTCGCCCTCTAATGTCGCGCGTGATCGCTACCGGCATCCTGTGGCGATACTGGAATTTTTTGGCCTCAACAATCACCTCTCCGTACTTGAGGTTGAACCCGGGGCTGGCTACTGGACCGAAATTCTAGCCCCTTATCTCAAAACCCACGGTGCGTACCGTGTAGCCATTCCCCCCGTACCAGCCACGGCAACGCGAGACCATGCAGTCATCGACGCCTATTTGCAAAGCCTAAATTCGCGCGCCGCTACCTATGGGGACGTGATCGTCGTGCCATTTACAGACTCAATCCCTCTGGCACCACCAAATTCCATTGATCTCGTGCTGTCCTTCCGTAATTTACATGACTGGATGGCTAATGGGACGGCCACGACTAAGTTGGACGCCATCTACGCCGCACTGAAACGCGGCGGTGTGTTCGGCATCGAGGATCATCGTGGCCTTCTATCCCAACCTCAAGATCCTCACGTTAAATCAGGCTATGTACGCGAGGATTATGCCATCGCACTGATCCAGAAATCCGGCTTCAAACTCGCTGGCGTTTCACAGATCGGCGACAATCCACGTGATACAAAAAACTATCCGAAAGGCGTATGGACTTTGCCGCCCATCCTTGCCTTGGGCGAAGTTGATCGCGCTAAATACCTTGCCATAGGCGAAAGTGACCGTTGGACGCTCAAATTTATCAAGCCTTCGGGCGATTCTTAGGCTGGCCATATCTGCATTTGGGGAATTCGTCACGCGGGCTTAATGACCGAAAGGGGCGCTAAGCCGGCTGCCCGCTAACGACTGGACCGGGCCGATAGTGTTGAAAAAGTCGGCCCGTGGAAATTTTAAGCAAGATCATTACTGAAGACCTCACAAGAAGAGCACTTCTTTTCTTCGTTCATTGTTGTTGTCAACCAATATTTCACCATTTCGGAAATTAGCGACTTTTTCAACAGTATCGACCGAGAGCCGAAAGTCCGCTCTGGAGTAAGCGATGGCAAATATCCGGCCTGATGGCACCATTGTACCCCCGTCGTACTCTCCAGCCTGGGGGCGGGCCGTCCCCGGATCAGGCCGACATCCGCGCGGCACTGTGGCACCCTGCACCATTGAGATAATATTTTTAAAAACAATCCGCCAGCGTGTGTTCGTCGAGGTTCCGGTAGAAATCTTCCCGAGCAGTATGGATAAAACCGCGCAGTCGGCATCCAGTCGTCAGCGTACAGCATCCACCATCGGCGCGGAAACATTCTACGACCGGCTGATCGCCCTCCAACTGCCGGATCAGCGCACCGACCCGGATCTCCTTCGGAGCGACGGCAAGCGTCACGCCGCCCCCAGCCCCTCGAACGGTACGAACTAAACCGAGCGAGGCCAGTTCCTGAACGATCTTATGCAAATGGTTGCGGGACAATCCACCCAGTTTCTGCGCCATCGCCTCGACGCTGAACGGCCGCTCCGGTGGCTCGTTGGCGAGTGCCATGAGTGTCCGCAGGGCAAAATCGGTTGATGCAAGCAATTTCATACCGCACAGCATATACTGGTATTGACGATACCACAATTGGGTGTATGTTTAACTGGTACCGTGAATACCAGTTAAGTCACAATACCGTCTATGCTCGCGACGATCCGCGGGTGGCCACCCCGCTCAGGCGGGAGAGGAGAAATGCCGTGAACGCTTCGTCCCAACAGTCTTCCGAAAATTCCTTTGCCACCCGCAGCCTTGGCGCCATCGCAGCGTCCCTGCCTGGTTCCACGGCGCTCTTCCGGCGCTACAAGCTAGATTTCTGCTGTGGGGGCAACGTCACCTTGTCGAAGGCCGCCGCCGTCAAGGGATTGTCTTGCGCGGCGTTGGAAGCCGAACTTGAAGCGATTGCCGCCGCATCATTTGTCCGGCCGCAGCCGCAAGCAACCGATGACCTGATTGACTTGATCGAGACCCGTTATCACACCGTGCATCGGCATGAGCTGCCCGAATTGATCCGGCTCGCCCGGCGCGTTGAGGCGGTCCACAAGGATCACGCTGCCGCCCCCATCGGATTGGCAAATCTGCTCGAACAGATTTTGGCTGAACTTGAATCTCATATGCAAAAAGAAGAGCTGATCCTCTTCCCGGCGATGCGTCAAGATGCGGGCCCGATGATTGCAGGTCCGGTTTCTGTCATGATCGCGGAACATGACGGCCATGGCGCCTATTTGAGGGAACTGGAAGAACTCACCAGCGGCTTTGAGATACCGGAAGGCGCCTGCAACACTTGGCGGGCCTTATATGGTGGGGGACGGAAATTTGCTGATGACCTTGTTGAACATATTCACACCGAGAACAACATTCTATTCCCGCGCTTTTTGATCTGAGGCGCGGGCTTCTACCTAAGGACTGTATCATGCCCTCTCCGCCTTCTCGTGCCACCGCCCTGGAAGCCAAAAGGCTCGTTTCCGAAGGCTCGGAGCGGCGCGCGGAACTGGCCAGGTCCATCCGCGAAGAAACAGGACTTGACGAGGCTATTCTGGAGCGATTGGTACGGGAATTCTATTTCACCGCGCGGCATGACCAGATTCTCGGCCCAGTTTTTGAGCGGGTAAAGGATTGGGAGAGCCACATTAAAAAGATATGTGCCTTCTGGTCCTCGGTTGCGTTGATGACCGGCAGTTATCATGGTCAACCCATGGCTGCACACCTTCCTCTAGGACTTGAGCGGCGGCATTTCGAGCGTTGGTTGGTGTTGTTTGAGAGTACGGCCCGCTCGATTTGCACACCGGCAGCCGTTAATCTCTTGATGGAGCGAGCCAACCGAATTGCGCAGAGTCTTGAACTCGGCGCTAGAGTAAATCATGGCATAATGCCGGCGATGAAATTAAATCGCCTGGGCTCGCCGCGAGCGACCTGATGTTGAACACCCCATTACTTTTGGGCGCATTTCACAACAGAATCCTTACCTGAGATTTTTTTGAGTTTGGCTCGTTTTGAGGAACTCACCGGACAACCGGTCAAACCAAATGACTTTGCCGCAGTTGTAAATTCCGCGATCGCCGCTGGCGATATTTATAACCCGATGAAAATTGCGCCCGGCGCGATACAATGCCAATGGCATTGTCAGATGGCACCAATCGATGCACAAAAAGTTAACGAACCCGTTCAAAAATATCCGACACCGTTCGATGAACTGACCTCTGGGATAACGACATCAGGCGAAATGGAAGATTCGGCACGTTAACCCGCCTCGACGACGAGGCGGTCGGTATTCCGGCTGGCATTCGATAAAACGAGCGATGAACTCGCATTTCGGATATCTTGGTATGCCCAGGATGAAAAAAACATGTCATCGTAAACCGGTCGCGAGGAAGCACCCGTTCAAGGCTCCCAAAGAGATTGAAGCCAGTAATCAGCCATCGGCGGCAAAGCGTTTGCTTATTTTCGTTACACGCCCCAGAGCGGCGTTCTGGATTGGGCCCGGTCCGCGCGCAGCCGGACCAGTGGTTTCCCGCCCATGGGCGCACCCGCGTCGCGAGAGGGGGGTGAGGTAGCAGGCTATCGTTGAGCCCGTTTTAGCTTGAGCAGTTTGGATCTGCCTTCGAGCATCGAAGAGTCGCCCTTCAGTTCAAGAGGGATCTACTTCAACTCCGATTTACAGTGCGGTTCATGTAGCATTGCAGTTGCAACTCCTAGAAGACAGAACGTGGCCAAGAATAACCGCGAGTGCCGCCGTGCCTGGTTCCGGCGTACCCGCCATCTTTCCTAGCAAATCCAACCAAATTTCTTCACTTGCTTGATTTAAAACACGGCTTACGGCACGAGATGTAAATTCTCCTACCGTGGTATTTTCACCCTCGGCCCGAGCCTTGATCTGGGCGAGTATTGTTTCATCGTTCAACGCTGCCAAAGCTGCCTCGGCTTGGGAAGGATCGGCAAGTTTGCTGAGGATCATACCAAGCATTTTTGTCTCCTACTGCACAAGCGGCGATGAGCTACCCGGCAGATCAAAACCAACGATTTGCGCCTGCCCTGCGAGTAAGAAGATATATTGCGCAACCGCCCGGCGCCATGTGCGTACCTCGAGATAGCTGGCTATCCGATCGCGCACAGCCTCGAACGGCAGCGTCACTCCAGAGATTTTTCTGTCAAGCCTCAGAATATGAACGCCATAGCGCGTTGGCACTGGCGTGGCTAAAATTTGATTTTCCTGCATGTTTACCAGCACCGCCTCAAACTCTGGTGAGGTTTCGCCAAGTACAATCTGCCCAAGGCGTCCACCTTCCGTCGCGGAGGGACAGACCGAGAGGCTGCGGGCGAGCCTTTCAAAACGATCCGGATGCGCGGTCAATTCAACCAGCACGGCCTGCGCTTGCGCGATGGCCAAGGCAAAAGCCGCTTCATCATCCTGACGTGCCTTGAACAGGATATGTGCTGGTTCGAACAAATCCGGTGTCAGAAAACGTGATGGATGGCTATCGTAGTACCGGCGGCAAGTGGCATCATCGGCCTTTGGTGTATGCACTTCGCATTCCAGCACCGTGCGGATAAGGGCTTCTTCGCCTGTTTCGCGGGCTCCATCCTGCTCAATCGGTACGGCGATCAGGCCAAGCTCATTTGCGCGTTGCAACAACAATTCTCGGATAACCAGCGCCCGCGTCGCCGCCGACCACGCCTCAGCGGGTGAAGCGGCTGCATGGTTCTGAACTTCGCGTATAAGAGTCGCACGCGCAATCGGCACATTATTAACTGTCACAATGTTCATGGCTCAATCTCCCACGCCGGATCTGTATGATTTGTCCGCCGCCGGCGCAGTGCTCAGATCGGTTACGTCAAGTGATTGATCACGTCGCGGGCGTACATAATTATTGCGCGTACGGACAATCTGGAAACCTGGGCGGCCAAGATACCACACAGGGGCGCTCCATACATGCACGAGGCGGGTGAATGGGGAGACCAAAAATATCGTGAAACCGAGAAAAATATGGACGCGGTAAATTAATGGCGTGCCAATCAGTAATTGCGCCACATTATTTTGGAGTAATACAATCCCTTTTACGTAAGCGACCAAAATTTCAAATAACGGCGTCCCCATATACGCCGCCGAAACCGGTACGGTGAGTAAGCCAAGGGCCAGTTGCGCCCATAACATCAGGATGATCGCAATATCCCATTGATGGCTGGTGTTGCGAATACGCGGATCAATAAGCCGGCGATGAATCAATAGAGACAGTCCAATGATCGCGATAATACCAGCGAGCCCACCCACGACCATGGCGACAAGCTCATGCTGGGCAGGGCTCATCAAAAATTTGACCAGCCAGTCGGGCATCAGGAAGCCTGCAAAATGGCCGCCGATGACAACAAGAACGCCCACATGAAACAGATTCGAACCCCAGCGGAATTGGCGCTTCCGAAGCAATTGGCTTGACCCGCTGCGCCAGGTATATTGTGAGGTATCGAAGCGCACCAAGCTGCCAAGCAGAAACACGGAAAGACAAATATACGGATACCAGCCATATAGAATATTATTGACATCGAAGCTCATAGCGCCATCTCCTTAAACTATCGCAGCATCACGGGCGGCTGCACGAAGCCGTGTGCGAAGCCGCTCAGTGCCGCAACCATCGGTTTGCTCGCCAGGTCCAAAATGCACGGCGGCCTCCTCCCACATGGCGTCCAGCGCCGCGAGATCATCGGGATCATCCTGCGAGGCTGAAGGGATTATGGCATCCGGTCGCGCGGCGATGGCGGCCAGTGTCTGGAATACAGCGCTATAGGCGCTCTCCCGGGTGAGCAGCCTGTCAGCCAGGGCTTGCAGAATACCAGCCGACTCCGCAATCAACGCATGTGCCTCATCGTCGGGCAGCAGTGAGATGAATTCGAGAAATAGCGGTAGAAAGTCCGGCAACTCGCCCGCCGTTGGCTCCAGACCATGTTCACGATAGAGAGCAATCAGATCGACCATAGCCTGGCCACGATCACGACTTTCACCATGCACATGCTCGAATAAATGCAAGGAAAGGTTGCGGCTGCGGTCGAACAGGCCGAAATATCGCTCCTGCAAATCATAAATGTCACGCTCCGCCAATTCAGCCAGCAAACGATCAAGCGATGCCAGATGCGCCGGCCCGATGAGACCTTCTTCCCGAAATACCATGGCTATTTCTGTAGTTGCGGCCTGTAGCGCTTCGGTGGGGTAGGAGATCAGCGCGGCAAGCCCCCGATATGTCCGTGCCATCACTTCACCTCCATCGGTGTTTTGGGCTGCTTGGCATCGAACAAGCTGAAACCCGTTTTACCGGAGCAGCCTTGTCCGAATGAAAATCCGCAGGACCCACGCATGTCAAACGTATCCTCGCCGGTTTCCCGGTGTGCGGTTGGGATTACAAAGCGGTCCTCGTAATTGGCAATCGCCATCAACTGGTACATATCCTCGATGTCATGCCCCGACAGGCCCACAGCCTCGGGGATCGCATCAACGATGACGCCATCCACGGTCTTGGCACGCATATAGGCACGCATCGCCAGCATCCGCTGCAAGGCCAATGTTATGGGTTCAGTCTGGCCCGCGGTTAGCAGATTAGCCAGATAATCAACGGGAATGCGAAGCGATTTGACATCAGGCATGCTCCCAACCATGCCCAGATCGCCTTTAGCGGCGGCTGCTTGGATTGGCGAAAGCGGCGGCACGTACCATACCATTGGCAAGGTGCGGTATTCAGGATGCAGCGGAAACGCGATCTTCCAGTCCATCGCCATCTTCCATACCGGAGATCTGCGAGCGGATTCCAGCCAGGCTTCCGAAATACCATCGAGCCTGGCCTGGGCTTGTACCTTTGGATCAAAGGGGTCGAGAAAGACTTTTAACTGCGCCTCATATAAATCGCCCTCGTCGGGCATAGAAGCCGCCTCCAGGATGCGGTCCGCATCATAGAGAATAACGCCGAGATAACGGATGCGTCCGACGCAGGTTTCCGAACAGACAGTGGGTTGACCTGATTCGATGCGCGGGTAACAAAAAATGCATTTTTCGGATTTTCCGGAAGACCAGTTATAATAAATCTTCTTATAAGGGCAGCCAGAGACGCACATCCGCCAGCCACGGCATTTATCCTGATCGATCAGAACGATACCATCTTCCTCACGCTTATATATGGCGCCGGATGGGCAAACCGCTGCGCAGGCCGGGTTGAGGCAATGCTCGCACAAGCGCGGCAAATACATCATGAAAGTGTTTTCAAACTCGCCGTAGATTTCCTTCTGAATGCCCTCGAAATTGCTATCCTTAGAGCGATGCGCAAATTCACCGCCCAGAATTTCCTCCCAGTTGGGCCCCCATTTTATCTTCTCCATCCGCTCGCCACTGATCAGTGAACGGGGCCGGGCCGTCGGCATCGTCGTGCCTTCAGGCGCGGTTTGGAGATGGCCATAATCGAACGTAAACGGCTCGTAGTAATCATCAATTTCGGGCAGGTCCGGGTTGGCAAAAATATTTGAAAGAATTCGCCATTTTCCGCCAATTCTCGGTTCGATCGCGCCGTTCTTCCGTCGCCGCCAACCGCCATTCCAATGCTTCTGGTTTTCCCAGTCTTTCGGGTAGCCAATCCCCGGCTTGGTCTCCACATTATTGAACCAGGCATATTCCATGCCCTCGCGGCTGGTCCATACATTCTTGCAGGTGACCGAACAGGTATGGCAACCAATACATTTGTCGAGATTAAGCACCATCGCAATCTGCGCACGGATTTTCATGGCCGATCTCCCTCAAGCTGCATGGTGGGCTCCGATCCATCCAGCCAATCAATTTTATTCAAACGCCGGATAATGATGAACTCATCCCGATTGGAGCCCACAGGCCCGTAGTAATTCAAACCGTAGCTTAGCTGCGCGTAGCCACCAATCATATGCGTGGGCTTGAGGAGCACGCGAGTCACCGAGTTATGAATGCCACCGCGCAAGCCTGTCGTTTCACTGCCAGGAATATTCACGATTTTTTCCTGCGCGTGATACATCAGCGCCATTCCTGCATTGACGCGCTGCGATACAACCGCGCGCGCCACCAAGGCGCCATTCTTGTTATAGGCTTCGATCCAGTCATTATCGATAACGCCAATTTTGGCGGCATCGGTCTCACTGATCCAGACGCAAGGGCCACCACGGCTCAACGTCAGCATTAGCAGGTTATCGGTGTAGGTACTGTGGATTCCCCATTTTTGATGGGGCGTGATGAAGTTCAATGTAATTTCCGGGTTGCCATTGTCGTGCTTGCCTTGCAACGACGCGGTACCTTTGGTGTCCACCGGCGGGCGCCAGGTTACCAGCGCCTCGCCGAAGGCGCGCATCCATAAATGATCCTGATAAAGCTGTTGGCGGCCCGTCAATGTACGCCAAGGGATAAGCTCGTGGACATTGGTATAGCCCGCATTGTAGCACACGGTTTCACTCTCGATACCGGACCATGTTGGCGAGGAGATGATTTTGCGCGGTTGTGCGACAACATCGCGGAAGCGAATTTTTTCGTCTTCCCTCGGCAGTGCCAGGTGAGCATGTTCACGGCCCGTGAATTTACTAAGCGCTTCCCATGCTTTTACCGCCACTTCGCCATTGGTCTCAGGCGCAAGGCTTAAAATAGTCTCGATGGCATGGATATCTGTTTCCAGCTTCGGCTGGCCCGCCGCGACACCTGTGCGGACGATGCCATTCAAGGCACCCAGAAAATCCACCTCATGTTCAGTATTCCAGCCAATGCCCTTGCCGCCGTTACCAAATTTCTTCAGCAATGGCCCAAGCGATGTAAATTGTGCGTAAAGATTCGGATAATCACGCTCAACCACCGCCACTGAGGGCATGGTGCGGCCGGGAATCGGCTCGACATCATCACGCATCCAGTCCTGTACGCCGTAAGGCTGCGCCAGTTCGGCCGCTGTGTCATGCTGGATCGGGGTCAGCACCACATCAGTCTCATGCTCCAACACTTCTGGGCAAATTTCTGAGAATTTTTTGGCTAGCCCTTTGAATATATCCCAATCCGTTCGCGCCTCCCAGGCCGGATCCACAGCGGCTGTCAGAGGGTGAATGAACGGATGCATGTCAGACGTGTTAAGGTCGTTCTTCTCGTACCAGGTTGCTGTTGGCAATATGATGTCGGAATAGACGCAGGTGGTGGACATCCGAAAATCGATCGTTACGAGAAGGTCAAGTTTTCCTTCAGGCGCTTGGTCATGCCAAACCACCTCCTGTGGTTTTTCCTGGCCCTCCACACCTAAATCCTTGCCAAGCACACCATTGCTGGTGCCTAAGAGATGCTTCAGAAAATATTCATGGCCTTTGCCGGAAGACCCCAAAAGATTTGAGCGCCACACAAACATATTGCGCGGCCAGTTCTCGGGGGCATCCGGGTCATGACATGAAAGCTCCAATGCGCCTGAGCGCAGCGCCTGCACCACATAATCCTTGGGCGGCAAGCCGGCGGCCTCGGCACTGGCAGCAATGCCCAGCGGATTTTGCTTAAGCTGTGGTGCGGAGGGCAGCCACCCCATACGTTCGGCGCGGGCGTTATAGTCAATAATCGACCCTCCCCAATCACCATCCGGCGCTGTGGGCGACAATATCTCGGAGATTTTTACCGTCTCATAACGCCATTGGTCGGTATGGGCATAAAAGAACGGCGTGCCAGCCATGTGCCGCGGCGGGCGGTTCCAGTCGAGCCCGAAGGTAACCGGCACCCAGCCTGTTTGTGGCCGTAGTTTCTCCTGGCCGACATAATGCGACCAACCACCGCCAGACTGCCCCACACAACCGCACAGCACCAGGAGATTGATGATCCCCCGATACGCCATATCCATATGATACCAGTGGTTTAACCCAGCCCCCAGAATAACCATCGAACGGCCGTTGGTCTTCTCGGCATTAGTGGCAAATTCACGCGCAACCTGAATGATCTGAGCTCTTGGCACACCGGTAACGCGCTCCGCCCAGGCGGGTGTGTATGGCTCATCCTGATCGTAATCCGAGGCGACGCCGGCTCCGCCCAAACCTCTGTCGAGGCCGTAATTGGCGCAAAGCAGATCGAACACAGTTGCAACGGCCACCTCGCCCTCTTTAAGTTGCAGCATGCGGGTGGGGACGTTCCGGGTAACGATGTCGGGATGCTCTGTCCGCGTAAAACCATTGGTTGCGGCTCCTCCGAAATACGGAAATGCGACCTCATGCACCTTGCCTGTCTCGATCAGGCTAAGGGTGAGCGAGGTCTCCGCGCCATCGCTGCGTTTTTCCTCTAAATTCCATTTACCCTGTTCGCCCCAACGAAACCCAACCGAGCCCAACGGGACAACCGGAGCACCGGAGGCATCCAAAGCCACTGTCTTCCAGGCCGCATTATTGGTCTCGCTGAGACCATCGGCAAAATCATCAGCCCGGAGCAAACGATCCGGGATGTAACTGTCACCTTTGCGGACCAAGCGAACCAGCATAGGCAGATCGCTGAACTTGCGAATGTAATCATTAAAATAGGAGACAGTCCGATCGAGATGAAATTCGCGCAGAATTACATGGCCCATCGCCATCGCAAGCGCCGCATCAGTCCCCTGCTTGGGGTGCAGCCAAATATCGCAAAACTTCGTTGCTTCGGCATAGTCAGGTGAAATGACAGCGCTTTTGGTGCCTTTATAGCGAACCTCGGTATAGAAATGTGCATCGGGCGTGCGGGTTTGCGGCACGTTAGAGCCCCAGATCAACAAGTATCCAGCATTGTACCAGTCAGCACTTTCTGGAACATCCGTCTGCTCGCCCCAGGTCATCGGGCTGGAGGGGGGCAAATCGCAATACCAATCATAGAACGACAAGCACACACCGCCGAGCAGCGACAAGTAGCGTGCGCCGGCTGCAAAAGACACCATGGACATTGCAGGAATAGGTGAGAATCCGACAATGCGGTCAGGCCCATGCTGCTTGATTGTGTAGGCATTTGAGGCCGCGATGATCTCATTAACCTCTTCCCAATCAGCCCGCACCAAACCGCCTAATCCACGGCGGGTGATATAGCTGGCACGTTTCTCCGGCGCCTCAACAATCGAGGCCCAGGCTGCAACGGGCGCAAGCGTGGCGCGAGCCTCCCGCCATAATTTGAGCAGGCGGCCACGGATCATCGGGTGTTTTACACGGTTTGCCGAATAGAGATACCAGGAATAACTGGCACCACGGGCGCAACCGCGTGGTTCATGGTTTGGTAAATCCGGGCGCGTGCGCGGATAATCGGTTTGCTGTGTTTCCCAGGTAACAATACCGCCCTTAACGTAGATTTTCCACGAACACGAACCGGTGCAATTTACTCCATGCGTAGAGCGCGCAATCTTGTCGTGCTGCCAGCGCTTGCGGTAACCATCCTCCCACTCACGCGGCTCGTTGGTAACCACACCATGACCGTTGGAAAACGTATCAACCTGCTTTCTGAAGAAGGTCAGCCGGTCTAGAAAATGACTCATCACTAAGGCTCCAGCAACAGATTTTAAGTGGGGGAAAACGGGCGGCGCATGAATGCGATGGAGACTGCGATGGCGCCGATCGCCAGCACGACATAGACGAAAAATCCACCGGAATAGCCTTGCACACCCAACGCGCTGGCAAATAACCCAAGGATGGGAGGAATAATAAAACCACCCAACGCACCAAGCCCACCGACGAGACCCGAGGCACCACCAACGGCATGGGGTACATAGCGTGGGACCAGCTTGAATACGGCCGCATTGGCAAGCCCCATCCCAACCGCAATCGATAACTCACCCGCCAGGTTAACACTGAATAAAGTGACTGCGGTTAGCAATAAGGCGCCAACCAAGACAATGGCAAAACCACCGACTGCCAGCCGTTCACCGCCAAGTTTTTCTGAAAGCGCACCGCCAACCACCCGTGAAACGGCTGCAACCAAGGAGAAGCCAACACCACCAAGAATGCCCGCCGTCTTTGCGTCAAAATGGTGCAGGTCAATCCAGTAGATTGGAAACCACGCAGTCAGCGCGAGAAAGCCACCGAAGGAGACGAAGTAAAGAAATACCAACCCCCAGCAATGCGGCTCATCCGCAGCAGCCAGCAACGCGCCCCAGACGGAATTGCCGGGAAATAATTCTTCCCCATGGCGGGCCGCGATGCTGCGCGCCTGCTCGGCGGCGACACCACGCTTACGCAATTGGAAAAAATAGGCATCACGCGCAAACATCGCATAAACGATGGTGCCTACGATCAAAAAGACGAGCCAGGAAATATAGGAACCAGCGAGCCCGAGCGCAGTGATCGCAAAGGGCAAAGCAAGGGTGAACAAACCAGGTGCGATATTTCCAACGCCGCCATAAATGCCAAGCGCCAGACCCTGCCGATTTTTTGGAAACCAGTATGAGACCTGAGGTACACCGACAGAGAAGGTCGCCACACCGCAACCGCTCATGAACCCGAACAAGAGGATCAATGGGTAAAGGGGCGCCGTAACCGGCGATACCGTAAGTAAAATATACACCAGCCCCCACATGCCGACGATGGAAATTCCGAATAACGTGATCATCGGTAACCGGCCGCCGGATTTATCCACCCATGCCCCGAATGGGATCCGAAGGAGAGAGCCGGTCAATTGTGGTGCCGCGACCAGCAAACCTACTAGGAGCGGCGAAAGATGCATGGTTTTCTGGAATTCGTGCGCCGCCGGCCCATAAAGAGCCACGGCGGCAAAACCTATGAAAAACCCCCAGGTGCCCATGGTAAGCCCTAGCTTTGGAGTGCCTCGCAGCAAACGTTCGGCCTCGCTTGGGTCGGTTACATAGGCTCCGACGTTCTGCTGACTCTCATCCATGACCTGTGGTCCTCAATCTAGATCTGAAGTAACAGGCCCTCTGATATATCGTATTCCGATATTGTTGTTTGATTTAGATCAATCTTCAGGTGGATAAATGGTTCAAACGAGCCGCCGATCTGCAATTTGCATCAGGCCAACAGTTAAAAATATTGCTCCAAAAGCTCTTCGGTTGAATTTTTATGTAAGTGTCAGTTATGATAAAGCCATGACCAAACCTAGCCCTCAGAAACGATCGCTCAAAACCATAGACTATCAGACGCTCGCGACCTTTCGCTACGAGTTGCGATGTTTTTTGAATTTCAGCCAGAAAGCTGCCAAAAAAAATGGACTGACCCCTCAGCAGCATCAAGCGTTACTGGCGATACGCTCGGCGGCGGCAAATTCCATGACCATCGGGGAATTGGCGGACCGGCTTTTACTTCGCCCCCATAGTGCCAGTGAATTGACGGACCGGCTGGCATTACTCGGCTTGGTCGAACGCACACCGAGCGAACTTGATCGCCGCATCACTTCACTTCACTTAACGCCAAAAGCTGAAGATATTTTGGCTTCGCTCTCCCTCGCACACCGCGACGAGCTTCGTAGAATTCGCCCCTTGTTAACTGAGTTGCTCGGAAATTTGGATTAACTTAACTCAAGGCTTTAAAATCACGAGCGTCACAATCAATACAACAAACGCAACTGGCGCAAAAACCATCGAATTATAGAATTTTACGGTGTGATGACTGGTGCCGCTGGCAAGTTGCCGTCGCCAGATTGAGAGCAATCCATGGTACCCGGACAGCAAAAGAACTGCAAAAAATTTTATCCGCCACCACCAATCATGCCACGAAATAGCGCCGGGTGTCACAATCAATAGCACCCCGAATCCCCAGGCCGCATACATCGCCGGATTTACCAGGCGCTTGATGATTTTGCGCTCAAGATCGGCCAAGCCGCTTAGTATAGCTACGTTCGGTGATATCGCCCCATGTTGCGCATAGATCGCGGGCAAAATAATCATACCCGACATCCATAAAATTACCGCGCTGACATGGCCGGCCAGCAACAAAAAATAAAAAGGCTGTAAAGCAGGCACCGTCATGAAGGACGCTATCTAGCCATTGCCTGCGGCAACTCACCCTTTTGCACCGCAATCCCAAGCAATAGGCTTTCTGCAATACGCTTTGATATCTCAATAAAATGCTGTGCCGCTACCGGCGGGCACATCGCTTCGGCCGTGCGTGCCCATAAGGCCAGCCAATTTTTGAAATGGACCACGTCGAGTGGCAATGTTGCGTGCGCACGCATCGGCGAACCGTGGTAGTTGCCGGTCTTTAAAGCCACTGAAGACCAGAACGCGCACATACGGCCCAGATGCAAATCCCAGTTGGTAATGCGCGATGCAAAAACTGGCCCGAGCAGAGCGTCATCCCGCGCCGCATCGTAAAAAGCATAAACCAGCCGCTCGATCATCGCTTCATCGATCGCCGTTTCCGCGGTGATACGCGCCGTAACACCAGCCCGCCGGGCCTGAGGATCGTCCAACATTATAGTCCAACCTCCTGTTGTGCCGTTACAATGGCGCGTTCATGCGCAACGAGCATCGCGGTTAGGCTCACATGCAAACTCTCGTTTCTGACATTTGGTAACAAGCCCTGTAATTTCCGCGTCACCCATTTCTGACCAACGATGAGGAATGCCAAACGTTCCGGCAATGCCTCGATCGCCATGGCTTTTTCATAAAACATTCCGGTTCGCTTTGACGGCAATCCATGCAGCTGCAAAATCGCGTTGATCAGCATGCCGCACCAACGAGCCTCATCGCGGTGCAGCGTTTGCATCTGGGCTATAAGCCTCTCGTCCGTGCATTCGGCCATGGTTCGCAGCGCCACGCGGGCACCGGCACGCTCGGCCTCCAGTAATTCATTTAAGGCCGCCAACAATTCATCTCGGCCATAAAAACCCATATAGGTTTCATTCATCTCATGCGCAAAACATGCAGGCGAAGCAAAGGGAACTGGTTCATCGGGCCGCGCAACACCCGCCTCCAGCAAAGCCGTCGCTTCACGCACTATTTGATGCAATTTTTCACCGGCTCCCGTAATAGCGTCGATGCGTCTAACCCCGGTGCCGGCATAAAGCGCCATTGCCTCGAAATCGCCGGTCATTGAGCGCAGCGGCGAGTCCGTGCTGAATAAATAGAAGGGCCGGTCAGCCTCATGGCCAACCATCGTGCGGGCCGCGGTAAAGGGATCACCATGCTCACCTCTGGTGACACTATTGGCAAGCACCCGCACCTTGGCGCCCATCGGCCAATTGATGTGAAATACGTCGGTCAGCAGCGTATCGCCGCATTTTGCCGCGACCAGGCGCTCCTTGTGATAATTATGGGCAAAGGATTCATGGGTGGCTATCATCGCAGTTCCCACAACGCCACCCTGCGCCCCCAGCGCCAACATCGTCGCCAGATCGGCGCCACTGGCAATACCGCCTGCCGCCAGCGCAGGAATATCAACGGCGGCCACAATATCCGACAGCAGCACATCAATGGAGACATCGCCCCGCACATGGCCACCCGCTTCACAGCCTTGCGCGATCAACGCATTAGCCCCCGCCGCTTGCGCCGCCAACGCTTCCGTTACCGAGCCAACTTGGCACACAACGATCATGCCTGCTTCACGCAGCCTTTGCACCAAAGGCGCTGACAAATCCCAGAACAAGCCGATGACCGGAACTTTCAGCTCAATACAAGTGGCAATTTGCGCTTCCAGCAACGTGTCTTCGGTTGCGGCTGGAATCAGATTCACGCCAAATGGCAAGTTGGTATGTTGGCGCACCTGCTCCACTTCGGCGCGAATCAGTGCAACTGGCTCCCGCACCATTCCCAAAAACCCAAAGCCTCCGGCCTCGGTAACGGCAATCACAAGTTCCGCCCGCGATACGCCCCCCATGCCAGCCAGCACCACGGGATAGGTGCAGCCCAGTAAATCGCAAATCGGGGTATGAAGAAGCATCGTCAGTATCCTTGAATTTAAACGCCCACCCCTAGCCGGCGGCGCAGGGCGCGGCTATTCGGGCCGGCGATGTCGGACAGATTGTAGCGGTCCAGCACTGCCAACATCGCCTTCTGCACTTCATCCATAATTTTTTGCAGCCGGCAGATTCCCGAAATCGCGCAGGACTCGCCCTCCTGACATTCAACCAAGGCAAGCGTCGGTTCGGTGGCGCGGACCACCATGCCAAGGCCAATGGCCTCAGCAGGGCGTGCCAAACGCATCCCGCCGTTACGGCCACGAATAGTTTCAATCAGCCCGGCCTGGCCCAGGTGATGCACCACTTTCACCATATGGTTTTCCGAGATTTGATAGGCACCGGCGATCTCGGCAATCGAGGCCAGTTCATCGGGCCGCAATGCGAGGTAGATCAAGGTACGCAGGCCGTAATCGGTAAAGCGGGTCAGATGCATGAATGTTCATAACCCTCTCTGCTGGTGCTCTCAACTTTACAGCACGCGCTCGGCGATGATGCGCTCGGGGGGGATGTTGCGCTCATGCGCCACCGCCAATACCGCCTCCAACAACCTTGGCGGCCCGCAAACATAGACATCGGGGGTTTGCGTACTGGTTTCGAGATACTGAACAAACGCATCCGCCGCCGTGCCGGTAAAGCCGGTCCACGCCGCCTCGGGTCGCCAGACGGCGAGGGTCACGCCCAACTGCGGCAGGGCAGAGCGCAGGGAGTCGATGTCACCGGCAGCGAATAACTCCTCCTCCCGGTTGGCGCCGAAGATCAAATGAGTGGGCTGGGTGTCTTGGAAATCAGCCAGATGCCGCAGCATCGAGAGCACCGGCGCGAAGCCGCAACCGCCGCCGATCAGGCAGCGCGGCCGCATGCTGGCGTCATCGAGCACAAATTGCCCCAGCGGCCCCCGTGTAATCAGCATATCGCCGATCTTTGCCTGCTCAGCCAGATAGGTTGAGAACGCGCCGTTCTTTTGCAGGCGGATCAGGAATTCAAAGCGGCCATCCCAGTTTGGCAAATTAGCCATGGAATAGGCCCGCCGGATATTGGTGCCGGGAATCGCCAGTTCCATATATTGCCCCGGCACAAAATCCGCCGCCTGTCCGAAGCTTTCATGCGGGGTATAGCGCAATGTGACGGCCATGGCCCCGGCTCCAGCGGGAGCCAGATTTTCAATCACGGCCTCGCGGCTGATAATTTCATGGCGTTGAATATCGGCTTGCGGATACGGCAATTGAACGGTCAGATCACTGCGCGGCTCGCACCGGCACAGCAGCACGCCCGCTTGGTCCGCATCGCTCAGCGCGTCCTTGCTAAAGCTGCCCATCTCGTACGCGCCTTCGGCAACATAGGCATGGCAAAGGCCGCAACTGCCCTCACGGCACATGGACGGCAAAAATAGTCCGGCGGCGGCAGCGGCATCCAGAATATTTTCATCCTGGGCACAGGCAAATTCCAAATGGGCACCGTCGCGGGTCAGCAGCGTAATCTCAGGCATGGGCACTAAACTCTCTCAAGGAATGACAATGGAAGCAGACCGGGGGATTTTGCCCCCGGTCTGCGCCGGTTCAGGCGGCCTTGCGGTTCAATGCGGCGGTGATATCAGCCTCCGCCGTGGTGATAGGTTGGATGCCAAAGCGGCTAACCAGAATGTCGATCAAAGTCGGGGTGAGGAACGCCGGCAAGGTCGGCCCCAGCCGGACATTGCGCACGCCCAAAGCCAGCAACGTGAGGAACACCGCCGCGGCTTTCTGCTCGAACCACGACACCACCAGCGACAGCGGCAGATCATTCACCCCGCAATCAAATGCCTTGGCCAGTGCCTGAGCCACGACCAGGGCCGAGTAGCTGTCGTTGCATTGGCCCATATCCAGCAAACGCGGGATGCCGCCGATGTCGCCGAAATCTTCCTTGTTGAAGCGGTATTTGCCGCAGCCAAGCGTCAGCAGCACCGTATCCTTCGGGGCGGCCTCGGCGAACTCGGTATAGTAATTACGCCCTGGTGCCGCGCCATCGCACCCGCCGATCAGGAAGAAATGCTTGATAGCGCCGGATTTGACAGCATCGATCACGGTCCCCGCCACGCCCAGCACGGCATCGCGGCCAAAGCCCACCGTGATGGTTTTTTCAGGCTCGGTGACGCTGAAGCCCGGCTGCGCCAAGGCCGCCTGTACCACCTGACTGAAATCACCGTTGCCAATGTGACGAATCCCCGGCCAGCCCACCGGACCCGCCGTGAAAATGCGGTTGCGATAGAGCGCCTGCGGTTCCACCAGGCAGTTTGAGGTCATCACGATCGCGCCCGGGAAAGCCGCAAATTCCTGCTGCTGATTCTGCCAGGCGCCACCGTAATTTCCCACCAGATGCGCATAAGCCCGCAGCTTTGGGTAACTATGGGCGGGCAACACCTCACCATGCGTATAAACATTAATGCCGGTGCCTTTGGTCGCTTCCAGGACGCCTTCAAGGTCGCGCATGTCATGGCCGGAGACCAGAATAGCCTTGCCGGCTACCGGTGTAATCCGCACCGCCACCGGCGATGGTGTGCCATAGGTGCCGGTATTGGCGGCATCCAGAGCTTCCATGACGGTGAAATTCACCCGGCCAAGTGCTAAGGATTCTTCCAACAATTCTTCGAGATCAACCGGCTCGCTGGCGAGAAAATCGAGCGCATGGGCAATGCCAACCGCAATCGCCTCGCGGGTTTCGCCCAGTACTTCGGCATGGTGAGCATAGGCGGCCACACCTTTCAGCCCGTACAGCACCAGTGCCCGCAATCCAATGACATCGGCCCCCACAACATCCAGCCCGGCGCGCACGCTGGCGATATTGGCCTGGGCCAGCAGGCCGGTTGGGTCGGTGGCGGGAATGAAACTGGCCGGACCGTGCAGCACATCCGGCGTCTGACCGGCGGCCTTCGCGACGGCTTCATAGGCACCGCGCAGGCGGTCCCGGATGCGGGCGGCCTCGGCGATCATCTCCACAAAGCGGGCGCGATTGAAATTCACATTGGTCAGGGTGGTGAACAGCGCATACAGAATGAAGCTGTCAGCCTGGGCGTCCGGCTGGCCCAAGGCGTGCAACCGGGCGGAATATTGGCCCAGCCCTTTGAGCTGATAGATCAGCACATCCTGCAAGTCAGCCGTCACCTCATCCTTACCGCAAACCCCTTTGGCAGTGGCGCACCCTGCGCCGGTATCTGTTTTTGTCGTTTGTTCACATTGAAAGCAAAACATGAGCCACCTGTCTCCCGAATACGGTCTCTCCTCGCGCCGGGAAGATCATCAACCAGGCCATCAAAGGTGTATTTTCAATATATCTTATGTTTTGACGCTGCTTTGATTTAAGTCAAACGCCCGATTAGGCGGAACCTAGGGCCTGAGTTTGCAGAGATATATCTTATTGCGATATAGCCAGCGTCCCACTTTCCGGAAACGCGCCGTATGAAAATCACCGTCAAATCACCCGCGGGGATCAGAGCCAGCCTGTTGCGAAAGCCTCGGTCCGTTTCAGCTAAACCCTCCCCTTTCCAGCCAAGCCCCTCTGGGCGCGTGAGATTTTTTGCGCCTGTTTTATCGGGTGCGACATTGCTCGACCGGCTAATTGCATGTGGCGGGGCACTTATCGGTATCGGCCTGACGGGATATTTATGTTCCCTCATCGAATTTCATAATGCCGGTATCAATTTACCACTTCTGGTGGCACCAGTCGGGGCCTCTGCAGTACTTTTGTTTGCCGTGCCCGCCAGCCCCCTCGCGCAACCTTGGTCGATCATCGGCGGCAACATCATTTCCGCCCTTGTGGGTGTGTCGGTGGGCCGGATCATTCACGACCCAACAACCGCGGCAGCTCTCGCTGTCGCGCTCGCCATCGGCGCCATGTCGCTCGCGCGATGCCTGCATCCACCTGGGGGAGCCGCAGCCCTTACCGCAGTTTTGGGTGGGCCAGCCATCACGTCCGCCGGCTTCACATTTGCATTTGTTCCAATGGGGCTGAACTGCTTTGTGCTGGTTGGCCTGGGCTGGCTATTTCACAAACTATCTCGGCACTCCTACCCGCACAAACCAAGCGTCATCGCCGTCAATACCCATGGCACGCGCGATCGTCCTGCGCCGATCCGGGTCGGGTTTCAAGCTGAAGATATTTCAGGTGCATTAGCGGATTTTGGAGAAACCTACGATATTAATCCAGATGATCTCGACCACCTACTGCGACGCATTGAGATGCGGGCCTTCGAGCGGACCCATAACAATCTAATATGCGCCGACATCATGTCGCGGGATGTCATCCATGTTGATAAAAATACAAAATCACAAACAGCGAGGTCGCTGCTACTGGATCACGATGTACGTACGTTGCCGGTCATCGATGATCACCGGAGGGTTATTGGTATTATTGGGTTGCGTGAATTATCGCGCCTGGGTGAAATGGTGTCTGATTTAATAGCGGATGCTGAAGTTACGCTACCGGATCAGCCCGCCTTCAATCTTGTGGCACCGCTTACGAATGGCCGGAACCACGCCGTTATCGTGGTGGACCAAAACCACCGCTTGCTGGGCATTGTCACTCAGACAGATCTTCTGGCTGCTCTGGCCATCTCACCTAGACCGAGATAATTCTCACAGCTTGATCTCTATTTTCATTCGGTTTTTTGGCTGGCCGCTTCAACTTTAGTCCCGTCGGCTAGGGCCATTGCTGAGCGATCGGCCTACAAACCCGACTAAAACTATCTCCTGACTATAGTGATTACCAAGACCGTGGAACGCTTGCCGATATAGTTTGACTTGAATATATCGTAATACGATATATAATAAACAAGAATTTATCAAGCAATACTTGGCGGCAAAAATGGCAGAAACCGAAAAGCACGATAAAATTTCAGATAAACTGGGAGATTTTACGACCGACCATCGTGTCGCGATAATCTCGTTAATGGGGCTTGTCGCGGGTACCGGCGGGGTTGCGGCGGGCTGGGTTCTGCTCCGCCTCATCTCCATCGTAAACAATCTGGCCTATTACGGTGCCTGGTCCACGCAAATCCGGCCCGCAGGCGGAGCTGTCGAGCCAAATGGGCATCTGGCTTTATGGACGGTGTTTATTCCGATGCTGGGAGCCCTGATCATCGGTTTAATGGCACGTTATGGCACAGAGAAAATTCGGGGGCATGGTATCCCTGAGGCGCTGGAAGCGATTATTCTGGGCAATTCCCGCCTCAATCTCAAAACTGCAATTCTAAAACCCATATCCTCGGCGATTTCAATTGGTACCGGCGGTCCCTTCGGCGCGGAAGGGCCGATCATCATGACCGGCGGCGCAATCGGCTCCCTTTTCGCGCAATTTTTCGAGCTGACCGACATGGAGCGCAAAACGCTACTGGTCGCTGGAGCCTGCGCTGGTATGACCGCTGTGTTTGGCACGCCTGTGGCGGCGATCCTTCTAGCGGTTGAGCTTTTGCTGTTTGAACTCAAACCCCGCAGCTTCTTGCCGGTTGTCGTCGCCTGCATCACGGCGGCAGTTGAACGGCGATATTTGTTGTCACCCCAACCGTTGTTTCCTTACACGGGTGGCGTGATCATTGACCCCCTGCATGCCGTGGGCTGGGCCGGGCTTGGCTTAATTGCGGGCATCGGGTCTGCGCTGCTGACCCTGCTGGTTTATGCCGCGGAGGACGGGTTCGCGAAACTGCGTATCCACTGGATGTGGTGGCCGGTATTGGGCGGTGCCGCCGTCGGTGTCGGTGGTTTGATCGACCCGCGTGCACTAGGCGTAGGTTATCCAAATATCGCACACATGCTGTCCGGCGGTCTCGCTGGCGCGTCAGCGATGCGGCTGATGATGGTGAAGGGGGTAATTTGGGCCGTTGCACTTGGTTCGGGAACGTCAGGAGGTGTTTTGGCCCCGCTGTTGATGATCGGTGGCGGACTGGGCGCCGTTCTGGCGCCATTTTTGCCTGCCGCTGACCCTGGCTTTTGGGCAGTTCTCGGAATGTCGGCCATGATGGGCGGCACTATGCGGGCACCATTAACTGCCGGCTTGTTCGCGGTTGAACTCACCGGGAACCACGTAATTCTGCTGCCAGTCATCACGGCTTGCGCGGCGAGTTACGCCATTACAGTGTTGTTCATGAAGCGCTCGATTCTAACAGAAAAGCTGGCACGGCGAGGCCATCATCTAACGCGGGAATACAGTGTCGATTTAGCAGCGCTGGCGCGAGTACAGGATATTATGACCACGGAAGTGGAGACGTTGAACGCGGATTTAACAATTGGTGACACCATAGATTTTTTTCTTATGCCAACTCACAGGCATCGCGCGTATCCCGTCATCGACGGCCAAGGGCAGTTTATCGGGCTGGTTTCACGCAGTGGTATCCTCGAATGGATTGGTACGAATTTGTCCCGTAAGGGATCTCTTCATGAAGCACTGAAAGATCGTGCGACAGTTATCGCCCGCCCAGGCGAGACGGTCTCAACGGTAGCTGTCCGGATGCTCGCCAGAGAATCTGCGCGAATACCTGTGGTCGATGCTGCGACCAAGAAATTACTTGGAATCATCTCGAGGGCGGATGTCATGAAGCTCCGATGGCGCGAATTCGAGGCTGAGACCATACGAACATCACATATTTTTCCTCGAAAAAACCGGCGGCCCACAGCCGCGGATTTACCGCCCACTTCGGTGTCGGCGGCTGAAAGCGCAAGGCCATGAAAAAACTATCGGGCACGATACCAGCTTTAAATCATCTGCGGTCACATCTGACAAAAAATCGATGTCAGTTACTCAGCAGAAGCCTTAAGACGATGGAACTTTTCTGGGTAAAAATCAGCATGTATCTCGCCGCGATAACTTGCATGACGGTCATTTGCATCATCATCGTTTTCGTTGGCAACGTGGTGTACGCCACTGGCAATCACGCTCCCCCCGGCCTCTCAGGGTCGCTCTCGCATAAACGTCAATTCAACGGAAGCGCCGCTTTTGGTATGCTTCCCGAAGCTGATACTCATACGGCAGCCTGGTACGTGACTCATCCAGCAATTTTGAAGCAATACGAAAAGTTATGCGCCAAAGCCGCCGCTACCATGTCGTATGCTCCATGCGAAGACGTTTACACTGCTGAACATGAGATCAACGCCACGGAGACGCAAAACTCTCTACAGCCTTAGTGATCAAGCACCCTAAGTAACTTGCGAACAGTATTAGGTCAAATAACCATTTGTTCCTATCCGATAAATTCGTCCAGATCGTTATGATATATCGTAAAAAGTGTCCTAATCGACGTCATCGGCGGATATTTATCTATAAGCCAAATACCATAACAGCTTTCAGGCTCATCGGGTTCTCCTGTAGCATTAGGGTAAACCGAAAATCCTCCGTTATTCGACAACTTCAATATGTTTCGATGGCGCTTATGGGCAGATGGATTTCCCCAGCGGGCCGTTTCTCTAAAACTCTGGCCCGTTAATTGCTCGCTCCATCATCATGATGGCGGTACTAGCGTGAAAATACTCGTGGCGGACCGTGATGGGCGTCATACCAGAGAGCTTTCGGCCCAATTAAAGGCGCTGGATGATGCTTTTATGGTCATTTTGGCGGCTGACGGGGAAAACTTGCTTGATGCCGTGCAGCGTCTGGCGCCGGATGTGGTGATTGTGGATATGGCCCGGCCAGACCGCGACGGGCTGGATTCCGTGCGTGCCTTGAATGCCCAGCAAATGCTGCCGGTGGTAATGTTCGTCGATGTTGATGATCCGGCTTTCATGGAGGAGGCGATCGCGGCGGGGGTAAGTTCATACCATGTTGGGGCGGTGGCGCTGCCCGCCATCAAGCCGATTCTGCGTACGGCGACAGCGGTATTTCAGCGTATGCGCGGCCTGCGGGACCGTCTATCCGAGGCCGAGGAGCAGATCGAGGCGCGGCAGGCGATCGAGGCTGCCAAACGGCTGTTAATGACGCAGGATAAAATGAGCGAGCCGGCGGCGCACCGGTTCCTGCAGCGCCGCGCCATGGACCAGCAGAAAAAGCTGGCGGAGGTGGCGGCGGGCCTGCTGCGCGACCGTCATCGTGATCGCAAAATTGGAGACACATCATGAGTATTATCCGGTTGGGGCTGCTGCGGCTATGCGATGCAGCGCCGGTAATTTTGGCTGATCATGAGGAAATGTTCGCCTCCAGCGGCGTACGGGTAGGCCTTTCTTTCGAGCCTTCCTGGGCTAATATTGCCGACAAATTGAGTTATGGCCTCCTGGAAGGCGCGGTGATGCTGCCCCCTTTGGCGATGGCCTGTGCGGCCGGTCTGCGGGGCCGCAAGACCGATCTGGTGGTGCCGATGAGCCTGAGTGCCAACGGTAATGCGGTGACGCTGACGGCGGCTCTGCAGCCGGAATTTATTGCCAAGGGTATTGCCGGCGTGGTAGCGCGGCGGCGGTTGCGGCTGGCGGTGGTGCATGGGTTTTCAACGCATGATTTGCTGTTACGTTATTGGCTGGCAGCATGCGGTGTGGACCCGGTCTCGCAGGTGGAAATTACCGTGTTGCCGCCCGCCGAAATGGTCAGCAGCCTGGCGGCAAATGCCATCGACGGCTTCTGCGCAGGGGCGCCCTGGGGACAAGTAGCAAGCCATTCCAGGCTGGGGTTTATCGCTGTTCATTCCAGAGATATCTGGCGCGACCATCCGGAGAAATGCCTGACCCTGCGGGCGGACCTGACCGAGCGTGACCCGGCGGGGGTAACGGCTATTCTAAAGACCATGCGCCGGGCCGGCGCATTATGCGCAGCGGCAGATAAGCGCAGCGCCCTCGCGGCTTTGCTCGGGCAAACCGAGTATCTGGATTTGCCGGCCGATCTGATTGAACCAGCATTGGATCCTCTCGCCGGAGGGCCGGTATTCACGGCGCAATATCCTGATATTGAGCATGCCAAATGGTTCGCGGCTCAGATGGTACGCTGGCATCAAATGCCGCCAGGCAGCTTGGATAACGTGGCAGCACTCTACCGGCCCGATCTGTTCCTTGCGGCCGGTGGCGTTGCGCCGGAAGACCGGGATGAAGTGTTTTGTGATGCGATCGCCTGACCTTATTTTGGCGCGATTTTGTATAAAATTTGCCCAATTCGATTAAATAAAGGGCAAAAAATAGGACGAGCAAAATAATTGCTGTTTTAATCAGCCTGTTTTTTGCTTGGCATACAAATTGCTGCACTGCATTCAGATGGTGGATGCCGTCTGCATGGCAGTCAAAGACGATTGCCGGTGCAAAAAGGGGATTTCCCTAACCTATATCTGCGCGGGCCAAGGGACGGTTCGCACATGGTGAAGCCAGAGGGCTCGCCGCGGAGTTATCGACATGTCCCTTTCGGGTGAAAAAAGCTTTTTAAAGTCCGGCCATCTGCCGACTTTGTTCGCCGCATTTTTGTATTTTGATGCCAGCTTCATGTGCTGGGTGCTATTGGGGCCGCTTGGGATTCAAATCTCCAAGGCGCTGAACCTGGACCCCGCGCATAAGGGTCTGATGGTGGCAGTGCCGGTGCTGGCCGGTGCCGTTATTCGTATTTTGAACGGCGTTTTGGTGGATCATTTCGGCGCCAAGCGCACCGGTATCGGCGCACAGTTGGTAGTGATTTTGGGCATGGCCGCCGCATGGTTCTTCGGTGTTCCAGACTATGATGCAGTGCTGCTGCTGGGCGTGGTGCTGGGTGTTGCAGGCGCCTCCTTCGCCATTGCATTGCCGATGGCGTCGCGCTGGTATCCGCCACAGCATCAGGGCAAGGCGCTTGGTCTGGCCGGCGCTGGCAATTCCGGCACCGTACTGGCTGCCTTGTTTGCCCCAGCACTTGGCCTTTATTTCGGCTGGGTCAATGTATTTGGCCTGACTGCCTTGGTAATGTGCGTGGTGCTCGCCGTGTTCATCGTGCTCTCGAAAGAAGCGCCGATCCAGCCACCTAAGCAATCCCTATCTGGCTACCTGAAGGTTTTGGCAATCGCCGACACCTGGTGGTTCATGCTGTTTTATGCAGTCACGTTCGGCGGGTTTGTCGGACTGGCTTCCTCGCTCAGCATTTATTTCCATGCGCAATATGGTCTGGAGCCGGTACAGGCAGGTTATGCAACGGCGGCCTGTGTGTTCACCGGTTCGATGTTCCGGCCAATCGGTGGCTGGCTGGCCGATAAAATTGGCGGCATCAGCGCTCTCTCGGTGCTGTATGTTCTGGCGGCGGCCATGCTGGTGCTGGTCAGCGTTGGTTTGCCAAGCCTGTGGATGGCGCTTGTAGCTTTCGTTGTGGCCATGTTGGCGTTCGGTACCGGTAACGGTGCGGTATTCCAGTTGGTGCCGGTACGTTTTGGCCGTGAGATTGGTGTGATGACCGGACTCGTTGGTTTTGCAGGCGGCATTGGCGGGTTCTACCTTGCCTCCTCGCTTGGATTTTCCAAGCAATGGACCGGCTCCTACCAGGCAGGCTTCCTGATTTTTGCAGGCCTCGCCTTGGTCGCCTTTGTCGGCATCAACATCGTCAAGAAGAACTGGCGCGCCAGCTTCTCCAAAGGTGTGACCGATATGGACAAGATTCGCATTTAACCGGCCCGGATGCAGGGGGGTCGTCTCCCCTGCATCCGTCTTGTGTAATTATCCGAAGGAATGACACCGATGAATATGATGAATAGCGTCCGCAAAAAATTGGTGGTCATCGGCAACGGTATGGCCGGCATGCGGACCGTAGAAGAAATTTTGCAGCGTACCCCGGGAATGTTTGAGATTACCGTATTCGGGGCGGAACCGCAGCCTAATTACGACCGTATCATGCTCTCGCCGCTTTTGGCTGGCGATAAGAGCTTTGCGCAGATCGTTCTCAACAGTCTCGAATGGTACGAGGCAAATAATATCAAGCTGATCGCCGGTGAAGCGGTGGTGACCATCGACCGTGAAGCCAAGCTGGTCATTGGTGAAGCGGGGACGACCCGGCCCTATGATTTATTACTGCTGGCGACGGGGTCAAACCCATTTGTGCTGCCGCTGCCAGGAGTAAACCGCCCCGGCGTGATGACCTTCCGCTCGGTTGCGGATGTGGAGCAGATGTTGAGCATCGCGGCACCCGGCAAGAATGCGGTGGTGATCGGCGGTGGCCTGCTGGGGCTGGAAGCGGCACATGGCTTGAATTTGCGCGGCATGAATGTGAGCGTGGTGCATTTAATGCCAATGCTGATGGAACGGCAATTAGATGCCGCATCAGCGCATTTGCTGGAACGCAAACTCACCTCACGCGGTATGAATATTTACACCAGCGCCAACACAGAAGCCTTTGACGGCGATGGCGAAAACGGCCCCGTGCGTGCGGTGGTGTTAAAAGATGAACAGCGCATCGAAGCTGACTTGGTAGTGATGGCCGTTGGTATCCGCCCGAATGCAACGCTGGCAAAATCAGCCGGGTTGGCAACCGACCGTGGCGTGCTGGTAGATGATGCGATGCGCACATCCGACCCCGCGATTTTCGCCATCGGCGAGTGCGTCGAACACAACAAGCAATGCTACGGCTTGGTGGCGCCGATCTGGGACATGGCGAAAGTTGCCGCCGACCATATTTGCGGCGTGGCTGAACCAGTGTTCTCGCCGATAGCATCTGGTACACGGCTAAAAGTTTCCGGTATTGAGATGTTTTCCGCCGGCGCTTTCATGGGTGATAAATCGACCGAGGATGTGGTGCTGCGCGATGGGGCGCGTGGTATCTACAAACGGCTGGTATTGCGCGAGGACCGGCTGGTCGGCGTGGTATGCTTTGGCGATGCCCGTGATGCAGGCTGGTATTTTGAACTTCTGAAAAATGGCGAACCGCTCGGCGAGTTACGCGATACGATGATTTTCGGCCCGGTCGTGGCGTCCGACGATCCGGATGACGCGCTCGCGGCGATGGCGGATGGCGCTGAAATTTGCGGCTGCAATGGCGTGAAAAAATCTACTATTTGTAAGTCGATTGCCGAGCATGGTCTGACCAGCCTCGATGATGTGCGGGCGCGTACCAAGGCGTCTGCCTCATGCGGGTCCTGCACCGGGTTGGTGGAAGGATTGCTGAAATTATCGCTGGGTACGGGTTACGCGCCCGCTGCCGTGAAGCCGCTGTGCAAATGCACAAGCCATGGGCACGATGAAGTGCGGCGGCGGATAAAAGGCGGTGCGCTGAAAACCATCCCGGCGGTGATGCAGGCGCTCGAATGGACGACCCCGAATGGTTGTGGATCATGCCGGCCAGCATTGAATTTTTATCTTCTGGCAGCGTGGCCTGGTGAGTATGTCGATGACGCGCAGTCGCGCTTTGTGAATGAGCGTATGCACGCCAACATCCAGAAAGACGGCACATATTCAGTAGTTCCACGTATGTGGGGCGGCACCACCAGCGCCAAGGAGCTGCGTGCGATTGCTGATGTGGTAGAGAAATTCGATATCCCCGCCGTGAAGGTCACCGGCGGACAGCGTATCGATATGCTGGGCGTCAAAAAAGAAGACCTACAAGCTGTCTGGAAGGATTTGAATGCGGCGGGTCTGGTTTCCGGCCATGCTTACGGCAAGGCGCTGCGGACTGTGAAAACCTGCGTCGGTTCCGAATGGTGCCGCTTTGGCGTGCAGGATTCCACCGCCATGGGCATCGCGCTTGAAAAGACCACCTGGGGCTCCTGGCATCCCCATAAGGTGAAGCTAGCAGTTTCCGGTTGCCCGCGTAATTGTGCTGAAGCCACCATAAAGGATTTCGGCGTGGTTGCCACCGAAGCGGGCTGGGATTTGCACGTAGGCGGCAATGGCGGCATCAAAGTCCGTGCCACGGAACTGCTGTGCAAGGTCACCACTGAGGAAGAGGTGATGGAATATGCCTGCGCTTTCCTGCAACTCTACCGCATGGAAGCGCATTATCTGGAGCGGACCGCACCATGGATAGAGCGGGTGGGCCTAAAATATGTACAGGAAAAAATTGTGGAGAATGCCGAGTTGCGTCTGTCTCTCTTCAAGGACTTCATGCACGCGCAAAAATTCGCGCGAACCGACCCCTGGGCCGAGCAGGCTGCCGACCAACAAGCAGGCAAAAAATTCAACGCAATGGCGGAGTTGGTATGATGGACGGAATGCGGGTTGTTCGAGATTTCGTTGATGTCGGTGCGTTGGAGGAAATTCCCAGCCTGGGTGCCCGCTGCGTGAAAACCGCCATGGGTGATATTGCCGTTTTTCGTACGGCGGATGATACGGTGTATGCGCTGCGCAACCAATGCCCCCATAAAGCCGGTCCGCTGAGCCAGGGAATTGTGCATGGAGATGCTGTTACCTGTCCGCTGCATGGCTGGGTGATTTCACTGCAATCCGGCAAGGCGATGGGGCTCGATACCGGCTGCACACCACGATTTTCGGTGAAGGTGGAACATGGCCGTGTCCTACTATCGGTGGGTGTGACTGCGTGAAAACCACTTGCCCTTATTGCGGTGTCGGCTGCGGTTTGGATGTGAATAACAACGTCATCTCCGGCGATGTTTCGCACCCCGCCAATGCCGGTCGGCTCTGCATCAAAGGCTCAACGCTGGCGGCGACGCTGGATGACAGCAACCGGCTACTGGTGCCGATGCTGAGCGGCAAACCGGCTTCATGGGACCAGGCGCTCGACGTGATCGCTGAAAAATTTTCCTCTGTCATTGCCGAACATGGCCCTGACGCCGTGGCAATTTACGGCTCAGGGCAGTTTTTGACGGAAGATTATTACGTCGCCAACAAGCTGATGAAAGGCTTTATCGGCTCAGCAAATATCGACACAAATTCACGGCTTTGCATGGCATCCACCGTCGCCGGCCATGTCCGCGCTTTTGGTGAAGATGTTGTGCCAGGCTGCTACGAAGATATTGATGAAGCCGATCTGTTAGTACTCGTCGGCTCCAACACCGCTTGGTGTCATCCAATATTATTTGAACGCGCCTTGGCGGCCCGAGCTGCACGGGGCACTAAAATTGTTGTCATTGACCCGCGGCGTACAGCAACGGCGGCGTTAGCGGATTTGCATCTGCCAATCCGGGCCGATGCCGATACTCCATTATTCTTGAAACTGCTCGCAACACTCGCCGAACGCGGTGCTTTGGATCAGCGTTATATTACAGAGTATACGCTTGGCTTTGGGCCCGTGATACAATCGGCGCGGGATGCAAAAGTGACGGCCCAGGAGCTTGGACTTACAGAGGCAGACCTAGCACGCTTCATCGATTGGTTTTGCAATACGCCGCGCACCGTGACCCTATTCAGCCAAGGCGTTAACCAATCCGCCAACGGCACCGACAAAGTAAATGCCATTATCAATGTGCATCTGGCGACCGGCCGTATCGGCAAACCCGGCATGGGGCCATTCTCGCTCACCGGTCAGCCCAACGCGATGGGCGGCCGGGAAGTAGGCGGATTAGCCAACCAGCTTGCCGCGCATTTGCGGTTTGATTACGCCGCCGACCGCGCCCTGCTGCGGACATTTTGGGCGTCTGACAATCTTGCAACCAAGCCAGGCTTGAAAGCCGTTGAAATGTTCGACGCGGTTTTGTCAGGCCGCATCAAAGCCATTTGGATTGCCGCGACCAACCCGGCGGAAAGCCTGCCGCGGTCAGCCCGCGTGCGGGCAGCACTCGAGGCGTGCCCATTCGTGGTGGTGGCGGACTGCTGGCCGACGGAAACCACCAGGCTCGCAAACATAGTGTTGCCGGCTGCAGGCTGGTCTGAAAAAGACGGCACGGTGACAAATTCCGAACGCCGTATTTCCCGGCAACGGGCTTTCCGTTCCGCACCCGGTGAGGCCAAACCGGACTGGTGGATGTTTGCCGAACTTGGCCGCTGCATGGGATTTGCCGGGCAGTTCCACTATACCAAATCTGCTGAAATTTTTCGCGAACACGCAACACTGTCCGGCTATGGAAATCAGGGCAAGCGGCTGTTTGATATTTCGCAGTACCAGCATATCACCGATGCTGAATATGATCAGTTGCAGCCATTCACATGGGGGCATCCACGGTTTTTTGCGAATGGCGGTTTCCCTACCGCGAGTGGCAAAGCCAACTTCGTGACGGTGGACCGCGCAAAGCCAAAGCTGCGTGATGCATCCTACCCGTTTATTCTAAATACGGGGCGGCTGCGCGATCAATGGCACACCATGACACGCACCGGCTTCGTGCCATCCTTGATGGAGAGTGCGCCCGACCCGAGTTTTTCAATTGCCGAGCATGACGCGCAGACATACGGCTTGGAACCGGGAGATTTGGTGCGCGTCACTACCCGGCATGGCAGCGCCGTGCTGCCCGCGTTGATTTCCAATATGCAGCGCCCCGGTGAGATTTTTGCCGCCATGCATTGGACCCAGACGCATAATGCAACCGGCAATGTGAACCAGCTCATCGGTGCGGCGCGCGATGCGCATTCCGGTCAGCCCGCTTCAAAGTTTGAAAATGCCGCGATCGAAAAATTACCCGCCGCATGGCACGGTATTTTACAGACGCGCAATTTGACCCACCCAAGCGGACAATTCTGCGCGGCGCGCGTGCCGCTCTCAGGTGGGATGCATCGCTTCACAATGGCGGGGTGGAAAAAATTAGTGTTCGACAATGCCCTGCCGGATTGGGCGGCGCGGCTTTGTGGTGCGGATGCGGATGCTGAACGTATTGAGCTGACCGATGCCGGACGTGGCACATACCGGCTGGGGATTTTGCAAGGCAACCGCTTGCTGGCTTGCCTGTTCCTGGCGCCGCGGAAGGATTTGCTGCCCGGCAATAACGCACTGGCCACTTTGTTCCAGGTGGCAAGCTGGCAAACCAGTCGAATTGGAATTCTGATGGCCATCGCCGCACCGCAGACGGAAGCCGGCCCTATGGTATGCGTGTGTCACCGCGTGACGGAAGCGGCGATACGTACCGCCATCCGGGAATCGCGGCTTGAGGATGTAGCCGCGATCGGCAAGACCCTGAAGGCGGGCACCAATTGCGGGTCGTGCAAAGGCGAACTTGCCGTTATTTTACAATCAGAGATCTCAACGCAGGAGTTGGTGGTATGAGCAACGTAAGTCTGGTTGGCGCCGGCCCCGGAGACCCTGAATTACTGACTTTAAAAGCACTCAAGCGGCTGCAGTCGGCTGGGGTCGTTTTATATGATAGCCTTGTCGATCTACGCATTATTGCGATGGCTTCTCCCACGGCCAGACTCATTGATGTCGGTAAGCGCTGTGGACGACACTCTGCCTCTCAGCGAGAAATTTGTGCATTGCTGGTGGCCGAAGCGTTGGCTGGGCATAATGTGGTGCGCCTAAAAGGCGGCGACCCGATGGTGTTTGCCCGCGCCACGGAAGAAATGGACGCGTTACGCGCGCACGATATCGCATTTGAAGTTGTGCCCGGTATTACGGCAGCCACGGCGGCAGCGGCGGCACTTGAATTATCGCTAACCCAGCGCGGCATTGCGCGGTCTTTGCATTTCATTACCGGCCACGGCGCTGAAGGTGGACTACCAGCGCATGATTGGGTGTCACTCACCAAATCCGGCGGCACGCTGGTGGTTTATATGGGCAGCCAAACGCTGGGCGGCACAGCGGCGCATCTTATAGAAGCTGGTATGGAGCCAGGGATGCCAGCGGTTGCAATTGAACATGTTAGCCTCGGAAACCAGAAAATCGTCCAAGGGACCATTGCGACATTGCCAAACATGCTGGATCAAGAACCATTTGTCGGACCAGTTCTAATCATGATTGGGGAAGCTATGAGCAACACCAACCAGCCGCTCAATCGACTTGATGATTCACGGGAAGTTTCAGAATTTCGCGCACAAATTATTGAGATTATGACAGAACGATAATTCTATTCGCATTTTATATATACACCAATCATACTTACCAGCACAACCATTTATGCGCTAATAATGTGCAGAGCTTTTACCGACATCGGCTACTCAAATGACATTGATTTTGTGAGATAATTCTTACCTATTGACACCAGTAATCCAGGCTAAGAGCCTGACGAGCGCCTAGGGCCTGTGGTCAATTGGGCCCGAAGTAATGAAACGTCCAAATTTCCCATACGCCTTTATCAACTGTCAATCGGCACGTAAAAGGGGCTCTGACTCACATTTGGTGCAGTGTGGGTGTTGATGGATGAATGAGCCTGGCTTTCAGTAGATCGAGCTTGGCACGGCCATACATTTGACGTTTCATGAGTTTCAGCTTGGTGATCTGGCCTTCCGTCTGTCCATTTGACCAGGGTTCGACGATAGCAGCTGCGACGGCTTCATGGTCGGCATTCAAACCGTTTACAAAGGATGCGAGTGTTGTTGGTCTGGCCTGTTCCAACCAGGCGGGAAGTTCCTCGCTCCGTCTGCGCTGAATCATCTTGTGAAAGCGATCGACAAGATCCCGCACCACCGAGAGAGCCGGTACCGTTGCCTCTATCCTAGCAACGAGAATCGCATCTGATCTCGAGAGCTGATCCCGCGCCATTGTCATGAGGCGGGTAATCACACGCGCTGATGGACATTTGCTCGGGATACTGCCTGGCGCAGCGTCGTTCCGTCGCCGTCGTGTCGTCCATTCGGCAACAACACGTGAACTGCCCCTGAAGCCACGCACCTGAAGCCGTCGCCAAAGTTCGGCACCATTCCGACAACCGGCTTCCCATTCAGCATCGAGTGCAGCAAGCCAAGGGGTCAGCGAAGCCTCCCGGCTACGAAAAATATCGTTGCGGCCGTCACGCACAACCTGCCGTACAGTCTTTCTATTATACCCCGTTGCCCGCACAATGGCCTTGATCGGCATCTCCTTATCGGCAAGCGCACGGATTGCGGCGTCCGCCTCTTGCCGACGCAGAAAGCCTTCATATTGAAGGCGCTCCGCACAGGTGAGAAGTGCTGGATCAATTTCACCGGCACCCATCGCCTCCCGGATCGCGCGCATCGATTTGCGTACTGCATCAAAGAAGGCTTGGCTGGCATTTTCCATGAGGTGCCAGCGGTCGGCGACTTGACGTGCTCCTGGTAGAGCGCGGGCCGCCGCATGACCATATCCGCCGCCTCGGTCTCGGGAGATGATCTTGATATCCGGATGGGCCTTGAGCCAGGCTTCAACACTGGCAGCCTCCCGGTCCGGCAGTATATCTATGATTTGCCGGCGCTCGAGGTCACAAATCACCGTTCCGTATCGCTGCCCCCGCTTCCAAGCCCAGTCGTCGATACCGATGATGGTCGGTGTACTCGACACTCTCACCGCATGCCTGCGAACGGTCCTGAGCAATGTGTCCCGGCTGACCGGCATCAGAAGACGGCGAGCCAGCCCGGCAGCCGGTCGGCCACCCAATGCCAAACCCAGGTGATGCACGACCCTCTCAAAGCGGCCGGTTCGGCGGGCATAAGTGGGCGCCACATCTTCGGCAAAGCGTTCAACGAAAATCTGCCGGGCACAACTGGGTTCGCTACAGCGGAATCGCCGAGCCGACAGTTCAATCCTGACAAGGCGGCCAAGGGACGGCAAGTCGCCAAGCCGGCGCCGATATCTACTATGAATACGCCGGGACGGTTGCCGACAGTCTGGGCAGCACGAAAATTCAGCGCGGGAATGCCCAGTAATCAATAGCTCGCCATCCACAAGTTCAATCTTCTCGATCACCACCCCAGCCGCCGCAATTGCGGCCCGCAGCTCCTTGCGATGCATGACGACTCCTCACCTCAGGGGAAATCTCCAGCATCATAATACCCACGCTGCACCAAATTGCTGCACCAAATGTGAGTCAGAGCCTAAAAGGGACCCCCTATCGGCGTGCAAAAAGAACCCCTTTGGTACGGCAGTTTGGGCTTGTCCAGGTAGCGAACAGGAGGGTGTTGATTTTCACTGAGATCTGACCCGGGATTTTCATCGAGAATTGACCCGGGTTGAAGATATGTCTCGCGTTGTGTGGGACGGGTCAAGTTGCTGTGGATTTATCCTTTCTGGTTTTTGGTCTGTTGGTGCTGTCCTTGAAGCGGAAGCTGTCATTACCGGTCTCGATGATGTGGCAATGATGGGTCAGGCGGTCGAGCAGCGCTGTGGTCATCTTGGCATCACCGAACACTCCGGCCCATTCGCTGAAACTGAGGTTGGTGGTGATGATGACGCTGGTGCGCTCATAGAGCTTGGAGAGCAGGTGGAAGAGCAGCGCGCCGCCTGACGGACTGAACGGCAGGTATCCGAGCTCATCGAGGACTACGAGGTCGAGGCGCAGTAGGCGTTCGGCCAGCTGGCCTGCTTTGTTCAATGCCTTCTCTTGCTCAAGCGCATTGACCAGATCGACGGTGGCAAAGAACCGGACCTTCTTGCGGTGATGCTCGACCGCCTGCACGCCCAAGGCGGTGGCGACGTGGCTTTTGCCGGTTCCGGGGCCACCGATCAGCACGATATTGTCGGCACCATCCATGAACTCGCCGCGGTGTAATTGCCGGATCAGAGCCTCATTGGCCTCGCTGGCGGCAAAGTCGAAGCCGGTCAGATCCTTGTAAGCAGGGAACCGGGCCGCCTTGATCTGGTAGGAGATGGACCTGACCTCGCGCTCGGCCATCTCCGCCTTGAGCAACTGCGAGAGGATCGGCACGGCCGCATCGAAGGCAGGCGCACCTTGTTCGATCAGGTCACCAACAGCCTGGGCCATGCCGAACATTTTAAGGCCGCGCAGCATCACCACCACGGCCGCACTGGCGGGATCATGACGCATGGCGCTGTCCCCTGTCACGAAGGGTGTCATAGCGCTCAACATTGGCTACCGGTTCTCGTGCCAGGCGCAGGGCCTGAGGGGCGTCGATCGGGGGCGCCGGCGGGGCCTTGCCGTCGGTCAGCCGGTGCAGAACGTTGATGATATGAGTCTTGGTCGCAACGCCGGCTTCAAGTGCAAGCTCGACGGCGCATAGAACGGCCTGCTCATCATGCTGGAGAACCAGGGCCAGGATCTCGACCATCTCCCGATCACCACCAGATCGCTTGAGCAGCTGGCCCTGCAGCCGCCTGAAGGCTTCGGGCAACTCCACGAATGGGGCGCCATTGCGTAAAGCCCCAGGTTTGCGCTGGATGACGGCGAGATAATGTCGCCAATCGTAAACCGTTCGTCCCGGCAGGTAATGGGATCGCTCGATGATCCGGGCATGCTCGCACAACACCTGTCCCTCGGCGGCGATAACGATCCGTTCCGGGTAAATCCGCAGGCTCACCGGCCGGTTGGCAAAGGATGCCGGCACGCTGTAGCGATTGCGCTCAAAGTTCACGAGGCAGGTCGGCGACACACGCTTGGTGTGCTCGACAAAGCCATCGAAGGGACGCCCTAGTGGCATCAGATGGCCCCGTTCAGCTTCATGCGCATCGGCGATGGTGCCCGGCAAAACCCCATGCTGAATCTGCCCCCATTGCTCAATGCAGCGTGCCTCAAGCCAGGCGTTGAGCGCATTCAAATCAGCAAAACTGGGCAATGGTTGCCATAGCCGGCGCCGTGCATCCTGCACGTTCTTCTCAACCTGACCCTTCTCCCAGCCCGATGCCGGATTGCAAAAATCCGTCTCGAACAGATAGTGGCTGGCCATGGCGGCAAAGCGGGCATTGACCTGCCGGGCCTTGCCCGTGCCGATCCGGTCAACGGCGGTCTTCATATTATCGAAGATGCCACGCTGGGGAACGCCTCCAAGAACCCGGAACGCCTCGGCCAGGGCATCGAACAGCATCTCGTGGGTCTGCAGCAGATAGGCCCGGACGATAAATACCCGGCTATGCGACAGCTTGGTATGCGCCACCTGCAGCTTGGTCCGCTCGCCAGCAATCACCGCCCAGTCCTCGCTCCAGTCAAACTGGAACGCCTCGCCGGCCGCAAAGGCCAGCGGCACGAAGGTTCCGCGGCCGCTGGTCTGTTGTTCAAGCAGCCGATCAGCCTTCCAGCCACGGGCAAAGGCCGCGACGCGCCCATAGGAACCGTCATAGCCCAGCGCCACAAGATCAGCGTGCAACTGCTTTGC
>DAIDEE010000022.1 GCA_027308685.1 Acidocella sp.
AAGACACGATAATCATTCAACCAGACCCAACCGATGACGCTCAGGTGGCCGACATCAAATCGGAATACCTGGCCGGCTTGAAATCGGAATCAGTGGCCGGCTTCGAATTGGAATGCATGGCCGACTTCATCGGAATCCGCACATAAACAGGAGTCTCCCCCATGCTGACCATTGGCGACCATTTCCCGTCCTTCGCGCTCACCGCTGTTCAAGGCGGGCCAGCAGGTCTGAAACTCGACACCGCATTCGTTGACATCACCGACAAAACCGACGCCGGCAAATGGAAGATCGTGTTTTTCTGGCCGAAAGATTTCACCTTTGTCTGCCCCACCGAAATCGTGGCGTTCGGCAAGCTGAAGGCCGACTTTGCCGACCGTGACGCAGTGGTTTACGGCGTCTCCATCGATTCCGAATTCGTCCACATGAACTGGCGCCTGCACCACGACGATCTGAAGTCCCTGCCGATCCCGATGCTGTCCGACATCAAGCGCGAGCTCTCCGAAGCCCTCGGCATTCTCTCCAAATCCGCTGGCGTACCGTTGCGCGCCACCTTCATCGTGGACCCGGAAAACATCATCCGCTTCGTCGCGGTCAACGACCTCGATGTGGGCCGCAACCCGCAGGAAGTGATGCGCGTGCTCGATGGTTTGCAGAGCGATGAATTGTGCCCCTGCAACTGGCAAAAAGGCGAGGAAACCCTCCGCCCGGCCGCTTAATCACAAACTCCGTTATTTAATATCAGCGCGTCATGGCCGGACATGGTCCGGCCATCCACATCTTTTGTGCGGCGCCATATCGTTCGCAAAAAAACACGGGTCGCCCGGTCAAGCCGGACCATGACATGAGGAAATACGACGATGACCATCGAAGCCTTAAAAGATCGCATCCCCGACTACGCCAAGGATATTAAACTTAACCTTGGCAGCCTCTCCACCGAAGTCTCACTCACCACCCAGCAGCGCGCCGGATGCTTCATCGTCAGCGCCTTAGCCTCCCGCAACGCCGAAGTCACCCGCGCCATCTTCGCTGAATTTGCCCCGCAACTTTCACCCGAAGCCCTCACCGCCGCCAAAGCCGCCGCCTCGATCATGGGCATGAACAACGTGTATTACCGTTTCGTGCATCTGGTCGGTAACGACTACGAGCGTATGCCGGCCAAACTGCGAATGAACATCATCGCCAAGCCCGGCATCGAAAAGGTCGATTTCGAACTCTGGTCATTGGCGGTGTCCGCCGTCAACGGCTGCGGCATGTGCCTCACCTCGCATGAAAAAGTTGTCCGCGACGGCGGGTTGAGCCAGGAGCAAGTGCAAGCCGCTGTCCGCATCGGCGCTGTGGTCCATGCCGTGGCCGTCACGCTAGACGGCGAAGACGCACTGGCGGCGTAACCCCACCCGATCATACAGCTCATAAAAAAGCCCGCTAAATGCGGGCTTTTTCGTAAACGGAGGTTGTTCTACCCTTGCCGTTCCAGCATCAACTGCTTCACCTTGCCAATCGCCTTGGCGGGGTTCAACCCCTTCGGGCAGGTCTGGGTGCAGTTCATAATCGTGTGACAACGGTATAATTTGAACGGATCTTCCAGAGCATCCAAACGCTGGCCGGTATGCTCATCGCGCGAGTCCGCAATCCAGCGATACGCCGCCATCAACACGGCCGGGCCTAAATACCTATCACCATTCCACCAGTAGCTCGGGCACGAGGTGGTGCAACAGAAGCACATGATGCACTCCCATAAACCATCCAACGCGGCGCGCTCTTCCTTGCTCTGCAAACGCTCACCATCCGGCGGTGCTGCGGTCTCCGACTGCAACCACGGCTCAATCGAGCGGTACTGCGCGTAGGCCTGGGTTAAATCCGGCACCAGGTCCTTTACCACCGGCATATGCGGCAGCGGGTTGATCGCAACCGCACCCTTCACATCATCAATCGGCTTCAAACACGCCAGCGTGTTGGTGCCATCGATATTCATCGCGCAGGACCCGCAAATCCCCTCGCGGCAGGAACGCCGGAAGGTCAGCGAGCTGTCGATCTCGTTTTTAATCTTGATGATCGCATCCAGCACCATCGGCCCGCACGCATCAAGATCGATCTCATAAGTATCCGTCGTTGGGTTTTTCCCATCGTCGGGGTTCCAGCGATAAACCTTGAACTCCTTTACGCGCTTGGCACCAGCCGGGGCTTTATAGGTCTTGCCAACGCCGACTTTGGAATTCTTGGGAAGCGAAAATTCTGCCATATCAAAAACCCCTTAATACACGCGCTTCTTCGGCGGAAACACGGAAACTTCGTTGGTGAGCGTTTGCATTTTCACATCACGATATTCCAGCTTCACTTCGCCCTTGGCGTTGCAATAGCTGATGGTGTGCTTCATCCACTCGTGGTCGTCACGGTCCGGATAATCGTCATGCGCCTGCGCACCACGGCTCTCTTTACGGGCTTCGGCGCTAACCATCGTGGTCATCGCATTGCCCATCAAATTATCAAGCTCCAGCGCTTCCACCAGGTCCGAGTTCCAGATCAGGCTGCGGTCGGCCACCGCCACATCTTCAAGCCCGCTCCACAGCTTATGCATCTTCTGCACGCCTTCGGCGAGGCTCTTGGAATTGCGGAACACCGCGGCATGGCCCTGCATGGTGCGCTGCATCTGCTCGCGCAAATCCGCCACTTTGGTGCCGCCCTTGGCGTTACGGGTTTTGTCAAACCGCGCCAGCGCATTATCCCCGGCGTTCGTGGGTAGCGGCTGTTGAGCAGCGCCCGGCTTTACAATTTCAGCCGCACGGTTAGCCGCGGCCCGGCCAAACACCACCAAATCCAGCAGCGAGTTGGTACCCAACCGGTTCGCGCCATGCACCGAAACGCATGCCGCCTCACCCACCGCCATCAAACCGGGCACAATCGCATCCGGGTTGGAAGCCGTCGGGCGCAGCACTTCGGTTTTATAATTGGTCGGAATCCCCCCCATATTATAATGCACGGTCGGCAGCACAGGAATCGCTTCCTTGTTGATATCCACGCCGGCAAACACCCGCGCGGTCTCTGAAATACCCGGCAGACGCTCGGCCAGAATATCAGCACCCAGATGTTCCAGATGCAGCAGGATATGGTCCTTGTTCGGCCCCACACCACGGCCTTCATTGATCTCAATGGTCATCGAACGCGACACCACATCGCGCGACGCTAAATCCTTCGCGGTCGGCGCATAGCGTTCCATGAAACGCTCGCCCTCGCCGTTGGTCAGATACCCGCCCTCACCGCGCGCACCCTCAGTAATCAAGCAGCCCGCCGGGAAAATGCCGGTCGGATGGAATTGCACGAACTCCATATCCTGCGTCGGCAAACCAGCCCGCAACACCATGCCGCTGCCATCACCTGTACAGGTATGCGCCGAGGTGCATGAGAGATAAGCCCGCCCATAACCGCAGGTCGCCAGCACCACCTGCTGGGCGCGGAAGCGGTGCATGCTGCCGTCTTCCAGACACCAGGCCATCACGCCACGGCAGGCGCCTTCATCATCCATAATCAAATCGAGCGCGAAATATTCAACAAAGAATTCAACTTCGTGCTTCAGGCTCTGCTGATACAACGTGTGCAAAATCGCATGGCCGGTACGGTCAGCCGCAGCGCAAGCGCGCATCGCCGGCTCCTTGCCGTACTCCTTCATATGGCCGCCGAACGGGCGCTGATAAATTTTACCATCTTCGGTGCGCGAGAACGGCACACCGTAATGTTCCAACTCATAAATCGCCGGCACCGCCTCGCGGCACATATACTCAATCGCGTCCTGGTCACCCAGCCAGTCTGACCCCTTCACGGTGTCATACATGTGCCAGCGCCAGTCATCCTCGCCCATATTACCAAGCGCCGCACCAATGCCACCTTGCGCCGCCACGGTATGGCTGCGGGTCGGAAACACTTTGGTGATACAAGCAGTTTTTAAACCTGCAGCTCCCATGCCCAACGTTGCGCGTAAGCCAGAGCCGCCAGCCCCCACAACCACAACATCGTAGGTATGGTCGATGACATTATAAGCCGGTTTCGACATCGCATTCATAATTCAACACCTATTCGTCAGCGGCGATCAAAGCGCCAGTTTCAACACCGACACAGCAGAGGCAAGCGCACAAAAAACGATGAGTCCCTTCACCGCCAACAGGCTTGCCAGACGCACAGCATCCTTATGCACATAATCCTCAATCACAGTCTGCAAACCCAAGGCGAGATGATAAAATAACGCGGCGATCAAACACAGAAACAAAACCGCATTCCAAGGCTCAGCCATATAGCCCATCATCTGGGTCCGAGACGCCCCTTCGAGCATCAACACCGAGAGCACAAAATACAGCGATAGCGGCAGCAGCGCGATGGCCGTGACGCGTTGCGCCCACCAATGGTGCAAACCAGACTTTGCCGAACCAAGGCCACGCGCCCGGCCTAACTGACTACGCAGAATATGGATCGTCGGATCGGTGTTCATATCGTTCATATTTTTCACCAGATATACAGGCCCACGGCCCAAAAAATGACGGTGAGACCCACAGTGGCCGCAAACACGACCCGGCCGGACTGATGCATGGCCGGCAGATCAAACCCCTTGCCCGCATCCCACGCCAAATGCCGGATGCCATTGCAAAAATGGTAAAACAACGCTGCCGTGAAGCCGATGAGAATAATTAAACCAATCCACGAGGCCAGAACCGCCTGAATAACAGAGAAGGCTCCATCCCCCGCCGCCGCGCATACCAGCCATAAGGTAAGCAACAATGTGCCAAGTCCCAGAGCCACACCGGTAATCCGGTGCAGAATCGATGAAACCGACGACATTTGCGGCTTGTAGGCCGAGCCTATCATAAACGGAGAAACCGGCCGACGTACCAGCTTACCTTGCGTGTTGCGCCCTACCATCAGGGCCTCGCGAACATCCTTCATCGGAACGGAACACCTTTCACGGAAGCGATATGGATTTATGTTGCGGTTGCTTAGTCCCGGCATTGAGACGGGTCAACGTACCCATTTAGGAATATTAATCATGCATCATTATTATAGCTGCATAATCGTCACATCGCGGCTCGTGCCCTCCTCCAGGTCTAACGACGTCGGCACGCAAATACGGGCAAGCTCAATGAAGTCACCCTGCGGGGCATAGCTGCGGCCAGGCTCGGCGATGATCACCACAGCCTGCCCGGCGCACTGCCTAAGCCAGGGTAATATATGGGCAGTCATCGGGGCCTCATAACAAATATCCCCGCACAAAATCACATCCCAGCGGCAATCCTGCCCCACCACATCCTCGGTCAGAATATCCAGCACAACCTCGTTCGCCGCCGCATTCATCTGCATCGCCACCCGGGCCAGCGAGTCGATGTCAGCTACCTCCACCATCGCACCGGCGCGGGCACAGGCAATTCCCGCCAACCCCGACCCTGCGGCAAAATCCAATACCCGCTTACCCGCCACCAGCGCCGGATGCTGCGCCACATAGCAAGCCAACGCCTGACTACCCGGCCAGGCAAACGCCCAAAAAGGTGGCGCCACGTTGTGACGATGCAAAAAAGCCTCGCTGGCCTGCCAAAGCGGCGTGATCTCAGTGGCCGAATATAATAAAATACCCGGCACAAGGGCCGGGCATTCTAAAACTGTATGCGCCCGAATAAACGCCTTGTCGGCGTCATCCGGCTGTTTCAAGCCGTCTGACGAAATTTTTTGGGCGCTTTCGCATAGGGGTCCACTGGCACGCGATTAGCTTTGGCCAATTCAGCCAGTACCTGCTCCACATTGGGTTTACGCCGTGAGTTCGCGGCATCAGACGGGCTGAATTTACGCGCCCAGGAGGCTGCAAGCGGCCACAGCACGATGGTAAGTTGCATGAGCAACGCTACAGCACCGGCAACAATATGACCTCTGGAAAAGAACGGCTGGCAAGGCAAAAAATCCGAGGTACGAAGGGCCATTTGATTAACTTTCCCTACAAATATGTTTCCTCAGAATGAATGTCTGTTAACTCGCAGTCAAGAACAACTGAGTCAGGCCCCAGACCTGAAAACCTCCAATGTTTTCCTAGTTATACATGATAAGTAAGTTCGAAATCGGAACAATCCGCGTGTTAAACTTTTGTAATATTCAACGTGTCAAAAATTACACTCAATCTTTAAGCGAATTTCCGCAAAACAGCGTCTTAATTTTACTCAGATTTCAGGCTCGTGCGACTCTGGCTGTTCAATTACAGGTGGCAACGCTGGCGTACTGGTAAGCGCGGCCTCAAGCACCTTCACCCTGGCTTCAAGCTGCTCTGCCTGCGCGCTGGCGCGGGTGGCCATCTCCACCATCGCGTCAAATTCGTCACGCTTGACCAAGTCCAGCCGCCGCACCGCCTCATCCACCCGCGCCCGCGCCATCGAGGCGATTTCCTCGCGCATCCCGGCCAAGGCCGACAAAGCACCACCGGCAACACCGGCCAAATCATCAAAAAACTTCGGGCGATCGTTCATCGGGGCAGGTCTTTCATCATAAGTGTCAGGCTCATATAAGCGCCTCCATGATATTGGTCACGGGTGGAGCCGGGTTCATCGGCTCGAATTTACAGGAAGCTCTCCATGAGGAGGGCCAGGATGTCGTGATTTGCGACTGGCTCGGCCATGAAAGCAAATGGCAGAACCTGCGCAAACACCCGCCATCACGCATCATCCCGCCCGATTCGTTAACCGCCTTTCTGGCCGAAGACCCGCCGCTGACCGCCATTTACCACCTCGGCGCCATCTCCGAGACCACCGCCACCGACGGCGATCTGGTCTGGCACAGCAATGTCACCCTCAGCCAGACCCTATGGAACTGGTGCACGGTGCATGGCGTGCGTTTTATTTACGCCTCCTCTGCCGCCACCTATGGCGATGGCTCGCAGGATTTCGATGACGATTGTTCCATCGCGGCCTTGAAGCGTCTGCGCCCCCTCAACCTGTACGGCTGGAGCAAACACTCGTTTGATTTATGGGTTGCTGCTCAGGTTGAAGCCGGGGCCCCGGCGCCACCCGCCTGGGCCGGGGTTAAATTCTTCAATGTTTATGGCCCGAACGAATACCACAAAGGCAAGATGATCTCGGTGGTGAAGGTCAAGCACGACGAAGTCGCGAGCGGCCACCCCGCCCGCCTGTTCCGCTCCAACCAGCCTGACATCGCCAATGGCGCGCAGTCACGCGACTTCATCTGGATCGATGATGTCATCGCAGCACTTCGTTTCATGCTTGCGGCCCCGGTGTTGAGCGGCCTGTTCAACCTTGGCACCGGCAAGGCGCGCACCTATGCCGACCTCGCCCGCGCGGTGTGCGCCGCCAACGGCGTGCGCGAGCGCATCACCTACATCGACATGCCGCCGGCCTTGATCGGCCAATATCAAAGTTTCACACAAGCACGCATGGACCGCTTGCGCGCCGCCGGCTTCACCCGGCATTTCACCACACTGGAGCATGGCGTGCAGCGATATATCCAACAGTTTTTGAAGCAGCCGGATATTTACCGGTGAGCCCCATCATCCTGCCGGAATTCCCCAAGGGTTTTCATATCGGCCCGATCTTCATCCATTATTACGCCCTGGCCTACATCACCGGGCTGATTCTGGGCTGGCGGCTGGTGCGGCGCATGTGCGCGGAAAAACCTCTGTCAGCCTCAGGCGAGCAGGTCGATGACTTCCTCACCTGGGCCACGCTGGGCGTCATTCTCGGCGGCCGTCTCGGCTATGTGCTGTTCTACCAGCCCGGATATTTCTTCACCCACCCGCTCAATATTTTTGCGGTCTGGGATGGCGGCATGAGCTCGCACGGCGGCTTCATCGGCGTATCACTCGCCATCATCTGGTTCAGCAAAAAAAATGGCCTGAACATCTTCCGCTTCGCCGACCGCATCGCCATCGCGGTGCCAATCGGCCTCGGGCTGGGGCGGCTCGCCAACTTCATCAACGGTGAATTATGGGGCCGCCCCGCCGACCCTTGGTTTCCCTTCCCGATGATTTTTCCCTCGCCCTACGCTGGCGGCATCCCGCGTTATCCTTCCGAACTCATCGAGATGACCACCGAGGGCATATTACTGTTCATCATCATGTTCCTGGCGTCCCGCTCACAGCGCCTGCGCGCCTCGCCCGGTAAGCTCACCGGCATTTTCCTGGTGCTATACGCCTGTGCCCGCATCTTCTCGGAATGTTTCCGCGAGCCGGATGCGTTTTTAGGCTTCCTGCCGTTCGGCACCACCATGGGGCAGATATTATCTATCCCGATGATTTTCATCGGCATCGGTTTTATCGTTTACGGCTCAAGACTATCACCGAACCGCGAAGATGCAGCCTGAGCGCTTCGACCATTTCATGGCCCGCGCCAATGCGGCCTATTACGCCCAGCACAACCCGTTTACTGATTTTGTAACCGCCCCTGAACTCACCCAGGTTTTTGGCGAAGTGCTCGGCGCCTGGGCGCGGGTGGTCTGGCAGATGATGGGCTCACCGCCCGCTATTCATTTGGTCGAAGCCGGCGGCGGGCGCGGCGTAATGATGGCCGATATGCTGCGCAGCTTCCCCGCCGCCAACGTGCATTTCATCGAAACCGCGCCGCGCCTGCAAGCCGAGCAAGCCTCCCGCGTGCCGCACGCCCACTGGCACGAATCCCTTGCGGGTGTTCCGGGCGGCAGCATGATCCTGATTGCCAATGAATTTCTCGACGCCTTGCCAGTGCGGCAATTCATCTGCCGCGGCGGCGTGTGGCATGAGCGTTTTGTGGCTGACGGCGCCTATATCGAACAACCCGCTGCCATTAGTCTTCCCAGCGCCCCCGACAATACCGTTCAGGAATTCAACGAAGCCGCCGCCGCTTTCATCCATGCGCTCGCAAAGCGCAACGCCATCGGATTATTCATCGACTACGGGCCCATGCAATCCGCCCCCGGTGAGAGCGTGCAAGCGATCCATGCCGGTAAATTCAGTGACCCTTTGAAAACCCCCGGCGAAGCCGATATCACCGCACATGTCGATTTCACCGCACTCGCACAAGCCGCTCACGCCGCCGGGGCCATCACGCAAGGGCCGGTCAAACAAAATGCTTTCCTCACCGGCTTGGGTTTCATGCAGCGCACCGACCAGCTCGCACAGCGCAACCCGGCCATGGCGCAGAACCTGCGCCTCGCAGCACAGCGCCTCACCGACCCAGCCGCCATGGGCAGCCTGTTCAAAGTAATGGCCGTTTGCCCTGCTAATTTTCCAACTCTGCCGGGGTTTGAAGCATGAGCCTGCACCCCTTCACCGCCGCCCTGCCCGCCCGCCACGGCTTCTTCACGCGCCAAGGCGGCGTCTCAACCGGCCCCTATGCCAGCCTGAATTGCAGCCTCTCCGGTGCCGACGCGCTGACCAATGTGTTGCAAAACCGTAGCCTGGTGGCGGCAAGTATCGGTGTCGCCCCGGAAAACCTGCTCGGCATCAAACAGGTACACGGCATTCGTGTCATCACCGCCACCGCCGCCTGGCCCATCGGCCAGGGCGGTGCGGCTGATGCGCTGGTCACGGCAACCCCCGGTCTCGCCATCGGGGTGGTCACCGCCGACTGCACCCCGGTATTGTTCAGCGACACCCAAGGCAGCATCATCGGTGCCACCCATGCCGGCTGGCGTGGCGCGGTCTCAGGTGTGCTCGAAGCCACCGCCGCCGCCATGCAAAAGCTCGGTGCCAAAACCATCATAGCGGCCATCGGCCCCTGCATTCATCAGCGTAGTTATGAAGTCGCCGCCGACCTGCGTGACACCGTGCTGGCGCAAAACCCCGCCGCCGCAAAATTTTTCGCCGATGGCCGCCCGGACCGCTGGCAGTTCGACCTCCCCGGCTATTGCGCCACCCGCCTGCGCGCCATTGGTATCAGCACCGAAATCCTGCCGCATGATACCTGCGCGGATGAAATCAACTTCTTCTCCCATCGCCGCCGGACGCTTCGCCATGAGCCCGCCATCGGCCATCAGATATCGGTCATCCGCCTATGAAATATATTCCCCTCGCCTGCGCATTATGGCTGGCCGGTTGCGGCACCCTGCCCGAACCATTTTACGGCAACCCTGGCGTAACCGGTGCAAGGCTCGCCGTCCCGCCGCCGCCGGTGCTGATCGTACCCACGCCCACTAACGCCATGCTGGGCAACGACGCCGCCAAGCTCTACGCCAATGACCTCGCCGCCGCCCTGGTCGCCGCTGATATTCCCAGCATCGCCAAACCCGCCGACAAAACCGACTGGCAGATCATCACCACCGCCACGCTGTCAGGTACGCAGGTGATTCCGCATTACCAAATCACCGGTCCTGATGGCAAAACCTACGGCAATGAAAATGGCGCGGGCGTCGATGCCGCAGGCTGGGCAAACGGCACACCTGATACGCTGAACCACGCTGCCACCACCGACGCCGCAACACTGGCGAAGCTGCTCGCCGCGGTAAATGCCAGCATCCAGCAGAGCAACCCGAACTCGTTGGAAAACCGCCCCGCCAGGCTATTTGTTGCCGGAGTCGCAGGCGCGCCCGGCGATGGTAACAACGCACTGAGCCTCGATATCACCCGGGATTTACCGAAACTCGGCATGGAGCTTGTCGATAAACCCGCGCAGGCGGATTTCATCGTCAACGGTATCGTCAAAACCAAACCTGATGCCAACAATCAAACTTTGGTTGAAATTGACTGGATGATCCACGATGCCAACAACCGTAAAATTGGTCAGGTCACGCAATTACACGATTTAAGCCTCAGCGATATCACCCCTTACTGGGGCGATGTCGCGGCGGCGGCGGCCACCGAAGGCGCGGGCGGCATCCATGAAGCGGTGCAAAACGCTACGCTGAAAAAAACCAGCGCTGATAAATAAACCCGGTTAATAAACCCGGCTACTCGCGTGATAAAATTTTGTCGTTGATGAAGCCCGCGATTGAATTTGCCTTGAACGCCGCCCTGAGTGCAGCTTCATCATAATCATCGCGCACCCAGTCGAGAAACGGCTTTTTACCCTCGCCATCGCGGGCATAGGACGCAAAAAACATATCGAGGATGCCGGTTTTAGCCTGCTTGATATGACCGTACCGAAAACTGAGCTGACGCATGGCTTCTTTCACGGTGCCGCCATCGATCAGCACAAACAGCCCGGCGGCCAGGCCGGCGCGGTCAGCGCCTGATTTGCAATGGATCAACCCTGGCCCGCGCATGGTGCGGTATATTTCAGCCAGCCGGTAAATCCGGTCCTTCTGCGGCGCCCCGCGGGATTCCAGCGCCATGTCGTAAAAATCCAGCCCCAGCCGCGCCGCCGCATCGCGCGAGAGGGCATCCGACCCATTTTTGGCTTGCCCGCGCAGGTTAATCAGCGACTTCAAACCGGCCTTACGGGTAAAAGCCGCCAGATTGCCCGGCGTTGGGTGATTGGAGCGATACAGCCGCCCCGGCGACACAATGGCAAAATTCGTCCACCAAATCCGCAAAATCGCATGATCGACGAATAAAGCGTCAACCCAGGCATTGCGGCGGCCAGCCTTGGTGGAGATATCGCCTTTATAAATCGTATCCATGGCAGATGCATTAGCGCAATTTGTCGGTTGGTGGAATTCTGGCTAAGCGGTCGTCATGAATATGCCGTCACCAGAGCTGCCGCAAGCCTCCACCATCGCCCTGATCCGCCGGCTTTGGCGCGAGCATGTGAGGTTTTATCGGGGCCGGATTATCCTGATCGTGGTGATGACCCTGATCATGTCGGGCACCACAGCTTTGTACCCCGCCATCATCGACTGGGCCTTCAACCTGTTTTCCAAACGCGACGCCCGGATTTTGTACCAAGTGCCGATCATGGTGCTGGTGGTCACGCTGGTCAAAGGCATTTCGATGTATTTTCAGACCGTTCTGACACAGGATATGGTGCTGCTGATCATCCGGCGGCTACAGGTCGCTATGTTTGGGCACCTGACTGACGCCGCATTGGCGCGGGTGGAGCGCGAGGCGCCCGCCACCCTGGCAGCCCGCTTCACCACCGATGCGACTGTGGTGCGCGACGCGATGACCCGTGCGGTGAACGCGGTGGCCGATGCCGCCACGGTGGTGGGGCTGGTGGTCACCATGATCGCCATCGACTGGAAGCTCAGCCTGATTGCGGCGGTGCTGTATCCGCTGGCGGGTATTCCGGTGCAGAAAATCGGCAAGCGGATGCGCCGCGCCTCGGGCGGGATGCAGGAAACCATGGGGCTGACCGCCGCCACACTGAATGAGAGCTTCGCGCAAGCCCGCACTGTGCGGGCTTATGGGCTGGAGACCCATGAAAAAACCCGCGCCGATGGAGCCTTTCAACAGCTTTATGATTCGCTGATCAAAATGACCAAAGTCCGCGCCCGGCTCGACCCGATGCTCGAAGTGCTGGGCGGCGTGGCGGTGGCGATGGTGATTGGCTTTGAGGGCTATCGTAATGCCATCGGCGGCGAGGGGGTTGGAAACTTCATGGGCTTCATCTCGGCGCTGCTGATCGCCTCGCGGCCTTTGCGGGCGCTGGGCACCATGAATTCCGCTGTGCAGGAAGGTCTGGCCGGGCTGGTGCGGGTGTTCAATGTCATCGACGAACCCGCCGCGATCGCGGACTTACCTGGTGCCGCCCCGCTGCCCGAAGGGCCTGGCGAATTGCTGTTCAACCATGTGGCATTCGCCTACCCCGATGGCCGCCCTGGCCTGGCTGATCTGTCATTTGTTGCCGCACCTGGCAAAATGATGGCGCTGGTCGGCACATCTGGCGCGGGTAAATCCACGGCCCTGACGCTGATCCCCAGGCTTTACACCCCCTCTGGCGGTGAGATCCTGATCGATGGCGCGGACATCAGCCATGTCACTCTGGCCTCCTTACGCACCGCGATCGCTTATGTCGGGCAGGATGCGCTGTTGTTTGATGAGAGCATCGAAGCCAACATCGCCATGGGCAAACCTGATGCCTCCCACGCCGAGATTGCGGCGGCGGCAGATGCGGCAGCCTGCACCAGGTTCATTACCGCTATGCCAGAGGGCTTTGCCACCCGCGTCGGGGTCAATGGCCAGCGGCTCTCCGGCGGGCAGCGTCAGCGGGTGGCGCTGGCGCGGGCGATTTTACGCAACCCGCGCATTTTACTCCTTGATGAAGCCACCAGCGCCCTGGACACCGAGAGCGAAGCCGCGGTGCAAGCGGCCCTGGCCACCTTGCGGGCGGGCCGCACCACCATCGTCGTGGCGCATCGGCTTTCTACGGTCAAGGACGCCGACATGATCGTGGTGATGGCCAATGGCAAGGTGATCGAGCAAGGCACGCATGCCGCATTGCTGGCCGCCGATGGGGCGTTTGCCCGGCTGGTAAGGGCGCAGGCGTTAACCTAACGCCCGGCGGCCGATATCACGCCTACAGAACCCATCGGGCCACTCAATCGCATCGACCGCCGCATAGGCCCGCGCTACCGCCTGGGCGAGGTCATCGCCGATGGCATTCACCGCCAGCACCCGGCCGCCATTGGCCAGAATACCGCCTTGCTCGGCCATGGTGCCGGAATGAAAAACCATCACGCCGGGTAATTCGCCGGCTTCCTCCAGGCCATAAATCTCGCTGCCGGTGGCGTAAGCGCCGGGGTAGCCTTTCGAACACATCACCACAGTGGCGGATGCGGCATTTTTCCAGGTGATGGCGGCATGTTTCAGCGTGCCATTGGTCGCGGCCTGCAGCACCGTCAGCAAATCGGACTGCATCAGCGGCAGCAGGGTTTCACATTCAGGGTCGCCGAAACGCACGTTGAATTCGATCAGCTTCGGGCCATTCTCCGTCACCATCAAACCGGCGAATAAAAACCCCCGGAAGGGCGTGTCGCGCTCCACCATCGCCGCCAGCGCGGGGCGGATGATGCGGGCCATGGTTTCATCGAGAATCTCCTGGCTGGCCCAGGGTGGCGGCGAGATAGCCCCCATGCCGCCAGTGTTCGGGCCGGTGTCGTTTTCGCCCACGCGCTTATGGTCAGCCGCCACGCCGAGATACAGCGCGTCCAGGCCGTCACACAGCGCGAACACCGAAATTTCCTCACCGAACAGACATTCCTCGATGACGATTTTAGCGCCCGCCGCACCATGGATTTTATCGCCCATGATGGCATGCACCGCGTCATGCGCTTCGTCCTCAGTGGTGGCCACCACCACGCCCTTGCCAGCGGCTAAACCATCAGCCTTGATCACGATAGGGGCGCCGCAATCCTCGATGTAGTCATGCGCCTCGACTTCGTCGGTGAACTCCGCCCAATCGGCGGTGGGGATGCCGGCAGCGTCTGCGATGTCCTTGCAAAACGCCTTGCTACCCTCCAGTTGCGCGGCGGCGGCGGTGGGGCCGCAGCAGGCGATTCCGGCGGCGGCGCAGGCATCGGCAATGCCCGCCACCAGGGGCGCTTCCGGGCCGGGGATCACCAGGTCAATTTTTTCGGCGATGGCAAACGCGATGAGCTTGGCGATATTGCTGGCCGAGAGCGGGACGTTTTCAGCCACAGCGGCGGTGCCGGGATTGCCAGGGGCGACATAAAGTTTGGTCAGCAGCGGGCTGGTTGAGATAGCCCAGGCCAAAGCATGTTCCCGCCCGCCTGACCCAATAATCAATACCCGCATACCAAACTGCCCCCTGTTGCTGCCCGGCGCTCTATCATAGAGTTTGCCCATGAGCGACTTGCCCAATACGCCAGAATTTTCGGTCTCTGAAATCGCCGGTGCGGTGAAACAAACGCTGGAGGGGGCGTTTGGCCGGGTGCGGGTGCGCGGTGAAATTACTGAGTTAAAGGTTTATGGCTCTGGCCACACCTATTTTGCCCTGAAGGATGAAGGCGCGAAAATTAAGGGGATTATCTGGAAATTTGCCGCCAACAAGGTGGGGTTGAAGCCCGAGAACGGCCTGAAGGTGATCGCCACCGGTAAAATCACCTCGTACCCTGAGCGCTCGGAATACCAGTTGATTGTGGACCGGCTGGAATATGCCGGGGCTGGGGCGCTGCTGGCGCGAATCGAGGCGCTGAAAGTGAAGCTGGCCGCCGAGGGGCTGTTTGCGCCGGAAAAGAAGCGGGTTTTGCCGATGCTGCCGCGGTTGATCGGGGTGATTACCTCAGCCCAGGGGGCGGTGTTGCAGGATATCAAAACCACCATCGCAAGGCGCTTCCCCACCCCGATTTTGCTGTGGCCGGTGGCGGTGCAAGGCGAGGCGGCGGCGGCGCAGATTGCGGCGGCGATCAATGGGTTTTCAGGATTGGTGGCGGGCGGGGACATTGCGCGGCCTGATGTGCTGATTGTGGCGCGCGGTGGTGGCTCGCTTGAAGATTTGATGGCGTTCAATGACGAAGCGGTGCTGCGGGCGGCGGCGGCTTGCACGATTCCGCTGATCTCGGCGGTGGGGCATGAGACCGACACGACGCTGATCGATTATGTTTCGGACCGCCGCGCACCGACGCCCACCGCGGCGGCGGAGATGGCGATTCCGGCGCGGTTGGAGTTGCAGGCGGACCTGGCGCAGAAAACCGCCCGGCTGACCGGGGCGCTCTCACGCATCGCGGGTGCCGCCCGGTTGCGGCTAGACAGGGCCGGGGCAAAATTGCCGGATTTGCCTGGGATTTTGGGGGCGGCGCGGCAGCGGCTGGATGATCGCGCCGAGCGGTTGGTTTTGGCCTTACCGAATTTTGCCACCGCCAAACGCGCTGGGTTGGAGCGGTTGGCCAACCGGCTGGTGCATCCACGCGAAATTTTGGCGCGCAGCCGGAGTCAGGTGGCGTTGTTAGAACACCGGCTGAACGCGCCGCTGCCGAGCCGACTGCGCGAGGGGCGGATGCGGGTTGAGAGTTTGGCGGCCAGGCTGGCGGCGGTTTCATATGAGGCGGTGCTGGCGCGGGGGTTTGCGTTGGTGACCAATGCCAAGGGGGCGCCGGTGGTGAGTGCGGCGGCGGTGGCACCTGGGGCTGGGTTGACGATTCGGTTTGCCGATGGCGCGGTGGCGGTGCGGGCGGCGGCGCAGCAGGGGACACTCATTTTTTGACAAAGCCTGCTGATACCAGCCTAACGCTTCTTACTGGGATTGTGACATGACGAGGCCAGACTCTGAACATTCATCGGGCAGTCGGATGGTTGGTTTGGATGGATTAAGATTTTTGGCAGCCTTTGGTGTGCTCATAACACATTATGCACCTTGCTGGCATCCTCAGTTGGCAAATCTATCGAATATATCTGGTCCGTTTTGCGTTAAAGTATTTTTTATCATCAGTGGTATTGTTATCATGCAGACCGCTCGAAAGACGACCTCTGCAGTTGAATTTCTATACCGTCGATTCATACGCTTATATCCAACGTTCTTCATTTGCTTGGTCATAGACACACTAATTACCGTTAGATTTGTACATAATTTCAGCCTGCTGGAAATCGTTGAAAATCTTACGATGTTGCCTTGGTTGTTGCGTGCCACGCAAGTAAACGGCGTGTTTTGGACCTTGTCCAATGAGTGGTGCTTCTATCTTATGATCGCAGCCCTATTGCCTTTGCTTCGACGTTATCAGGGCCAAATAATGCTGTTTTGGCTTGTTTCGACGTACGCTTTAGAGCGGTTTCATGTTATGAATGTTCAAGTTGAGATTTTGGTTAATGGCCTTTATGCACCATTTTTTATTGTTGGTATGCTTATCGACTGGTACCGAAACGGCTATGCCAAACTAAGAGTTGCATGTGGTTTTATAGCTCTTATACTATTAACCTTTATCAGCGATCCAAAAGAGATGTTAGAATTTATTCTGGCCGCCAGTTTGGCTTTAATGGCGACCCGCGTTCAACTAACACCATACGCAACGAAAATAGCATTATCCGGTGGTGCTTTATCTTACGCACTTTATCTGATTGCCAATCCAGTTTTATTCCTAATATTCTTTGCCCTGGCTCCGTTTAACGCTAGCATGGTGATTATTATTTTGGTCAGCACAATATTTTCTATCGTATTAGCGCATGCTATTGACAACCGATTTGAGCCGCCAATTCGCGAGGCCCTTAAAAAATTATTATCTCAGCGTTGGAGAAGCGCTATTTTGTTTAAATAGTGCCCGCAATGAGCAAGATTTTTTTATGGCGCGGTGGCGGTGCGGGCGGCGGCGCAGCAGGAAAGTTTGTTTGACTAACATTGCGTTGCTTCACGTGAAGCATTGCAGGGTTGTTGCGTGTTATAACGCTATGTTAGTAAAATTAATCTCAGGAATGAGATGGGGAAAAACTTTGGGAATTTTGAGGGTTTTTGAGGCGTGGATGGCCGGATCAAGTCCGGCCATGACGATACACGCGCCCCCCATGTCATGGCCGGGCTTGACCCGGCCATCCACGCCTTTTTAACTTTAGAGATGGGCGATAAAGGCGGCTGGGTTCATATTCTGACGAACCGCCCGAATGGGGTGCTGTATGTTGGCGTCACGGCTGACCTGGTGCGCCGGGTAAGCGAGCACCGGGCTGGTGGAATTACCGGGTTTACCCAGCAATACGGGCTAAAAATGCTGGTATATTTTGAACGCCATGATGAGATTTTAAGGGCGATTGCGCGGGAGAGTGCGATTAAAAAATGGCCGCGCCGGTGGAAGGTTCAGTTGATTACCAAGGATAATTTTGGGTGGGATGATTTGTATGGGGGATTTTGTGAGGGGGTTAAGGCGTGGATGGCCGGATCAAGTCCGGCCATGACGGGTGGGTTAGCCTGGGTGGGGTTAGCCTGGGTCGGCTTCAAAGCCCGCTGCGGCGATGCCGGCCAAAGCAGCGGCTTCGTCGTTGTCGGAGGTGTCGCCGGAGACGCCGATGGCGCCCAGCAATACGCCGGCTTTTTTGATCAGCACGCCGCCAGGGACCGGGATGAGGGAGCCACCGATGGCGGCGGTGGCGGCGTCGATGAAGTAGGCCTGGGTTTCAGCGCGTTTCATCAGCGCGCGCGTGCCCATGCCCAGCGCCACGGCGCCATTGGCTTTACCAAGCGCGATCGCGCCGCGCTTTAAGCTGGTGCCGTCCTGGGCGGCATAGGCGATCAGGGCGCCACGGGCGTCGAGCACGCCGATCACCATCGGTTTGTATTTATGGTCGATGCAATGATCCAGCGCGGCATCGAGGATTTTACGCGCGTCAACGAGGGTTAAGCTCAATTTTCCAACTCCGAATCCCAATAGAGAAAGTCTCGCCAGCTTTCATGCAGGTAATTGGGGGGAAATGCACGCCCCCTGTCCTGCAGTTCCCAACTGGTGGGGCGGCGGGGTTCGTGGCGGGGGATCATATGACATTCACGCGGCAATTTGCTGCCCTTGCGCAGGTTACAGCTACCGCAGGCGGCCACCACATTCTCCCAACTGGTACGGCCACCGCGGGCGCGGGGGATGACATGGTCGAAGGTGAGCTCAGGCGCGGGGCGCTTGGAGTCGCAATATTGGCAGGTGAAGCAGTCGCGCAAAAACACATTGAACCGGGTGAAAGCCGGCATGCGGGCGGAGGGGATGAAGTCTCGTAATGCAATCACCGAGGGCAGCCGCATGGTGAAGCTGGGGGAGTGAACCTCACGCTCGTATTCGGAGAGCACCGACACACGGTCAAGGAACACTGCTTTGACAGCGTCCTGCCAGTTCCAGGTGGATAACGGAAAATAGGAAAGCGGACGGAAATCCGCATTTAAAACAAGGGCGGGAAAATTGAACCCGCCGTCAGGCATTACTGAACCGGTCCCAGAATGGGACTAAATGTTGGGGTTTAGCCATGGAACCCTGCCATATTTGGTGGAGTCTGCGAGCCATGGGACTTTTATGACAAATGCCGCGTCACGCCGCAAGGTGGCTTGTCAGATGTCAACGCTTTGTCATGTTAGCCGGCATGGACGTTGTGACCCGTTTTGCCCCCAGCCCGACCGGCTATTTGCATCTGGGCCACGCGTTTTCAGCCTATGCCGGGTGGGCGAAAGCGCGAGCGAATGGCGGGACGTTTTTGCTCCGGCTGGAGGATATCGATAGCACCCGCTGCAAGCCGGACTACGCCGATGCCATCCTCGATGACCTGCGCTGGCTGGGGTTTGGCTGGGATGGCGAGGTGCGGGTGCAGTCGGCGCATTTGGGCGACTATACCGCTGTGCTGAACCGGCTTGAGGCGCGCGGGGTGCTGTATCCGTGTTTTTGCAGCCGCTCTGAAATTTTGCAGGCGCAGGCAGCGCCGCATGGTGGCGAGGTGATATATCCGGGGACTTGTAAAGCGCTGCGTGCTGCGGAACGGGCGGCGCGGATTGCCGAAGGCCGCAAATACGCCCGCCGGCTGGATGTGGACCGGGCCGTGCGCGAGGCTGGCGCGTTGCGGTTTTTCGAGGAGAGCGCAGGCTGGGTGGACGCCGTACCGCAGCGCCTGGGCGATGTGGTGCTGGCGCGGAGTGAAGTACCTACCAGCTACCATTTATGCGTGGTGCATGATGATGCTTTGCAAGGCATCACGCATGTGACACGCGGCGAGGATTTGCTTGCCGCCACGCATACCCATGTATTGCTGCAAAAATTGCTGGGCCTGCCCACGCCGGTTTATGCGCACCATAAATTGCTGATGGATGACAGCGGTAAGCGGCTGGCGAAACGCGATGGCGCCCCCACCTTGCGTGCCATGCGCTTGGCGGGTGAAGATGCGGTTACGGTACTCAAACAATTGACTGAAAGTGTTCCATGATGCGGGTCTTTATCGGAACCGTCTGGTCGAGTTTGTTTGCCTGCCTCGGGCTGGGCTTGGGTATGGCCATTGAGCACCATATTTTTTTTCAGTGGCAGTTCGCTTATCGGGGGATGCTGCCGCTGATTGGGATGATCCTGGGGCTGACGGGGTTTAATTTTTTTTGGCAACGCCAGTGGCTGGCGGGTCTGCGGTTGGGTAACGGGGCGACCGGCCGACCGCCGGTGGCCGCGCGGCGTTGGGGGGTTATGCAGGCCGTTTGGCTGCTGGTGGGGTTTATTTTTATGCAGGGGAATATCCCTAATTTATAAGCATCCATCACCACCCCCTAAAATTTTCAACGAAACTTAAAACCAACAGCATTAGAATCACCG
>DAIDEE010000023.1 GCA_027308685.1 Acidocella sp.
AAGACACGATAATCATTCAACCAGACCCAACCGATGACGCTCAGGTGGCCGACATCAAATCGGAATACCTGGCCGGCTTGAAATCGGAATCAGTGGCCGGCTTCGAATTGGAATGCATGGCCGACTTCATCGGAATCCGCAATCCCGGTATCCGAGACACCAGACTCGTCAATCGCGCCAGAGCGATAGGCGCGCGTGAGGCTAAGCGTGCTCTGCGATGAACTGTCGGGCTGGGGTACTCACGTCTGTTCAGCTTTAGCGGTCAATAAGTGAACCCATGTGTTAAAACGGCAAACATAGAACCCGATAAGCTTCCTTCTCAATTATGTCCCGCCACTGACGAACTCGACGCCGATTTGGTTGCCAGAACTCCAGCGCCGATGCCCCAGGTGTTCAGCGCCGTCATTGAATTTCACATAAAAATAGTCTGGAATATCGACAGCTAAAATTGTTTCAACGCGTCCCCCCTGATCTGAGAGGTCTAGGATCAAACAATCAACGATGGTCCCCCATGAGCCGCCGTAAATGATCTTGGCAGACTTTAGTACCGAGACCCGTCTTTCTCTTCGGCGGTCGACATGAGACGGATTGAGGATTGGTAGTACAGCATTCATAATGTATTGAATTGTGCATTTAGTTGTAGCTAACAAGTTAAAATTCTCTAAATTATCCTCAATTTTTTTGCATATCTGCCATAAAATCAATAATGAAGGTATTCGGTTCTACCTCGTTAATTTACGCTTCAACATTGTTATCCCCCGAAATTCTCAGCTTCACGCATAGCGGCCATCGCATTTTGGGGTACGACGGGTAACCATTGCGAGCCACTTCGCTTGTCACGGCGTTGGCACAGTTTTCCGCTTGGCTATTCAATGTCTGACTGGCAGCGTTGAAGGACCGACAACCCTCTGACGATCAGGCTCCCATCACGATTGCGCAATGCAATTTAGCGCCAATCTATTCACTATGAGCATTCACCCAGCCAATTTCACCCTTCCTAATCTCGATGTTCTAACGGTCGCAGATCTTGCAGATGAGGTTCCCGGATTAATCGGCGACCTGCGCTCTGACCATGCAGGAGAGACGGGGGCTGTAGCGATTTATCAGGGCATATTAGCGGTGTCGCGTGATCCGGCGGTTCGGCATTTCGCTCTAGCGCATCTGGCGGCCGAACGCGAGCACCTCGCTCGTTTTGGTGCGCTGCTGCCGCTTAGACAGCGTAGCATATTGCTGCCAATCTGGCGCGTAGCAGGCTGGCTTACGGGGGCGCTGCCGGCGCTCGTGGGTCCGTGCGCGGTTTACGCTACAATTGACGCGGTCGAGACCTTTGTTGACCACCATTACGAAGCGCAAGTGCGCAAACTGTCTGAAAACGGAGCAAGCGGCGTGCTGCGTGCACTGCTGATTGCATGCCAGGCAGATGAGGTGGAGCATCGCGATCAGGCCCGGGCGGTTGGTGCGGCCGCGGCGGGCAGGCTAACACTGGCATGGAAGTGGCTGGTGGGTGCAGGTAGCGCACTGGCCGTTATGGCAGCCCGGAGGGTGTGATGGGCGATCCTTCGACGGTTTATTACGATGGCGGATGTCCTGTTTGCTCTCGGGAGGTTCAATTCTACCAAGGCTGTGGCGGGTCTGCTTCTTTTGTCTGGGTGGATGTGACGCAGGCTGATGAGGCGGCGTTGGGGTCCGGATTGACGCGCGATGCCGCACTTGCGCGCATGCATTTGCGGCGGGCGGATGGCACGATTGTCAGCGGTGCGGCTGCTTTCGCAGAAATCTGGTGGGGTATCCATGGCCTGCGCTGGCTTGGCTGGTTGCTTGCGATCCCGCCGGTTGGCGCTTTGGCTGAGGTCAGTTATCGGGTGTTCCTGCGCATGCGCCGACTATGGCGGTGATAAAGGTGCATCAAGCCCGATGATCGGCTGTAAGTCATTGATTTTATTGAGAGTGAACTAAGCGTTCAGATTGAAACGGGCGCAGGTTGCACAATAACTAAGCGCCCGAATCACGCTATCTGAGCCTCGCGCGTGGCCACGACACGCAGTGGCTCGGGCCGTGCTCTGATGCCGGCCAAGGCGGCAATGGCGGAGGCGGAGTTGGAGAAGTTGGGCCCTAATCTTTCCCATGCGCTTGGCCGCGGCAGGTGGGTTCCAATTTAATTTTGCTAAGCGCTGATAAAAAGTAAGCATGCGCAGCGCAAAAAATATCCGCGTCGATTCGAAATAGGTTCAGGTTAACAGGTAAGGCTTTTTAAGTTTTCTGCATAAAAGGTACGATCGCCGCAGCGAGTATGAAGGCCAGCATTATGGCCCTGAATGCATCGGCGTATGAAAGTGTTTCGGCCTGAATATAGGTGATCTGCCAAAGTAATTTTAAAGCAGTCTGTGGACCGATTAGATGTGATCCAAAGTTTAGGGTCAGGTTTTGCGTAATACTTTGCACCATTCTGGCCACCGGCTCACGGCTCTGCGCCAGGTTTGTGGTAAGTATACTGAAATGATAATTCGTACGATTATTGAGAATGGTGCCAGATACTGCAATCCCAACGGCGCCACCTAGATTGCGCATCATGTTGAATAAACCGCTAGCATATTTAAGGCGTTCCGCGCTTAGGCTGCCGAGGCCAAGAGTGACGGAGGGGGCAACGCAAAAAATCAATGGTAAACCACGGAGCACCTGCGGCCAGAAAAAATTTTGTCCAGTCCATGTGCTGTTCATCAGTGTGAAGCTCCACATTGAAAGAGCGAAGGCGAAGAGTCCGGTCATCAGGATCCAGCGTAACTCGTAGCGACGGGCGAGTACGACATAAACGGGAAGGCCGATGAGTGAAGATACGCCGGAAGGGAATAGCGCCAGCCCGGTTTGCCAAGCCGAGAAACCTCGAACGTAATCGAGAAATAGCGGCGTCAGATAGGTGGATGAAAAAATCCCAATGCCGACGATAAAAGACAAAATACAGCCGAGCGAAAAATTCCGGTTTTCTAATGCCCTGAAATCCATAATTGGATTTTTAATCATGAGGCTGCGAACTATAAAAGTGGTTAACGATATGCCTGAGACCCAGGTGCAGGTCACGATGGTATTGTCTGAAAACCAGTTCCAGCGAGCGCCTTCTTCGAGTAAGTATTCCAACGACCCCAGCCCGACCGCCATGAGAATGATGCCGGTGTAATCGGCACCTTTCAGGAGGGTAAGGTCTGGTTTGTCGATATCGATCCATTTGATCGCCAGGATGGAAATTGCCGTGCCGGGTACCAGATTGATGTAAAACAACCAGTGCCAGTTAAAGGCATCTGTGATATATCCGCCAATAATCGGACCTAGGGTTGGGGCCAAAAATGACAAGGCGCCAATGATTGCAGCCGATATTACTTGTTTAGAGCCAGGAAAATAGATAAAGGCCGAGGTCAGTACCAACGGGATCATGGACGCGCCAAGTAACCCTTGCATGGCGCGAAATATAATCATTGAATTGATGCTCCAAGCGAAGCCGCACATTATACTACTGACGGTAAAACCGAAGGCGGACCCAGCAAAAAGCCAGCGCGTTGAGAACACGCGCGTTAACCACCCAGATAGCGGAATGACAATAATCTCCGCGATTAGGTAAGCGGTCTGCACCCAGTTTATTTCATCCTGGGTTGCTGATAGGCCGCCCCCGATGTCTTGTAGCGACGAGGCAACGATTTGGATGTCGAGCAAGGCTAGAAACATGCCGACACACATCACGGCAAACGGCAGGATGCGTTTCATTTGGTATTAATGGATACCGTAACAGATAGGCCTGGCCGGAGCATACCCAGTATATCGGCCTGGCCATCGAGTTTGATACGAACCGGCACACGTTGCACAATTTTGGTAAAATTTCCGGTAGCGTTTTCCGCCGGCAGAATGCTGAACACGGCTCCGCTGGCCGGAGCAATACTAGCAACCGTACCTTTAATTTTTTTGTCGGGTAAGACGTCTGCGATGATGGTTACGTCTTGGCCTGGATGAATCCGGGCTAGCTGGTCTTCCTTGAAATTTGCGTCGACCCAGAGACCGGTGGATGGCACGATGGTAAGTAGCTGCCCCCCTTGCACGGCATAGCCACCTAGGTGGGCGCTGCGGTTGCCGATGACGCCATCAACGGGGGCGCGGATTTCGGTATAATCTTCATTCAGGGCCGCCATTGCAACGTCCGCCTCGGCGCTCGCCAAAGCGGCGTTGGCTTCAAGTTTTTCTGTCTTGATCACTTTTAGTTCGTCTTGCGCGGCTGTCAGCGCGGCCTGCGCCTTTGTTTGGGCCGCCTGAGCCTGGGCGAAGGCTGCGTCCGCCTCCTGGCTTGCTTCCAGGGAGGCTGCTCTCGACGCGACTAGCCGCCGATAACGAGACTGGTTGAACGACGTCAACTGGCTTTGGGCAGCCGTGGATGCGACGTTTGCCTGTGCCTCGGAGATCAAGGACAATTGCAGAGTTCGCGTGGCGTCGAGATTGCTCAGGCTTGCTTGCGCACTCGCCAGAGCGGCCTTTGCTTTAGAAAATTTCGCCCGATAGTCGCGGTCATCGATTTTCACCAATAAATCGCCTGCATGAACGGCTTGATTGTCTGATACTGCAACTGCAGTGATCAGCCCACTAACTTTTGAGGCTAAGTCCGTTACATTTCCACCAACATATGCATCATCAGTGCTCTCAACAAATCGCCCTATGAACAGCCAATGTAGGCCAAATCCAAGGCCGCAACTAAGGGCTACTAACAGTATGGCTGTGGTCAACCTTTTATTGGTGGCGCGGGAGCCTTTTCGAGACATTTTACTGCCCGAGGCATTACTTATGGCGGCACTATCATCCATGGCGCTAAGTTCTTAAAAATATTGCGTAATTTAAATTCAGCCGCTACAATTCCGTGATTCCAACACCCGGCGCGTGCATGCATTTAGAAATGCAATATCGTTCAAAATCATGTGGACGTTCCCTAGGCTGTTTTTAATTCAATTTGTAAGACAACAGGACCAAATATGACTTAACGTATGTGATAGCATAATCACTAATGTGTCAATTGTGATCGCCGAGCGTAAGCATATGTCTGACTTGAACCTCTCTGGTCATAGAATGTCGATTGTATCACCGATGGCGGTTACCTACCCCACTATGAGGAGCAAGACCGGCTCTCTTTGATGGAGATCTGCCGACTGCGGGACCTTTTTCCTGGCCGGCCCATCTCCTTAAGGCCCAAGGCAGACATTTTATACTGCGATTTTATCCGCATTTTCTGCGATGGATGATAGAAAAAAGACTTAAAAAAGAACGGTGGTCCAGGACGACGCCACATTGTGGCTATGGACGTATAACAACGACCGACACACTATGGTTTTAGCGCTGATCTATGCTAATTTTGGCTTTTCTATTTGATTTAGGCTCGGGAGAGTTCTGCTGATAATTTTTCACGGTTTAGACTTTTTTCCCATCCTGATACTACGACAGTGGCAACCGCATTGCCGGCGATGTTTGTCACGACAAATGCCGATGATAAAACACGGTGTATGCCCAAAATTATAGCTATAGAAGCAACCGGGATCGTGTTAGTTGCAGCGAGTGTAGCTGCTAAAACCACAAGTGCGGACCCTGCAACGCCAGCTCCCCCTTTTGATGTTAAAAGTAAGATTGCCAGTAATCCGATTTGGCCTGGCAACGAGAGTGGCGTATTGGTCGCCTGCGCCAAAAACACAGCAGCTGCAGCGAAATAAAGGCAAGTGCCATCGTGGTTAAAGCTGTAGGCGGTTGGCATCACAAGTCCGACGACTGATTCCTCGCAGCCAATTTCTTCCATTTTTTTGACGAGTTGTGGAAAAACTGACTCCGATGAGCTTGTCCCGAATACGAGGAAAAGTTCAGTACGAATATATTTTAGGAGTTTCCAAAGATTAAATCCGTTGAAATATGCGATTGGGAACAGAACAAAAATGAAAAAAATTGCACAGGTCAGATAAAAATCAAAAATTAAAGCTCCAAGAGAGAGCAGAGTTGTGATACCAAATTTTCCAACGGTATAAGCAATCGCGGCGAAGGCTGCGATTGGCGAGAGTTTCATAGCGATTCCCACGATCCAAAAAAAAGCACTCGAAATATTATGAATGATATTAAGTAATGGTGCAGCTTTCTCGCCAGCGCTGGAAAGTCCGAATGCAAAAAGGACAGCGAAAAAAAGTATTTGTAGGATCGATCCGTTTGCAAATGCCCCGACGGATGATGATGGAATGACATTTACAAAGTAATCGGCCAGAGAGGTGACATGGTGTGAGTGTGAAATGAGAGAGTCGATCGTTGCTGAAGATTTTAAGCTCGCTGCATTAATATTCATCCCGACACCTGGTTTGAGAATATTAACTGCCATTAAGCCAATGACCAAGGCTATTGACGTAACAACTTCAAAATAAATTAACGCTTTGAATAAAACACGTCCGACTTGTTTTTTGTTTGTTACGCCAGCAATACCGCTTACGATGGCACAAAATATAATTGGCCCCGTGACCATCTGAATCAAGCGAATGAATGCGGTAGCAAAAGGCTGCATCATCAGGCCAAATTTTGGAGCTAGATAGCCGGCCGCGACACCGATCATCATGCCGGCGATGACCTGAAATGATAGGTCCATATAAAATGGACGTTTTGGCCGAAGAGGCGTTGTATCAAGGATCGCTGTGTTCATTTTCTGCTCCTGTTTTTGGATATTATTTACGAATAAATCTGACTGTAGAATTTTTTGCAAAACTCTACATAAACGATAAAAAATCCTCAAAGACTTCATCGACCGATAATTTTCGTGCGAGTAGTTTTTGCTGTTCACAGATACTGATTAATAACTTTATTGGTTCATATAATTTTTCAAGTCCGGCTGGTATATAGTCAATTATTGAATCAGCTTTTTTTGTCATGGCTTTACCTTGCATCAACAAATCGAATATGGCTGAGACAGTGGCCGGGTAAGTATTTGCAGATTCAAGTTTCATAACTATAATATGATTTATAGGAACGAAGTGATGTTTGTTGTACCAAATTTCATCGGCATCAACATGATTAGGAATAACTGGCTTCAGATTGGGCTCGTTTGGCAGATCATTTCCTAAAATTGCCGCATCGATCTCGCCGGAGCGTAGCATTGGTAAAAGGGTTTTGTTGTCAGGTGCTCGCGTACACCATGAAGGGTCTTCATATTCTGCCAAGTGCGCTGGGTCGAATGTTATCCACTCGATCTGCTCGGGTGAAATCCCATAAGTATTTTGTAGGATGGCACGCACCCACACACCGGTTGTTTGTGAATATGAGCGAACACCGACACGGGCTTTATACAATGTTCGTACATCGATTGGTTTATGTGCCGCATTATGAATAATGCAGCCCTGCTGGAAACGCGATGCCACAACAAACGGAAGCATGAATATTGGCTTATTATAAGACTTTGCTTGGAGATATGTAACGATCGCCATCTCGCTGACATCTGCAATTTGGCTCATGGCCATCGGCTTAAATGCCTTGTGAATTGGCTTAACATCCTCAAAATTCAGCGTTACAATATCGCTGGTCACCAAACCGCTTTTAATAGGCAGGGTATGTGGATATGAGCCAAGTATCGTTTTAAAGCGTGGCGGCGTTGTCATGGTTCAGTCACCCAGTGTCCGAGCGAAAAGTGGACGATAGATTGAGGCGGCCGTTTCAGATAAAATTTGCCTTTGGTCGGCTTCAGAAAGTATACTGATGGCTTGTTTAGCGTTTGTAAGCAGGCTTTTCAGTGTCCCTTCAGCGGATGGGAAATTGGAGCCCCAAGCGACACGTTTTGCACCAAAGCTCGATAGGACATGGGCAAAGAAGTCTGTGTGATTGGAATGCCCAGATGCCGCTTGCCGTATGGTTCTATCAGTTAACTTTAGATACACCCCGGGCTTATCGGCGAGTGCGAATAACTGAGATGCAGATGCGTAAGGAATTCCATCCGAAAGATTTGGCCGGGCGAAATGGTCTAACAAAACCCGAATGTTTGGAAACTGGCGTAAGATATTTTCTAGCGCGGGGATACCATCCATGGTCATCTGCAAGCAGACAGGGATATTCAAGGCTTCGCAATAGGCCCATCCTGGAAAGCTCCGAGGGTCATCTAGTCCTGCGGCCTGTCCTGGCATCGTGGAGCCCGTGGTAAACAGGCGAAGCCCAACCAAGCCGGCGTCGCTCCATTTACGAATATCCGCAACGGCGTGGGGACTTAACATATCAACTGAAAAAACGCCTGCAAAGCGGTCGGGATGAGCGGCAACTGCGGCGGCCACATATGAATTATCGTGGCCGTATGCGGTGGATGCTTGCACCACGATCGCGGTGTCAACGCCTGCGTCGTCCATCTCACGCAGTAATTCGATATCTGTAACGGGGCGAGTCGCTGACCAGTCGGATTGTTTACCGCCAATGGGGTTGAGCGGGTATTTTTGGGCGTCACGCGAGATGACATGAGTATGGGTGTCGATAACGTGCATATTTTTGAGACACTTCCTGGTTCAGAAGTTTTGGTACGCTGGATTGTCTTTTACAGCCTCATATAAAGCTTGAGAAAAGTCATAAATTCTTGTTAAGTTAAGTATTGTAATAACGGATATTTTTATGACGCACCTCACGTTAGGGTATCGCCCTCTGCTGATATTTAATGCCGTTGCTAATCATTTTAGTATAGGGCGGGCTGCTGACGCGATTGGTCTGTCCCAACCTGCCATCAGTCTGACGATTCAAAAGCTAGAAGCAGTTGTGGGGCGAAAATTGCTGCAACGCGGTACAAAAGGAAGTGAGGTTACGCTAGACGGCGCGTTACTTCTGCGGCGGACAGCCCGGATGATTCATCAAATTGAGCTTGGTATCGCACAAATATTGAGCCTCGAACCCACGGCGCGGGCGGTCCGTGCCGCTTGTCGGCGGCTTACGGACACCCAAATTCGTGCCCATATTGCAATCTTGAAATCGACTTCAGCCAGTGAGGCAGCATTAAGCCTGGGTGTGTCGCAGGCAGCAATCCACCGCGCCGGACAGGCCATCGAACATACCATAGGTGTTCCTCTATATCGCCGCACCGGATCTCGTTTGGTCGTGAATGGCGCAGGTGCACAATTAGGGCGGCGCCTGCAGTTAGCGCTTCATGAAATATCGCAGGCTTTTGATGAGTTACAATCCTCACCAGAGGAGCCGAAAGGGAGTGTTCGCATCGGTGTTCTTCCACTCTCTCCACAATATTTTCTGGCTGATATTTTAACCCGGATTTCCAAGTTGTATCCATTTGCGATCATTACGATTCAAGAAGATAATTATCTAAAGCTACAAGCAGATTTACGCTGCGGACAGATTGATTTCATTGTTGGTGCGTTACGGGTTCCGCGCGTGGGATCGGACCTGAGCGAGAGCGGTTTGTTTTCCGACCCCTATGAGCTTGTGGTGCGTAGTCATCATCCTCTGGCGAGTCAGAGCCTGGTAGGGTCGAATGACATATTGAATTACAAATGGGTTGTTCCGCCTCAAAATACCCCAAGACATAAAATCAGCCAATCATTGTTTGAGCGCCTAAAAAAACGACCACCACAGGTCATTGAGACGAATTCTCTCTCAATGATCATCGCACTTCTTCAGAAGGGTGATTTTATTGCCATATTGTCTCGTACACAATTATTTCAGAGTGGTTTTGCGAATGACTTGGTTCCCCTTGCTTTCACGCTTCCCGAGGCGGAGCGTGTTATTGGATTGATTTCACGTAAGGAATGGCTTCCCACTGAACTCCAGCATTTATTTCTGAAAAATATTGAAAGCGCTGCTTTGAGTTATCAATGAATTATTGCTGATGGATAAGTATATTTTGCCGTAATTGATCGCGGTAGTGGATTATACTCAAGTTGATCGTATTTTTTTGGTGCGACCGGGTATCATAATTTCCATGGATGGCTGTTTGGTCGCACCCACTGGCCAGATATGATTTTTCCTCAGCAAAGCCTTATACGTTAATGATTCGTTTTTCACATTTCTGGGGTGTTGGGGCATGATGTGTGTTAAAAATGTGTTGCAACACCTAGACCAGCGCCGATATTCGCACTGCCACCGCTAATTCCCTTATCGATGAAAAACTGTAGGTCATAACGCTTCATAAAACTTGTGTCGTAGGCAAGCAAAATATCAGCTGCGTTAGGAAATCTCGCCTGAATGGCGGGGTGCCATGCAAAAACTGCTGTAAGGTAATGGCCAGGGCCGATTACCCCGGTAACGCCGGCGGTAATGACCGGGACATTGCGCAGCTTTTGGCCTGCCGGACTACCGATAAAGCGGTATCCAAACTTGACAAAAGAGAAGAACCGTCTGCCAAGCCGCCAGTGCAGCACACTTCCCGGTTCTTCGCTGAACTCCCCTGTGCCGAGGCCTTTTTTTCGTGAACCTGTTGGCGCAACCAGTACCAAGTACGGTGACACGCCGGGGATTAACCCCGATTGTTGGGAGAGATAATATTTGCTCTTGATCACAACATCACCCAACCCGGCGTGAGCGACTGTTGAGGTGCCAGACCCGATGACTTGACCATTGGATACCAGCGCTTGCCCACGAAGTTCCATGTAAGGAATTGTAATGGAAATTTTGACGTGGTCGCGTTCGTAAGCGGCAGTCAAAGGCAGATAGTAAATCGAATTTTGCTTGCCTGTTCCATAAGTTCCTGAAAAATATGAGGGCTCAATTTTAAGGCTTATTCCATCGCGTGCAAAAGCCACCTGTGTCAATGAAAGAACAACTGGCGCACACAAAACAAATGGTCGTAGCTTGAACCACATGTTTTGCCTGGCCGCCTCATGATACGTGTCCACGCGACGTTGCCGCTGGTTTTTATTTATTATGCCCATTTGACAGCGTCTCCGTTAATTTCGTGTTTTTAGCTCGCCCAACCCTTGATAAAGTTACCAGTTAGACATATGTGTAAACTTCTTACACATATGATGGTATGTTGTCCATTCGAGCTATACCAGACGGGCCGGACGTGGCGTTCAATTAGGATATTTATCGAAGTCTCATGGAAAATGCTGGCCACACACTGATGATCCGCAGGTTGCTACAACCTCTGATTCGCTACCTGATCAGCAAGGGATGGGGCTATATTGCGCTGCGCGATTTATTAAAGGAATGTTATATTAGCGAGGCCGTGAGGGCAAATCAGGCGGAGGGCGACCCAACGGATAGCCTGATCAGTTTGGTGACCGGTATTCACCGCGGGGAGGTAAAGCGCCTGCGAGCCTTGGCCCTTGAGGCTGAAAGCGCCACTGACCGGTTGGCCAAAACCAGTGCAACCCTGGCGGCGCGGGTGGTGGCCACTTGGGTTGCAGATCCACGATTTTGCGATAAGAATGGCGAACCTCTACCCCTTGCCTTGCGTCAGTCTGATGGCGTGAAAGATTCTGTGCCTTGTATCGATACTTTGTTGCAGGTGGCGCGCATCGATATTCGCGGGCGTACCGTGGTGGATGAGATGCTGCGCGCCAAAACCGCCGAATTGGTCGATGAAAAATATATTCGTTTGGTTCAGTCGGCCTATTTTGGGGCAGACCCAGCGGAAATGTTGTATTTTCTCGGCGCAAATGTTGGCGACCACATGAATGCCGCGTTTCATAACATGAAAGGTGAGCAACCGCGCTTTATTGAACGTGCATTGTTTCATAACTCTATTTCAGCTCAGCAGTTGGAAGATGTCCGCCCGGAACTTAGTTCAATGGCGGACCATCTCCTGCGCCAGGCCAACCAACGTTTGCTGGAAGGGCAAATTGCCGGCACCGAGACTCCGGCAGGAAAAACATCTGAACCGCGCCGCCGGATACGGTTTGGTGTTTATTACTATGAAACCGATCAGGATGATGCGCCCTAAATTACTAATTTATAGGGTAGCCGGGGCGCTGTGCTTTGTGGTGGGTGCCAACGTGGCATTCGCGCAGCCGCAAGAAACAGGCGGCATCGGTGGTACTGGCATTGCACAGGAGACGGGTGGAATTGGGGGCACCGGCATATCGCCGCAGGAAACCGGTGGCATCGGCGGCACCGGGCTGACCAAAACCGGGCAACAAATCATCGGTTACGGCATAATTCAGGCGTTTGGCAGCGTCATCGTCAATGGGCGCGATTACGGGCTAACTGCCCACACCGCTCTTACGATCGACGGCCAACCGGCACCATTGGCGGATTTACAAGTCGGCCAGCGGGCACTTGTTTCGGCACGTATTGGCCAGCCGGGGCAACAAGTGGCAACTTATGTCAGCATTACCCATGCCATCATAGGCCCCATCAGTGCCAATGAGGGGGGCGGTTTCAGCGTGCTAGGTCAGAGAATTGTGCCCGCTGCCGGGGCGGTGTTGCCCGATGCACATTTGCTAACCCCAGGGGCCCAGGTGGCAGTGAGCGCTATCGGGCTAGGTCATGGTACCTGGCTGGCCTCGCGGGTGGATGTTCTGCCAGTTGGCAGTGGCAACTTCCAACTGCAAGGCCGAGTTGACCAGTTGCGCCCCGCGCAGGGAGGCGCCGTCATCAATGGTGAATTTATGCTTATGAGCCCCAGCAATCTGGCCCAGCTTAACCAAGGTGAGCCATTGCTTGTTACGGGTCAGATCAACACCAATACGCCGGTGGCAACCGGTTTCGCGCCGGTGCCGCAAATCAGCGGCCCGGCCGGCACAGCCGTGGAGATTGAAGACGCTTTTGTGCCCGCCAGCGCAACGGGCCGTCTGGTGGCGCCAGATGGCGTGGCGGCAATGGCGGCGCCGCACGTGCTCCAATCGGCCTTGCCGCAACTTTCGGTCATTATCGGTACTTTGGGGTCTGATGGCGGCATCGTGGTGTCGCATATTGCAACGCCGCAGGCGCCGAGTGCTGAAACCACAAGGCCTGTACTATTGAATCATGGTGAGGCACCGGAAACAACTCATGAACCGGCGGAAAAAGCTCCGGAATTGAATGGCTCAGAGGTTGAGCCACCATCCGCTGTCGGGCCGGAAATTGAACCGTCCGAGATTAATCCACCCGAAATCAGCGTCCCCGAGGTCAGTCCACCTGAAATCAGCCCGCCAGAAATTACGACGCCCGATACCAATGATTAGGCAAAGCCTCGTCAATGGTATGCAGGGGGCGGGTTTATCGTTGAGCGCACCATTCGTGGTACCAAGCCACGAATTTAGGAATCCCCTCGGCGAGTGATGTTTTGGGCGCGAAGCCGGTTAAAGCTGCTAACGCATTGATGTTCGCGCAGGTTTTCACCGGGTCAGCCAATGGGCGAGGGGCGTTGACCACGTGCGCCTTGCGGCCCAGTTCAGCTTCAAGCAATGCCACCAAATCTCGTACATATTCGGAGCGATGGTTGCCAATGTTAAACACCCGATGCTCGCCGTCAGTTTGCGGTGGATGCGCGATCACGCCCAGCACACCAGCGACAATATCATCGACATATGTGAAATCACGCTGCAACGCGCCATTTTCATAAAGCGTGATCGGCCTGCCTGCCATAATCGCCTCGGCGAAGCCGAAATAGGCCATATCGGGGCGTCCCCAAGGCCCATACACCGTGAAAAACCGTAAGCCGGTTTGCCGCAGGCCGTATAAATGCGCGTAGGCCACACTCATCATCTCATCAGCGCGCTTGGTAGCTGCATAAAGAGATTGTGGGCGGTCTACCCGCTCAGACTCATGATAGGGTAAAGTTGAGCCCGCGCCATAAACCGATGAGGAAGATGCATAGACCAGATGTTGTAATTTTGGCGCGTGACGAGCCAGTTCCAGCACGGATAAATGCCCGGTAAGATTGGAGGCTGCATAAGCAAAAGGCTGTTCGATCGAGTAACGTACGCCCGCCTGGGCAGCGAGATGCACGATTATTTGTGCGTCGCTCGCCACTTGGCGTAACTTGGCATGATCGGCGATGTCGAGTTCATGAAATGTAAATTCCGAAAATGCCGCCAGTTTTGCCAGCCGCGCTCGCTTCAGGGCGGGGCTGTAATAGCTGTTGACATCGTCAACCCCCACCACGCGCGCGCCCTGCTGCAATAAAGCGGTGGCAACATGATAGCCGACAAATCCAGCGGCGCCGGTAATTAAAAAGCTCACTCAGACTCTCCGTTCAACCGGCATAGGATAGTCGCTGCGTCTCGGCCTCGACCCGCACGTCCAAAGGGCTTGGCGCGCTCCCAATACCGTAATGCACAAAACCCGCCGCCCGCATGGTGGGGCCATGAAAAATATTGCGTAAATCAACCACCACATGGCCGCGCATGGCTTGGCGCATTGCAGTTGGGTCCAGCATTTTGAACTCGTTCCACTCAGTTACAACAACCAGGGCATCGGCGCCTTGCAGGGCTTGCAGCGAATCTTCACAAAAATTTACCCGCGACGGCAGTTGGAACCGCGCGTGATTGCAGCCCATCGGATCAAATGCACTCACCATCGCGCCTTCATCGACCAACCGGTGAATGATCCCCAAAGCAGGGGAATCACGAATGTCATCGGTATCAGGCTTGAAGGTCAGCCCCAGCACCGCGATCCGCTTGCCGCGCACCACCCCGCCACAGGCTGCGATGATGCGACTGGACATCGCCGCTTTGCGCGCTTCATTCACGGCCACCACGGTTTCCACCAACCGCGAGGGCGCGCCTGCATCCTGAGCAATGCGAACCATCGCCTGGGTATCTTTCGGGAAGCAGGACCCGCCAAAACCTGGCCCGGCTTGCAGGAATTTTGGCCCTATACGCTGGTCGAGCCCCAACCCGGTGGCGAGATCGCCGATCTCGGCGCCGAGTTTCTCGCACATATCGGCCATTTCATTGATGAAAGCGATCTTCATCGCCAGAAAGGAATTGGCGGCATATTTTATCATCTCGGCAGTTTCCAGCCCGGTAGCAAGCAACCGTGCGCCCTTCGCTGTCAGCGGTGCATATAGCGCGCTCAGCATGGTTCTCGCCGCCGGGCTGTCGGTGCCGATAACAATCCGATCCGGCTGCATGAAATCATCAATCGCGCAGCCCTCGCGCAAAAACTCCGGGTTGGAAGCTACACTCACGGCTAAATCAGGCCGCCGCAGCGCCATCAATTCAGCCAGACGACGACCTGTGCCCACGGGGACGGTAGATTTGGTCACCAGCACCACCGGCTTTGTTAATGCCGCTGCCACCTGCTCGGCAGCCTCGAACACATAGGTTAAGTCTGCATGGCCATCGCCGCGGCGTGAGGGGGTGCCAACGGCCAGAAAAACCATGTCGGTGTCGGCCACAACGTCGATCGTGTCGGCAAATGCCAACCGCCCGGCGGTACGGCTGGTGACCACCAATGTTTCCAACCCTGGCTCGTAAATGGGCATTCTGCCGTCGCGCAAAGCATCAAATCGGCCCTGGTCAACCTCTACGATGGTTACACACGCACCTAATGCCGCAAAACACGCGCCGGACACCAGCCCAACATACCCGCCGCCAACTATGGTGATACGCATGATATTTCCTTTTTGTTCGATGTCGTTGCGAGCCCCGGGTCTTTGTCGGGGGCTGTAGCCACCCAATGCACCGAGGCCGGGGCGACCTCGATATTACGAAATTCTTCAGCGATAGCCTCACCATTCTCAATACAGGCCAGCCTGATCCAGACCGCATGTGTGACCAGTAACACCTGGCCGGGCTGACCATGCCAGCGGCGTAACCCGGCCCGCACGCGCTCACGCATTTCGGGCAGTATTTCACCGCCGGGCAGGCGGATGGCGTAAGGGGTTTGCTTCCAGGCCCGCAGCACCTGCGGCCACCTTGCCTTTACTTCCGCCTGGGTTAGCCCCTCCCAGTCACCGAAATTCATTTCGGTAAGGTCAGGATCAATCTGTGGGGCTGATAAACCCAACGCTTCAGCTAAAATATCGGCCGTCTGGCGTGCCCGCATTAGCGGGCTGGTTACGATCATTCCTGCTGGTTCTGCCCGCAGGCGTAACCCCAAAGACGCCGCCTGCGCGATGCCGGTTGCGCATAATGGCGGGTTTGCGTGCCCCTGGTAGCGCCCCGCCAGGGTCCAGTTGGTGGCACCGTGGCGGACCAGGCCGAGCCGCGAGGCGGGTGTTGGCATGGTTAAAATGCCACCGATACGCCAAGAGTGATCCGATCGCCCGCATGGATGCCTTGACCCGCGATGGTATGTTCATATTCCACATAAGGCCGCAGCCAGGCGGTTAGCTTGAATTCAGCGCCGCCGCCCACCCGCACGATGTTATAAACCTCGCTTTGGTCAGTTCTTGTTAAACTGGCGGCATTTTGCAATGTGCGGCTTGCGAAGCCCGTGCTAAACAAGGTTAAGCGCGGCAGAATGTGCCAGCCAGCGTATAGAGTGCCGCGCAACTGCGTGACCCCGCTATCGGTAAAAATCCGGGCGCCCAGTTCGCCGGTGAATGTGAATGGCCCGGTTTTGAAACCGGCCTGCATGTCAGGTTCAATCGCCAGATGGCCGGTTCCCATTGCAGGATTGCTATGGCTGGAGCCGGTTGGGACGATGACATTCAGGGTGGTGGAAAGCGCTGTCAACGGGCTTTGTATCAGGCCGTAATTGAGCCCAACCTCCTGGTCTTCCAGCCCGGAGGCCGCCAGGCTGGTGGTGATGCCATGCTTTGTGCTGCTATCCTGCTTGCGGCCGGCGCGCAGGTCGTATTCGATGGAGATTCCGTCCCCGATGCCCTGCACGCCGGTGATACGTATTTGCGTTTCATTTTGTTTTGAAGCCGGTATGGTACCAGACCCAAAACCCGTTCCTGGGTAGGCGTGGTTGGCATTGAACAGCCGGACCATGAGTTTGGCCGAGCCGCTGCCCGCCGCCGGAACCCATGGGTCGGCATTTGCCACTCCAGCGGTTACCATAATGACAAAAGCGGTGCTTAGGCCAACATATTTATACAAAGTCATTTTATCCTCAACAGGCGGGGTGGGGCATCGTGATGCTCGTGATGAGCGTGCCACAAGGTTGCATAGGTGCCGTTCAAAGCGAGCAGGTTCGCATGAGTGCCACGCTCAACAATACGGCCGTGGGCGAGCACTAAAATCAGATCAGCCTGCATCACGGTGCTCAATCGGTGCGCGATAATCAGGGCTGCCCGTTGGCGGCCCAAAGTTTCCAAAGCTAACATTAAACGCTGCTCGGTGCCGGCATCGAGGCTGCTGCTGGGTTCGTCTAAAATCACCACCGGTGCATCGCACAGCATTGCCCGAGCGACCGCCACGCATTGGCGCTGGCCACCCGAGAGACTCTGCCCGCGTTCACTCACCATGGTGTCGAACCCATCGGGCAGTGCCGCGAAAATATCATCCACGCCCACTGCTTTGGCCGCCGCCATTGCCTCGGCCCTTCCGGCGCCGGCGCGTGCGTAGGCGATATTTTCCCAGATGGTGGCTTGAAACAGCACGGGTTCTTGCAATACCAGCCCGATTTGCCGACGTAACCATTCCAACGGCAGGTCGCGCACATCGTGTCCGTCGAGGGTGATGCGGCCGCGGGTGGGATCGTAAAAGCGTGGAATTAAATTACTGATGCTGGTTTTGCCGGAGCCCGTGGCGCCCACCAACGCCACGGTGCGTCCTGGGGCCAGGGTAAAGCTGATGTTGTGCAACACCTGGTTAGCGGCGCTGTAGCCAAAATCTACCGCCTCAAACCCCACCTCACCTTGGCAGGTTGCTGGGGTTATGGCGTGTGGGGCATCGGCAATGCTGGGGATCTCGGCGCGATATTCGGCGATCCGGTCCAAGGCCACCATCGCCCGGCCAAAAATCCGTCCACTTTTGGCAAGCTGGCGCACTGGCGTTGCGATGCCACGCAAATAGGCCAGAAAAATCAGCAATTCACCGGCGGTTAAATGCCCGCCAATCACCGCCACCGCGCCGTACCAAGCGATTGCACCCGTGGCGACAGCAATCGCGAGATTCATCGCCGGGGCGAATTGCGCCTGCACCTCATTGGCTTGCAAACTGGCCTGCAGGCTGGCATCGGCAAACTGGCCGAACCGCGCATCTTCATGCGCGGCGCGGGCAAAGGCCTGCACTACATGCACGTTGCCCAGAATTTCCTGCGTCACACCCGAGAGGGTGCCCTCATGGTTACGGACTTGCCCCAGCGAACCGCGCAACCGCCCGGCATAATAGCGCACGATGACAAACAATATGGGTGTGACCGAAAGGGCGATCAGCGCATATCGCCAATCGATCACCAGCATAACCACAGCCATGCCGATGATGGTGAGGGTATGAGGCAGCAGGTCAATGCCGATGGCAGCGATGAAATCCTGTAACTGCCTGGTGTCGCCTGAAAGCCGCACCATTACCTCGCCTTTGCGCTGGCGCTGGTGGAACGCCAATGAAAGTCGTTGCACATGGCTGAACAGATCGAACCGGATGGCGAATACAATGCGCTGGCCAGCATCAAGGAAACTGCGGCTACCCAGATACACTAACAATGCGTCCAACAGGCCGAGGCTAAGGGTTAGTAGCCCGAGTATATTCAGTAATTCCATGCGCTGGCTGACCGGGTCCGGCAGGATTCCGCTTAACGGCCCCGCCAGGGGGTTTTGCATGATCACATTATCGATGATGTATTTCAGTGGCCAAGGCAGCGCCAGCAAAGTGCCGGCGCGGGCGGTCATGAAAACCGCTCCGATGCTCAACCCGCGCCATTCAGGTTTGAGATACGCCAACAACCAATGATGCTGGTGTTGCCTCACGCGGATACAGGTACGCGGGCGTGATTGAGAATTTTGGCAACCAGAGCTGTCCAATCCCATCCGGCGGCAGCACGTCGGGCATGATGGCCCATCACGGCGCAACCACTTGGGTCGTTGATCAGCGTTGCCAGGGCAGCACCACAGCTATCCGCATCGCCTGCTTCATACAGCAAACCAGTTTCGCCATGCTGAATCAGTTGCGAAATCTGACCGATGGCGGGGGCCACCACAGGCTTGCCGGCTGCGAGGGATTCTACAATTTTCAGCGGCGAGAAGTAAAAATCCGGCTGGTCTAAATAGGGTGCTACGGTTACGTCCATCGCCGCCAGCCAGTCTGGAATTTCGGCATGTGCCACCCGGCCTGGTAATATCACCCGGCCTGCGAGGTCTGGTGCGGCGGCACGTTCACGCAAGGCGGCAAGGTCTGGGCCATCGCCCACGGCCAAAATCCGAGTGGTCCCCAGGTTTGCGCCCTGGGCTGCCACGGCATCAAGCAAAAACCCCATACCATGCCAAGGCTTGAAGCTGCCGATGAAACCGATGACCGGGGCCGCGTTGATGTTTAATTTGGCCCGGATGACTGCGCCGGCATTCAACGGGCCAAAGCGGGTTAAATCCACGCCGTTGGGCACAATTTTTACCTCGCAACTTGGCCCGGCGGTATCTTGAACATGCGCGGCCACCGCAGCGGAAACCGCAATGACGGTCGAGGCTCCTTGATAGGATGCTTGTTCGGCTGCCTGTGCCAAGCGGCGTAGACACAGGCCTCGAAACCGCGCCTGTTCTTCAATCAGCGGCGCATTGACCTCCAGCAAACGCGCCACGCCCAGCCGGGCGGCTATTTCAGCCCCGGTTTGGTGAAACAGCGCGTGCCGCTCATACACCACATCAGGAACAAAGTTTTCCCGCGCCAAAATTTGCATAACTTGCGCGGGAAATTCGCGGTCATATGCCAGGCGCGCTAACTCCCGGCGGGCGATCGTATCATCCAAGGTGGTTTCCGGCAGCGCCCGCAATGTGGCTTCCGCGCGTAGCAACGCCGGTTCACTACGCACCGGCAGTTCCACAATTCGCGCAGGCGGTGGTGCATTGCCGGCACCCAGGTTGGCGCAGACCAGTAGAACCTCATGACCCAGCGCTGCTGCGGCGGTTATAAAGGCCCGCACGTGCACTGAGGCCCCTTTATCACCGCACACCGGAATCCCTCGGTCGGGGTTGAGATATAAAATTTTCATGAGACTTCTGCCATCACTGCCGTAGCTATGAAACGGCTGCTGTTAGGCGGTGTTTTGCAATCGATGCATCCCATCAACCGATGTAGGCGTGTGGTGGTACGCCATAAATCAAACTCGCTCTCCAGCCTTGCCCGTGCTGCCTTTGCCATCGCCTGCCCAAAGCCTGGGTCGGACAATAACCGCGCCATCGCTTCACTTAATACAGCGGGTTCACGCGGTGGAACGAGCAATCCGGTTTCACCATCGCGGATGATTTCAGGAATACCCGAAATGGCGGTAGAGACCACGGGAACATTCGTGGCCATGGCTTCTACGATCACATTTGGGATGCCGTCGCGATCACCATCCTCGGTGATTAGTGGCGCGAGGGCAAATAAATCCGCCCGGCGGTATAATTCAATCAACTTGGCCTGGGTCATTGCCCCCTCCAGGCTGACATGGGCATCCAACCCCAGCGCGGTGATCTGTGCGGCAAGCTCCTCGCGCAGCGGCCCATCGCCCACAATCATGCACTTAAATTCCACCCCTTTGTCGCGTAATATTCCGCACGCGGTAATCAACGTGTCATGGCCTTTTTTGGGCACCAAACGGCCAACCGAGAGAATTATTTTACCCTGCCGTGGTGCTGGCGTTGCTGACGGGGCGTTATGGAACATATCAAGGTCGATGCCATGATAAACCAGATGGATTTTGGCGGTATGTTCCGGGGCCAATATCTCACTCAGATATTGCACATTATAGCCGGTGCAGGTGGCAATGAAGCTGGCGGCAGCCCCGCGCCTTGCGATAATATTGCGCGGTGTGAGGTAAAGGTCTTTGGCATGGGCGGTGAAGCTAAATGAGATGCCGGTCATCAAACTGGCAAACTGCGTGACGGCCGTGGGCGCATTGGCAAAGTGCCCGTGAATATGGCGGACACCTTGAAACCGGCAGGCGGCAGCCACGATTCCGGCGCGGCCAAACTGCTTCCAGACAGCCGCAGGCGAGGTTGAACTTACCGACCATTGCACGGCCCGGGCCAAGGCTTTGACATAGCGCCAGGGAGCCGCTGCCGCACATGCTGCATGTGCGTGAAGTGTGCGTTGCCATTTCTCAAAACCATCAGCGGGCAAATAATCGACTGGGGCACTCACTTCGGCTGTGATCGGGTGGTGCGGCGGTGGTTCGGGTGGCAGGAGCGAGAATATCCGTATATCAGCGCCAAGCCGTTCCATGGCGCGAATTTCGTTGACGATAAAGGTTTCCGACAGACGGGGATAACGCTTCATCACATAGGCAACCGGACCGTCGCCGAATTCGATCATGCGGCTCATGCCACGGACTCCCAATGGGTTTGCATAACGGTATCGAGATGATTTGCAACGTAGTCGGCGCCGTTTAAATCCAGCGCCTCCCAGCATGTCTGCGAAGGTGGCGGCGCCGCCAAAGCCTCGGTTAAAGCCGCCGCTAAGCGCCCCACCAGGTTTTCACCTGGCTCGACATTCCGCACCACGCCCAACTTTGCCAGCAAACGTGCCCGCAATAATTGCTCGGCGCGCGGGCCGGGACGGGGCACGAGTATCGCTCGCTTGCGGGTTGCAATGATTTCAGCGCTGGTATTGTATCCTGCCATTGCCACGGCTAGGTGTGCGGCCCGCATACTAGGCACCAGGTCGGTTGTATGGCCGACCAGTTCGACATCCTCCCGCCCTACCGCCAGTGCGCGCAGTGCGGCTTTTTCAGCTGGCGCCATCAGCGGACCTTTGACGATCACCGAATAAGCCACATTAGGTCGCAGGCTCTGTAATGCCTGCAAATAAGCTTGCATCATCGGGAAGCCGTCGCCACCACCGCCGGCTGAAACCAGCACCACAGGGCGGCCTTTTGGTGCGGTTTGGGTCCAGCAAACGCCCGGCCGAAGGGGGTCTGTTGCCACTTCCGGTGCGGCGACCACATGACCGCAATACCGCACCCGCTGTGCAATGGCCCCGGTAATGCCGTAGCCTTCAACCACATCGAACAACGCTTTGCTGCCATAGACAAAAATTTCATCATAGGCCTGTGCCAAGAGGCCTGGGATCTCCTGTGCAGCCCAAACACTGCGCACGGTCTCCGGACTGTCGAGAATATCACGCAGTCCTAAAATCACCCGGGTTTGCGGCAATTCGCGTCGTATCAGTGCCAGGGCCGAAAGTAACTCACCGTTCATTCCGGCTGGCGCATGGTCAACCAGGAATATATCAGGACGGTCGCGCAATATCCGTTTTAGAATTAACGCCTCCCGGTAGCCTTTCACCAGCCCGAACATCGTCTGTCCATCACGTGATGCGTAAGTTTCTGCCGCAATTTTAACGACCGGGGGCAATGGTTGCACTCGCAGGCCGCGCGGCAAATTCCACTGGTTGATTACAGGTGACCCAGTCAGCAACGTTACGCTGAATCGCCCCGGATGTGAGAGCATCCTCGTTGCGATCGCGAGGTTCCGGCGCAGATGCCCCAGCCCAAAAGTGTCATGAGAATATAACATAACCTTGGTCCGTCTCCGCAGGGGCGGTGTTCGTGCCTGATCGCGTTGGAGACCATTTGGCGGCAATTTGGCCCCGCTTAACGGTAGCAATGATTTATCGGTATCAGAAAGTCTCAGAGCGGCGAGATCCATTGAATTGCACGTCCATTGCTATTGCCGCCTCAGTATTGTGTAAAAAACTTACACAGTCAAGTGGACTTATTTCGCTGCCGGTATTTACAGCCGGCAGTATCAAGTGAGTGAAGTTAAATGTTCTAAAGTTAGAAGCCGGAGTAAGATGGTGTTTTGGCCGAGGGTGGTTTCTCTGCTATGAAGCGCGGATCAGGAGGAGCGATCGTTCCTTGCCACAACGGCCTCGGCAGATTGGGTAGATGAAACAAACCTCGTTATTTCGGCAGGCCGAGCCGCCAAGCCAATCAACCTTGGTGCCGGGGCCGGGCAGGTTTGTGGTGTTGCGGCAGGGCTTAAGGTTGGTCGCGAGCCCAGTTTGGCGGCTGGTATATGGGCTTTATGAGCGCCAACTTGAACGGCAGGTGCGCGCGTTACCGATGCCAGGCCATATTGGCATTATTCTTGATGGTAACCGCCGCCATGCGCGCGCGAGTGGCATGCAAGACCCCGAAGCAATTTATCGGCTTGGCGCGGCCAAGCTCGACGATATTTTGGCCTGGAGCGTCGAACTCGGCGTACAGATGGTTACCCTTTGGGTGTTTTCACCAGACAATTTGCAGCGGCCGGAAAACGAGATCGGCGGCATTTTTGGTGCCGTAGAGGCCAAGATGCGCGCACTCGCGGCGGACCCGCATATCCATAGCCGAGGTGTGCATATTGCCGCGATGGGCCGGCGTGACCTGCTGCCCCCGGCGCTGCTCGAGGCGATTGACGCCGCCGAGGCTGCGACCCGCAACAACGATCAACTAACCGTCACATTGGCGATCGGCTATGGAGGGCGCGAGGAAATCGCCGATGCAGTACGCGGATTCCTTGCTGATTGCGCTGGGCGGGGGGTTTCAATGGCGCAGGCGGCTTTGCAGGTAAGTCCGGAGGCTATCCGACGGCACCTCTACCTTGCCGATACGCCTGATCCGGACCTGATTATCCGTACTAGCGGCGAGGTTCGTCTCTCAGGCTTCATGCTCTGGCAAAGCGTGCATAGTGAACTGTATTTTTGCGACGTGAATTGGCCGGTGATGCGCCGGATTGACTATCTGCGCGCTATTCGTGCTTTCCAGCGCCGCGATCGCCGGTTCGGCGTTTAACCCATAAGGGGGTAACCAACCCAACTCATGGCGTCTCTGGTCTCAAATATTGTTACCTTTGCCACCGCGCACAGCTTGCTGGCATACGGCCTCGCGTTCCTGTTGGCAGCGGCGGAGGCGTTTCCAGTTTTCGGCGCGATGGTGCCGGGAACAGCAGTTATCGTCGGGCTCGGTGCGCTGGTGCCGGGTGGTGC
>DAIDEE010000033.1 GCA_027308685.1 Acidocella sp.
CAAGAAGATGCTCGCCTGCGCGAGCATGACGGCTAAAGGCGTGTCACGGCATAACCCACGCCCCGTAATGCTCGCCTTAGCGCGCATGACGGGTGGGGGTATGGTGAATACTTTAGGTTGTAATTTGGGGCGTGACTCCGTAACATAAATACGTCATGCTCGCGCAGGCGAGCATCTTCTTGTTTGGTGGTGCAAGGTGGCAAAGGCGGTTGGGTTTATATCATGACCGACCGGCCGCGGGGCACTTTATACATCGGTATGACCGCTGATCTGGTACGGCGGGCCAGCCAGCATCGGGCCGGTGAGACGCCGGGGTTTACCCAGAAATATTGGTTAAAGCGGCTGGTTTATTTTGAGCGCCACGAAGAGATTCTGGGCGCGATTGCGCGTGAGAAGGCGCTGAAGCGCTGGCTGCGGGTTTGGAAAGTACGGCTGATTGAAGCGGAGAATCCCGGTTGGGATGATTTGTATGAGCGGATTTTGTAAGGAAGTAAGAAGCTGCTCGCCTGCGCGCGCATGACGAATAGTTGCGCGTTAATCCACCTGCCGGGTGGGCAGCGAGATAATGGCACGCAAGCCGGGGTTGTTATCAGTCAGGCGCAGGGTGCCGTTATGTAATTGCGCGACGGCGGAAACCAGTGACAACCCGAGACCCGAGCCGGCCGTACTGCGGGCGGACTCGGCGCGGAAGAAGCGTTCAGTGGCGCGTTGGCGGTCTTCCTCGGAAATACCTGACCCACGGTCGGCGATGGTGATTTCGATGACCGCATTTTCAACCGTGGCGGTGAAGCTGATGTCGCCGTCAGCGGGGGAGAATTTCAGCGCGTTATCAAGCAGGTTGGTTACCGCTTGTTGCACTAACTGACGGTCGCCAAAAAACGGCAACATGCCGGCGATGCTGGTGAGCAGTTTGATGCCGCGTTCCTCGGCCACCACCCGGTATAATTCATCGATATCCAGAAGCAGTGGCGCCAAATCAAAGCTGGAAAAAGCCGAACGCCTGGCACCGGCTTCAATTTCGGCAATCCGCAACAAGGCCTGAAACACCGCGACGATGCCATCGAGATCGTTGGTGGCGCGCTCGATGGCGGCTTTCAAATCATCAGGTGTGCTGGCATGCAGGCTGGCGTCTTCCAGGCGGGTGCGGGCGCGGGTGATGGGCGTGCGCAGGTCATGCGCGATGGAGTTGGAAACTTCACGCACGCCGTCCATCAATTTGGTGATGCGGTCCAGCATGTCGTTGATGATTTCCGCCAACTCGTCGAACTCGTCGCCGTCGCCGGTTTTGGGGACGCGCCTGGTGAGGTCGCCGCGTGAAATGGCGCGGGTGGTGGAGGAAATATCGCGGATCATCCGGCGGAACAATGAGCGGATGACCAGGGCGCCGAGCAGGCCTAGCACCGCCATGATGCCCATGGCCCATAGCAAGCCGTCTTGTAATACGCGGCGCAATTCAGTGCGGGCACGCACGTCGCGGCCCACCAGCAGTTGGTCGCCGCCGATGATCGGGTAGGCGCGCAGCAGCGCGATGGACCCAACCCCCTGGCGCGTGACCGGCAGTTCATACCACGCATTTGCCTCGGTCAGCCCCACCGGCCAGCGGTCCAGGTTGCCGATGACACGGTTGCCCAGCGGGTCGATCAGCAGGTAAATCGCGTCACCGTCGATATTGTTAGATAAGCGGTTGCGGATCGCCATGACGAGCGAGGGGATGCCGCCGATGGCGAAGTGGTCACCAAGGGCTGAGGCGTCGTTACGTACCGCCACCTCAACCTGCCGCTGCAACAGGCCGACAGTGGAATACCATAATGAAAACGCCAGCGCGAAGGCGCTGACCCCGAACACAGTCGCATAGACCAACGCCAGCCTGATGCCGGCCGAGCGAATGATTGGCCGGGCACGGCGTTTTGGCCGCGCGGTGCCTATGAGTTCAGGCTGACCGCGCTGTTCAGCGTGGAGCATTGCCTTGTTTATCGTGCCGCTGCGAGATCAGACATCCTCGGTTTGTAGCATATAACCGGCGTTGCGTACCGTGTGCAGGAGCGGCAGTTCGAACGGCTTGTCGATTTTCTGACGAAGCCGCGAGACATGCACGTCGATAACGTTAGTTTGCGGGTCGAAATGATAATCCCACACGCCTTCCAGCAGCATGGTACGGGTGACCACCTGGCCGGCGTGCCGCATGAGATACTCCAACAGGCGGAACTCGCGTGGTTGCAGGTCGATTTTTTGGCCAGCGCGTTTGACACCGCGCGAAAGCAGGTCGATCTCAAGGTCGCCGACGCAGAGCTTGGTGGTGGGGCCGTCGGTTTTACCACGGCGGGTCAGGGCTTCCACCCGTGCCAAAAGTTCGGCGAAGGCGAAGGGCTTGGTGAGGTAGTCATCGCCGCCAGCTTTCAGGCCCTTCACCCGGTCATCCACTTGGCTGAGGGCCGAGAGAAACACCACCGGGGTTACGTTGTCCTGGGCGCGCAAGGTTTCCAGCAGCCGCAGACCGTCGATGCCGCCGGGCAACATGCGGTCGAGAATGATCGCGTCGAAATTCTCCGAGGCGGCGAGAAACAGGCCGTCCCTCCCATTGTCGGCATGCTCGACCGTGTGGCCGGCCTCGCGCAGACCTTTCACAACAAACCCAGCCACATCCTTGTCGTCTTCGACGATGAGTATTCGCATTTCATATCCTCCTCACCGCGCGGGTGATCATCCACTGTCGGCTTGTCGTCCATATATGGCTCGTTGGTAAGCCGTTAAAACACCCTGGTGTTAGGCAATGCTCAAGCAATGGCCGGATTGGGGTGAATTAACTGTAATAATATCTCCCGCGTGCGGTCAAACAATGAAAAATGCGGCTATTTATCGAACGGTGCTGTTATTGATCCGGATCATGCGCCGCACCAAATATTATGCTAAGTTAACGTTGAAATAGGCCCGTTAGCGCCCGACATCGAAGTGAGCCATTAAAGGAGCATCCCATGCGTGCGAACCCATCTGACCTGCATAATGTTGACCTCGAATTTTTGAAATCCGAATTCAATCGTTTCCGTTCTGAAATCGCCGGCATGAAGGACAAGCTCGGGGCCAATGCCTCTGAAGCCCTGGACCAGATGGGGGCTTATCTGGATGGCCATGGGGTATCCCAAAGGGTTTCGGCACTGGAAGCAGAGCTTGAAAATCTTGCCGGCCGGGTCAAGGATTCCAGCAAGGTGGCGGTGCACCGGCTGGAGGCTGAGGTGAGTGAGCGCCCGCTGACCAGCATTGCGTTGGCGTTTGGCATTGGGCTGCTGGCAGCGCAGTTCGTTCGCCGTAGTTAACGGTTACCGTAAGGGGGCGCTGAAGCATGAACCTTTCTGGCCGCGTCAGCGCTTTGTTACGGCATTATGGTTTGGCGATTGGGCTTGGGGTAGCGGTACTATGCGTCGGGCTGGCCGGTCTGGGGTTTCTTATTGCCGGTTATTATGTGTGGCTGAGCAGCCATTTTGCTGTCGCGCCCGCCGCTGTGATGACCGGCGGAACGCTATTTGCGCTGGCCGTTCTCATCGCGGTCATTGGGTCCGGCGTGATCAAGCGCATGAAAAAGCCCGAAGGCAATTTGTTTGGCGATGCCGCGAGCACCCTGGGGCTGGGTATGAGATTGGCCTCGATGCTGATCCGCCGAGATCCGAAAAGGGCCCTGATTCTGGCAGCGATCAGCGGCGCATTGGCCGAATTTCTATTGTCTGACGAGGATCGCCGATAACCCAGCCGCCAGGCATTGCCGCAGGTGGGCGGGGGCCAGGGCGATGCAGCCGGCGGTTGGGGCATAATCCGGGGTGGCGATATGCAGGAAAATGGCGGAACCGCGGCCTTTGACAATAGGGGCGATGTTCCAGTCGAGGATGCCGATGATATCGTAGAGGTTATCGCTGCGGTGCAGTTCCTCATGGCTGGCGGTAAACGGCAGGGTGATCTGCTGGTTATAAGCCGGGTGCTGGATATCATCGCACCAGCCGTCGGTGCGGCCAATCGGCTCGATCGGCACGGCGCAGGCCGGAGACTTTTCACGATCAGCCCGGTACAGCACGCGCCGTAGCATTAAATGGCCGCTCGGGGTGGCACCGTCGCCTTCTTCCTTGTGCGCCGAGATGCCGGTGCGGCCGAAGGCGGCGGGGAATTTGAAACCAGCGCCTTCCAGGAAACCGGCGGGGTTTAGGCGAAATTCAACCAAGCAGGTGCCCGAAGCGCTTAGCCTTGGTGGCAAGGTATTCGTTGTTCACGCCGTTGGGGGCGATGATGTGAGGCACGCGCTCGACCACATCGATCCCGCAGGCGGTCAGGGCGGCGACCTTGTTCATGTTGTTGGTCAGCAGCCGGATCTGCGGCATGTGCAGGGCTTGCAGCATGGCGGCGGCGATCTGGAAGTTGCGGCCATCGGCCTCCCAGCCCAGGGCGCGGTTGGCGTCCAGCGTGTCCAGCCCCTTATCCTGCAAGGTGTAGGCGCGCAACTTGTTGATCAGGCCGATGCCGCGGCCTTCCTGCGCCAGATACAGCACCGCGCCACCGCCTTCCTGGGCCATGCGGGCGATGGCGCCTTGCAGTTGCGGCCCGCAGTCGCAGCGTAACGAGCCTAGCAGGTCGCCGGTGAAGCATTCCGAATGGATGCGCACCAGTGGGGCTTCCTGGGCAGAGGGGTCGCCCACCAATATGGCCATATGCTCGATGCCTTGGTCAGTGGCGCGGAAGGCGACGAGCCGGGCATCAGGGGCGGCATCCAGCGGCACCGCCACTTCTGCCACCTTGGTCAGCGAGGCGGCCAACAACCCGGGGTACGCCAACAGGTCATCCGCTGGAACCGAGAGTAAATCAGCCCCTGCGGGAATCGAGGCCCAGCCGGGGCGGACCGGCGCAGCCACCATGGCCGGCAGCAAGCGGGCCAGCTTGCCCAATGCCAGAGCTGCCAAGGCGGCTGGAGGGGTGGCAACGCGGACAAATTCCGGCAAAATTTGCTCCAGCGTAGGGTCGGCGGCGCGGCGCAGGGTGGGAATATCGATCAGCGGGGTAGCGAGTTTGAGGGCGATGACGGGGTCGGTGTCATTGACCCCGCCCGGCAATATGGCGGCCGCCCTGGAGGGGGCCAGCAGCAGGCTGGCTGGTTTGGTGCTCAGCAGGTCGATCAAACGCAGCCCCTCGGCACCGATGGTTTCGGCAGGGGCCACGATCAGCGGATGACGGGCTGCCAGCACCACCGGCACGCCCCGGCGCATTTCCGCAATCGCGCGATGCACGGCGCGGGTGCGCGGTGTACCCAACGGTGGCTCGATGATGGTCAGATGTTGATCCATAGTGTTTAATTAGGACTTATGAGTTAATTTTGCCATGCCACGCTGTCATCACAAGCAAGACAGCCGCGGAAAGACGCCACTGAAATTTCGCCGAATCGTGTGATAAGCCTATAAGAAGGTCCAATTCTAGGAGACATTATGTCCAGCCAGCACCCAATTCTCGTTGTTGATGATGATACCGTGTTGCGTACCGCTTTGGTGGAGCAACTGCTGCATGATGGCGAATTTGTGCCAACTGAGGCTGAGAATTTAGCCGACGCGCAAACCATTATTAGCCAGGCTGACTCCCGGTTTGACGCCATTTTGCTTGATGTTGGGTTGCCTGACGGTGACGGGCGGGATTTTTGCAAATCGCTGCGTAACCAGGGCATCAAAGTGCCGATTATTATGCTGACCGGATCGGCCGATGAGAGCGATATTGTGCGTGGGCTGGACTCCGGCGCCAACGACTACCTGGCCAAGCCGTTCCGGGTTAACGAGTTGCTGGCGCGCCTGAGGGCACAACTGCGTAGCTTCGAGAACAGTGATGATGCTGTTTTCACCATTGGCCCGTATGTGTTCCGCCCTTCAGTGAAGCAATTATTGGAGCCCGTAAAAAACAAGCGCATCCGGCTAACCGACAAGGAGGCTGCGATATTGAAGTTTCTGTATCGTGCGGAGGGCAAGGCGGTGGGCCGGCAAGTACTACTGAACGAGGTCTGGGGCTACAATGCGGCGGTAACCACGCATACGCTGGAAACCCATGTTTACCGGCTGCGCCAGAAAATCGAGCCAGACCCGGCCTCAGCAAAATTATTGTTGACTGAAGGCGGTGGTTACCGGCTGGACGTATCACCGGTTGGTTAAGGCAGTCTGATCGGTTAAAGCGGGTATCAAGTCTCCGTAGCTCAGCAGGATAGAGCACAGGATTCCTAATCCTGGGGCCGTGGGTTCGAATCCCGCCGGGGACGCCAATGAAATCAATAAGTTATTTTTGTTTGTCTGCTCAAAAAAGAATTATCTTAATTATTCGGCT
>DAIDEE010000036.1 GCA_027308685.1 Acidocella sp.
ATAATGGGGTGTGGGCCGCACGCCGGCCCAGCCGGATTGCCACGGTGACGGTGGGGTATGGCGATGGGTATTTCCGCAGTTTGACCAACCAGGCATTCGGCTATTTTGACGGCACCCCCGCCCCGCTGGTAGGCCGGGTCTCGATGGACCTTACCACTTTTGACGTTACCGGAATTGCCAACCTGAATTTGGGCGATAGCCTGGAATTGCTCGGCCCGCATTGCACGCCTGATGACCTGGCGCGGGCGGCCAATACCAATGGCTATGAAATTCTGACCGCCCTGGGGGCGCGTTATCAACGCCATTACATCGGGGCGGTGCCGGCCACATGAATGCTGTGTTGAATTTAATCGCCCATATCGGGGCGGCGGTGCTGAATGCGCTTGGGCTGGTGGGAGAATTGGCGATTTTTGCCGGTACCGGCATTTTTGCGATGATCCGCCCGCCGTATTACCCGCGCATGATTGGCCGGGCGCTGATGGAGGTCGGGTATTTTTCGCTCCCCGTCGTCTCGCTGACAGCCCTGTTCACTGGCATGGTGCTGGCGCTGCAATCCTACACCGGGTTCTCGCGCTTCAACGCCGAGAGCGCGATTGCCAGTGTGGTGATATTATCCGTCACGCGCGAATTGGGTCCGGTGCTGGCCGGGCTGATGGTCTCAGGCCGCGCCGGGGCGGCGATGGCAGCCGAATTGGGCACCATGCGGGTAACCGACCAGATCGACGCGCTCTCCACCCTCTCAACCGAGCCGATGCAGTATCTGGTGGCACCGCGGCTGATCGCCGGGATCATCGCGATGCCGCTGTTGGTGGCGATTGCCGATATTCTCGGCGTAATGGGCGGGTTTCTGGTGGCCTGGCTGAAGCTGGGCTTCAACCCGCATACGTATCTGGTGAACTCCTTCACCAACCTGCGCACTGATGACGTGGTGTCAGGCTTGATCAAGGCAGCGGTGTTTGGGTTTATCATCGCGCTGATGGGCTGCTTCAACGGCTATCGCTCCAAGGGCGGCGCCCAGGGCGTAGGGGCTGCTACCACCTCGGCGGTAGTGTCGGCCTCGATTTTGATTTTAGCGGTTGATTATATCCTCACGCAGTTGTTGTTCACCAAATGAGCATCCCTAAAATTCGTGTCCGGAATTTGAAGAAATATTTTGGCACCAAAAAGGTGCTGGACGGTGTTGATCTTGATGTTGCGCAAGGCACCGGGTTGGTGGTGATTGGCGGGTCAGGCTCGGGCAAGTCGGTGTTGATCAAATCGATCCTCGGGTTGGTCACACCGGACTCCGGGGTGATTGAAATTGACGGGGTGGATGTCTTGAAGGCGCCGCGGGCGCAGGCGCGGGCGTTGCGCGAGCAGATCGGCATGCTGTTTCAGAACGGCGCGTTGTTTGATTCGCTGCCGGTTTGGGAAAATGTCGCTTTTGGTTTGCTGGCCGAGAAAAAAATTGCCCGCCGCTTTGCCCGCGCCAAGGCGATCGAGGTTTTGGCGCAGGTAGGTCTGGCGGATAACGTGGCGGATTTATCGCCGTCGGAACTCTCAGGCGGGATGCAAAAGCGGGTTGCCCTCGCCCGCGCGATTGCCTCCGAACCAGCTATCATGTTTTTCGATGAACCCACCACCGGGCTGGACCCGATCATGGGTGCGGTGATCGATGAGTTGATCGTGGATTGCGTGAAGCGCTTGGGCTCAACCTCGATTGCCATTACTCATGATATGGCGAGCGCGGTGCGCATCGGCGATGCCGCTGCGATGTTGTATGACGGCAAAATCACCTGGACCGGTCCAGCGGCAGAGTTGCTGACCACCACCAACCCGCTGGTGGATCAGTTCACTCATGGCCGCAGCGAAGGGCCCATTAAAATGGCGCTGCGGCGCTAAACAAAAGGCCGACGGAAAAATCCGCCGGCCTTATCATTGGCGAAACAAACAAAGTTTAGCGCGACATGCCCGGCACCTGGTTGCCGCGTGAATACATGCAGGCGGCATACGCGTTGTCGTAACGTTGTTGCAGTGTCATCTGAGTGCCGGATTGGTTAGAGCCGGCATTGACCAGCCCGGCCCCGGCCCCGATGGCCGCACCAGCGCCCGCACCCTGGCCACCGCCGATGGCGCCGCCGATCGCCGCACCGACCACAGTGGTCAACACGCCTACGCCCAACGACTGCTGGTTGGCGGCATCGGCCTGACCAGCCACTTGCGACTGCGCGTAATTCTCACATTGCGTCTGATCCTGCTGAAACACCGGAAACGGTTTGTTGGGGTCGGGCATTACCTGCACGGTTGGCCCCATAGGCGTGGAAGCGCAGCCGCCGACGGCCAATAATGCCGAAAGGCCAACGATATTTAATTTGGAAAATCTCATGAATTGAACTTTTCAATGACATAATGGAATAATCTGGCGCACTGCCCGATTTAGGGTGAATACGCCAGGTCGATTCGAAGTTTTAGTTGGCAGGCACTTCCTCGTACTGCGTATTGCAGTTTGGAACCTGCGGATAGTAGCCGGGCGGGTTGGTGCAATAGTAACGGAATTTTGGTCCGGGCGCCAACGGAACCGCGGGCGGCGGCGGCGGCGGCGGGGGCGGCGCGTAATAGGTTGGAGGTGGCGCATAATACACCGGCGGTGGTGGCGGGGGCGCACTGTCGTACCCGTAGGAGGGGTCCTGATACGTAACGTCGGGCACATAGAGCGGGTAGGGGTAAACCGGCGCGGTGTAGAAATACCAGACGCCGCCGGCCAGCCACCACCAGCCGCAACGTCCGGCAAAGCAGGTATTGTCCCAATAGCCCTCGCGCCAGTGGTCGAAATCATCGTGATCGAAATGACGTACGTCGTGGTCGCCGTCGTGGAAAATATAACGCTCATGCGCGAACTGATGGTCGCCACCGTGGTCGCCACCGTGGTCGCCGCCGTGGTCGCCACCATAATTATGGTCGTTACCGCGGTTGTCCTCGCCGTCATTGCCGCGGTTACCGTTATAATCGGGGTGGTTTTGATTGAATTGATGTGGCTGGCCGTCATTGGCGTTCTGGTCGAACGGGTGCGGATGGCCATCGCCCTGGGGTTGATACATCGGATGTGGTTGTCCGCCGTTGGCATTTTGGTCGAACGGGTGCGGTTGGCCATCGCCGGGGGGTTGATAGATCGGGTGCGGGTGTTCGCCACCGTTGGGGTTTTGCATAAACTGGTGCGGCTGCTGGCCCTGGTTCGGGTTGAATTCATGCGGGGGTTGATAGCCACCACCGCCTTGGCTGAAATTATGCTGTAGTGCACCGCCGTTAGGTGCTTGGTTGACAAAAGGGTGTGCCGGAGCCTCGGCGGGGTGAGGCAGCGGTGGCGGTGGCGGTGCTGCTGCGGGATGATTTTGCTGATTATGCTGGTCATGTTGATCATCGGCCAAGGCGCTGGTGCACAGCAGGGGCGTGGCGGCCATGGCTAGGATCAAATAGAATATTTTGCTGGCACAGGGCTTACGGAATGAATGAGCAGACATAACCGGCGGGGCTTCCAAAATTTGAAATAGTTTTAGGTAAATTGCAACGATTTGGGTATATAAGCGTCAAGATAAAGCGCAGTTAAGGACGATGTTGGTCCGTCATTCGGGCACAAAAATGGCGTTATAACGGCGAGATGATTAACGACCGGTCCAGCTCGCTTTATAGACTTTTGCACCCGGTGGAATCACGAGATCTTTCTCGGCCTTGAGATCGCTCAGCCGCAGTGAATTAAGCGCGATGATCAAGGCGGCGGTATTCATCATCCCCGGCGGAATCCACTGGATCATGCCGCCGAGCATCTGGTCGTTGGCGGGGCTGATGGCAGGGAAAATCCGCCCGCATAATGTGTAGAATGAATACAGATCGGTGCGGGTGAGGGCGATATAGGCGCTGATGGCAATTTGCGGGAACATCACCAGAAACCCGGCGGCAGCGCGCGCCAGGAACGAGAACCGGCTGACCGGCGCGGGCCGGGGGTCTAGCACCACCAGCCAGAACACCAGCCCGCCGAACAGGCAGGAGAGGTTCATGATGGCGTAGAGCGTCGGGTCGATCATCGCAGCGAAATGTACCGAAGGGATCAGCCAGATATCCGAGGTGACCAAAAACAGCGCCATCGCCGGGAGCGGGTGGAACAGCACATGCCCGACTTTGCGGACAACATTACCTTTGCAAACCGCCAGCAGCCAGGGTGGGATGCCGCGTGCCAGCACCTCGCTCATCCAGCCGATCGCGATGCCGAACGGGGCCACCATACCGATGCTGACCGCCTGGAGCCGGTTGAGGAAAAACATATGCTGGGTGAGATATTCAAAGCGGGTTTGCAGCACGAAATAGATCAGCGCGAGGCCACCCAGGAAGAACCATTGCCGCACCCGGCCCGGGCGCTCAGCAAGCGGTGTGCGGGCCATGCCGCGAAAATACCACAGCATCACAAACCAGGTGCCCAGAAACACCGGCGCATTGAAGATGAAGGGGAACACATAGGGCAGGTTGGCCGGCAAAAACCGGCAGGCCAGATCCACGATCACCGCGGCGGCGAAAATGCCGATGGTTGGGTAGTCGAGGCGTTTATCCATAAAGCCGCTCCATGGGCACACCGGCAAGGGAACGGCTGGTACGGATGGTCTGCAAGGTTTGCACTTTCGCAACACTGGGGGCGGCGGTCAGCCGGGCGGTGAGCTGGTTCTCATGGGCGGCATCGCGCGCCACCAATTTGAGCAGAAAATCACCGCCACCACGGATCATATGGCATTCACGCACTTCCGGCCAGCCCGCCACCAGTGTCTCGAACGCATCGAGCGTGCCCTGCTTCTGGCTTTCCAGCCCGACGATGACGAAAAACGCGATCTGCCAGCCGAGCTTCTGGCCGTCGGTCTCGGCGTGGTAGCCTTTGATATACCCGGCTTCCTCCAGCCGGCGCACCCGGCGCAGGCAGGGCGGCGGCGAGATACCGGCGCGTTTTGCCAGTTCCACATTGGTCATCCGCCCGTCCTGCTGCAATTCCAGCAGAATCCGGCGGTCGATCTCGTCTAAAATATTGGGCTCGCTCATTGGTCCATTCAAAACTTGTTCGGCTCTGGGCGCAATATAATTGCTTGGCGCAAAAGTGCTACGCAGTAAATTTAGCTCTCCCGCTTGTATCCGGCGTAGAAGCACGGATATGTTGGCTTGCAAGTATCTGAACGGATTGTTTGACTATGTCTGAGGTTCACAAGACCCGCGTGCTGATTATTGGCGCCGGGCCGGCTGGTTATACCGCCGCCATTTATGCCGCTCGCGCCAATCTGGCCCCGCTGATGGTGGCTGGGCTGCAGCCGGGCGGGCAGCTGACCATTACGACCGATGTCGAGAATTATCCGGGCTTTGCCCAGACCATTCAGGGCCCGTGGCTGATGGAGCAGATGGCGGCGCAGGCCGAGCATGTGGGCACCAAAATTATCTATGATATCATTACCAAAGTGGATTTTTCGGCCGCGCCGTTTCGGGCCTGGGCGGATTCCGGCGATGAGTTTATCGCCGACTCCATCATCATCGCCACCGGCGCACAGGCCCGCTGGCTGGGGCTGCCCTCCGAGCAAACTTTCCAGGGCGGCGGTGTTTCGGCGTGCGCCACCTGTGATGGGTTTTTCTATCGCGGCAAAAAGGTTGCGGTGATCGGCGGCGGCAATACTGCGGTTGAGGAAGCCTTGTACCTCACCCACCACGCCAGCCATGTGACCGTGGTGCACCGGCGGGATGCCTTCCGCGCCGAGAAAATTTTGCAGGACCGGCTGTTCGCCAACCCGAAAATCTCGGTGATCTGGGATCATGCGGTTGAGGAGATCACCGGCACGCAGGCGCCGGCGGTGGTGACAGGCGTTACCTTGCGCCATACCAAAACCGGCGATCTGCAATCGATCCCGGTAGATGGGGTGTTCATTGCCATCGGCCATTCACCGACCACCGCGATTTTCGCGGATCAGGTAAAAACCGATTCGGAAGGGTATTTAATCACCGTTCCGGGCACCACCCAAACCTCGGTGCCGGGGGTGTTTGCCGCTGGTGACGTGCAGGATAAAATTTTCCGCCAGGCAGTCACGGCCGCGGGGACCGGCTGCATGGCGGCGCTCGAGGCTGAGAAATTCCTTGCTAATTTTCCAATGCACATAGAAAAAGCAGCATAAAATGTCAGGGCAAAAAATGGACTGGGACAAACTCCGCGTATTTCACGCCGTTGCTGAAGCTGGCAGCTTCACCCATGCGGGTGATACGCTCAACCTCAGCCAATCAGCGGTCTCCCGGCAGATTTCAGCGCTGGAGGAAGCACTGTCTGTGCCGTTATTTCATCGCCACGCCCGTGGGTTAATTCTCACCGAGCAGGGTGAGGCGCTGAACCGCACGGTGCGCGAAGTGTTCGCCAAATTGGCGATGACCGAGGCGCTGCTGGCGGAGAGCAAGGAAAAGCCCGCTGGCCGGTTGAAAATAACCACCACCCACAGCTTTGGCGTGACCTGGCTGGCACCGCGGTTGAAGCATTTTCTCAGTGCGCACCCAGATGTTTCGGTATCGCTGCTGCTTGATGATACCGACTTGGACCTCGCGATGCGCGAAGCCGATGTGGCGATCCGCATGCATCCGCCGCGCCAGCCGGATTTGGTGCAGCGGCATCTCGGTGAAATTCGCTGGCAGGTGTGGGCGTCGCCCGATTATTTGAAGGCGCATGGCACGCCGGAGAAGGCTGAGGATTTGGATAGCCACAAGCTGGTGTTGTTCGGCGACCGCAAGCCGCCGGTCATGGATGTGAACTGGCTGGCCGAGGTGGGTCGCAAGGATGGCACGCCGCGCCGGGGCCTGCTGGAAGTGAATTCATTGCAGGCGATGCTGGTCGCAATTCGGGCGGGCATCGGCATCGGTGCGATCCCGGATTACCTGATGCACGAGCCGGGCGGGCTGATCCCGCTGCTGCCCAATGTACAAAAACCGCATGTGGATATGTATTTTGTGTATCCGGAGGAACTGCGAAACTCCAAGCGGGTTTCAGTGTTTCGTGACTTTTTGGTTAAATCAATTTCAGAAAGAACGCACGACCGCGCATGAAACTGGCTAATTTGCTCAAGTTTTAAAAGTCTGTCGAGATCGTGAAGGCGGTTTAGTAAAATAATTTTACAATTTGCCTGTTAATTTTTCTAAATTGTGGCATATATACAACATCGTCAGGCCCACCCAGGCCTGATTGGGGTTCTCTTCCAGTTTCGGCTGGGTTTGCGCCCTAACGTCTCCCAGACGTGAAGCCTCCCTGTTGACTTAACCCGCTGGCTGTTCAGCCGGCGGGTTTTTTTTGGCGCACGATCGGTGCCTGGGTTTTGGGTTTGAACACGCAATAGGCCGCCCCGGCGCAGCGCCAGCATTCCGGGGTGCGGGCTTTGCATACATAGCGTCCGTGTAAAATCAGCCATAGATGCGCCGGGCGCAGCATGTCCTGCGGCACCCTTTTGAGCAGGGCGTCCTCGACCGCCCGTGGGGTGGCGCCAGGCGCGATGCCGGTGCGGTTGCCGAGCCGGAAGATGTGTGTGTCAACCGCCATGGTGGCCTGGCCGAAAATTTCGTTCAACACCACATTGGCGGTTTTGCGTCCCACGCCAGGTAAGGCTTCCAGGGCGTCGCGCTCACCGGGGACCTCGCCGCCGTGGCGCTCGATCAGCAATTGCGAGAGGGCGGCGGCATTTTTGGCCTTGGCCTGCCACAGGCCGATGGATTTGATCCGCGCCCCGATGCCTTCGGCCCCCAGGGCCGCCATCGCGGCGGGGGTGGGGGCATCGGCGAATAATATTTTGCCCACTTTGTTGACCGCGACATCGGTGGTCTGGGCTGACAGCATCACCGCCACCAGCAACTGGAACGGCGTGGCGTAGTCCAACTCGGTGCGGGGATTCGGGTTGCCGGCGGCGATGGCGGTGAGAAACGGCGCTATATCGGCGTTCTTCATCAATTTTGGGCGTTTTGGCGGGGTCTGCGTCATTTCGTCCCTTGTGTAACAGGTGGAATACGCGATTTATGCGGCATGGACGTGCACACCGCCAACCCTGACCGGCTGATTTTTGAGGCCACCGTGCAGCCGCATCGCAGCCTGGACCGTAAGGGCGTGCTGATGGCCGCCGCGGTGATGGTGGCGGGCTCGCTGGTGGTGACCAGCATGATGGCGATGATCGGGGCCTGGGTGGTCATCGGGTTCAACGGGGCTGATATCGCGCTGGCGCTGTTTTTATTGTGGTTGAATGTGCGGGCGGCGCGGGCGCGTGAGTTACTGGTTTTGACCGAGAGTAAATTCATCATCACCAGCACCGATATGAATGGCCGGACCCGGAATATCTCGCTGCCGCCGTACTGGCTGAATGTGGTACTGGAGGAACGCGCCGGGACCGTGCCGAAGTTGCTGCTTTCAGCAAGGGGGATCAGCCAAGAAGTTGCCCGCCAGTTGGGCGAGGAGCAAAAACGCGACTTGGCGGCAGCACTGACCAGGGCGCTGCATAAATGGCGCAACCCGGTGTTCCATAATCCGCAGTTGCAGGATTAGTTTAAGGGCTGAGCGTGAAGCATGTCCGCAAACCAGCGCCGCCCACAAGCCGCCACGGCTGAGCCGTGATGGTTTTTGCGGTTCGGACCGGGAGGTACTGTGGAACAGCGGCTCAGCATAGGCGGAACGGGTTAGTCTGTCTCGGCTTTCGGTAAGCGGATGACGAAGCGGGCGCCGATGATGTTGCCGTCCGCGTCGCGGCGGTTTTCGGCTGAGATGCGGCCCTGGTGGGCTTCGATGATCTGGCGCGAGATCGAGAGCCCGAGGCCTGAGTGGCTGCCGAATTGCTCCGAGGTGGGGCGCTCGGAGTAAAACCTATCAAAAATACCATCGAGCTTGGCATCAGGGATGCCGGGGCCTTCATCCTCGACCGCTAACTCCACGATGCCGCCGGTTTCGCGGCCGCGCAGCCAGATCAACCCATTGTCCGGGCTGAAGGAGATGGCGTTGCCGATGAGGTTGCGCAGCACCTGCACCAGCCGGGATTCCACGCCGCGCACGGTGAGGCCGGTGCCGGGGCTGTCTAGCACCATGCGCGGGCCGTTTTCCTTACGGGTGGCGTCGTGCATTTCGGTCAGGGTTTCAAGAATGGGGGCCAGGTCGATCACCTCCATGCGGGTGCGCGAGAGTTCGGAATCCAGGCGCGAAGAATCTGAGATATCGGTGATCAGCCGGTCGAGCCGCGCTACGTCCTGCGTGACGATGGCAAGTAAGCGGGTGGCGCGGGTGGGGTCTTCGACGCGGGTGAGGGTCTCGATGGCGGAGCGGATTGAGGACAGGGGGTTTTTGATTTCGTGAGAGACATCAGCGGCGAATTGCTCGATGGCGTCCATCCGCGCCCACAGGGCTTTGGAGGAACCATCGAGGGCGCGGGCCAGCGTGCCGATTTCGTCGTTGCGCTCGATGATGGCTTCCGGCAGCGCCTGAGTGCGGGCGCGGCCTTCGCGCATCAGGGTGGCGGCGTTGGCGAGGCGTAGGATCGGGCTGGCGATGGTGCGGGCCAGATAGAACGAGACGATGACGGTAAGGGCAAGGGCGAGGGCGAATAACCCCAGAATGGAAATTCGGACGGCCAGCACCGCCCGGTCCACCCCACCGGCTTCACGGGTGAGCAGTACGGTGCCGACATTCTGTTGGCTGCGGCTGATCGGTTCCGCCACCGTGACCAGCAACTGGCCATCGGCGCTACGCCGCACATAAGGTGGGGCTTCCTGGTTGGGAGAGACGGAGGTGAGTTGCAGGGCCTCGCGGGCGTCGGGCTGCCAGCCCAGCGTGTCGGGGTTTTCACCGGCGCCGGAGCCGATCAGGCCGGAAACATCCTGCGGCTGGGCCAGCGCACCGGTGAGATGGTCGTATGCGTAGCCAACCAGCCTGGCGAACATGTTGGTTGGCGCGGCGGCGGGCAATGGTTCGGTGATGATGGCACCGCCGGGGCCAGGATGCACCCTTGAGTTGGCGATGATCTGGCCATCCGGCCCGTAGATAAGCGCCTGAGCGTTCGGAGTCGGGTCGATGAGTTGGTAGAGCAGCGGTTGCGCGAGGTCGGGGTTCAGGGCCGGCTGGCCAGCCTGGTTGTTTTGCACGGCACTTTGGCTGAGGGCGCCGGCAAAAATACGAGCTTGCTCGCGCAGGGCCGAAACCTCGGCGGAGAGCAGGCCTTGCTGGTATTGGTCAAGGTAAAACAATGCGGCGAAAATCAGCGCGACGGGGAGCAGATTCACCAGCAGAATGTCGCGCAGCAGGCGTGAGAGGCGGGTACGCTTGGTCATAGGCAGTGCTTCACGCTTCCTTGTAGCGGTAGCCGATGCCGTAGAGGGTCTCGATCTGGTCGAACTCCTCATCCTCATTACGGAATTTTTTGCGCAGGCGTTTGACGTGGCTGTCGATGGTACGGTCGTCGACATAGACATTTTCGCCGTAAGCAGCGTCGATCAGTTGGTCGCGTGATTTCACCATGCCAGGGCGGGCGGCGAGCGCCTTGACCAGCAAAAATTCAGTCACGGTGAGCTGGATATCAAGGCCCTTCCACAGGCACTGATGCTTGGTCTCATCGAGCGTGAGGTTGCCACGGGTGATGACGGCGGCGGGCGCGGCCCCGGCCTTCGTCGCCTCATTGCGACGCAACAAGGCCCGGATACGCTCCAGCAGCAGCCGCTGGCTGAAGGGCTTGGTGATGTAATCATCAGCCCCGAGGCGCAGGCCCATCAGCTCGTCGAGTTCGTCATCCTTGGAGGTGAGGAAGATCACCGGCATGGCGGTGCGGGTGCGCAGCTTTTGCAGTAACTCCATGCCATCCATGCGGGGCATTTTAATGTCCAGCACGGCCAGATCCACCGGCTTGGCCAGGAGCGCCTGCAAGGCGCTCTCGCCATCGGTATAGGTGACCACCGAAAAACCTTCCTGCTCCAGGGTCATCTGGACGGAAATCAAGATATTGCGGTCGTCATCGACCAGGGCGATTGTCTGTTTCATGGGTTGGAGCTCATAATGGCTGATATGCAGGGCGGGAGTGACGCGATTATGGCAATAGCGCAAGAGCGGGATTTTTATAATGAGGCGGCGGGGCTGCTACGCACCGCCAACGCTGCCACTTTGGCCACCGCGCAGGACAATGTGCCGTTTGCCGCCCTGGTGACATTTGCGTTGCTGCCTGACCTCTCGCCAGTGCTGCTGCTCTCAACGCTATCTGGCCACACGCGCCAGTTGAAACGCAATTCCGCCTGTTCATTGCTAGTGATTGGGCAAGCGGTGGATGCCAACCCGCAGACCGCGCCCCGGCTGTGCCTGACCGGTACGGCGGCGATGAGTGATGATCCAGGCGTGCGTGCGGCGTTTCTGGTGGCGCATCCTTATGCCAGCCAGTATGCTGATTTTACCGATTTCGCGTTTTGGCGCATGACGGTGACAGCCGCTCATTACGTGGGTGGCTTTGCAGCGGCAGCGCGGCTGGATGTTGAAAAACTCAGGGCTGCGGCGGTAATTTTACCGTAAGTCCTTGGTTTTGCTGCGCTGCGTCAACGAATTTCCCGACTTTAAGGAAATGGAACGGTTGATGCCACATGCTGAGATGCTTATGAGGGCAGACTAATTTAATCCCAGTCCAAGGAAAACTAACAAGTGACAAACGCCAACACGGCCCCGCTGCACGACGCTACACCGCTGGCAGGCTCTGGCATCCGGGTGGCCGCCAGCCTGCATTCCAATCTGACCGCGCCGGCATTGGTGGCGCATTCATTGCGCAAAGGTGAAGGCCGGCTTTCCGCTGATGGTGCGATCATTGTGCGGACCGGTATTCATACCGGCCGCTCAGTGGGTGATAAGTATGTGGTCGATGAGCCGAGCACAACCGGCGAGATCTGGTGGGGCAAGATCAATCAAAAAATGCCGGAAGCCAAATTCGCGATGCTGAAAGGCCGGGTGCAGGCGTATTTGCAGGGCCGCGAGTTGTTTACCCAGGATTTATATGCCGGGGCTGACCCTGCCAATCGGATCCGGGTGCGTCTGGTGACCACGGGCGCGTGGCAGGCTTTGTTTGCGCGTAATATGTTTATTCGTCCGCCCGCGGCTGAGCTAGCGGGGTTTGTTCCAGACTACGTGATTTTACACGCGCCGGAATTTGAGACCGACCCTGCGATTGATGGTGTGAACGGGACCACCGCGATTGTGTTGTCGTTTTCTGAGAAGCTGATTGTTATTGCGGGAACGCAATATGCGGGCGAGATTAAAAAATCTATCTTCACCGTGATGAACTGGATTTTGCCGGCGAAGGGCGTGCTGCCGATGCACTGCAGCGCCAATATCGGTAAAAATGAAGATTCCGCCTTATTTTTTGGGCTCTCCGGCACGGGCAAAACCACCCTCTCGTCTGACCCGGCGCGGCGTCTGATCGGTGATGATGAGCATGGCTGGGCAAGCTCTGGCGTGTTTAATTTTGAGGGCGGTTGCTACGCCAAGGTGATCGATCTTTCGCAGAGTGCCGAGCCGGAGATATGGGCAGCGTCGCATCGGTTTGGCACGGTGCTGGAAAATGTGGTGGCCGATGCGCAAGGCCGGCTGGACCTTACCGATCAAACCTATACTGAGAACACCCGCGCCTGTTATCCTGTTGAATTTATTCCTAATGTGGAGTTGTCCGGTCGGGGGGCGATTCCAAAAAACCTCTTCATGCTGACGGCCGATGCGTTCGGTGTGTTGCCTCCGATTTCCAAGCTCAGCCCAAGCCAGGCGATGTATCATTTCATGTCGGGTTACACCGCAAGGGTGGCGGGGACTGAGAAGGGGCTCGGCTCGGAGCCGCAAGCGACGTTCTCAACCTGTTTTGGTGCGCCGTTCCTGCCGCGGCATCCGGCGGTTTACGGTAAACTGCTTGAAAAACTGATCGCCGAGCATGGCGTGTCATGCTGGCTGGTGAATACCGGCTGGACTGGCGGCGCATACGGTGTGGGCAAGCGGATGTCGATCAAGCATACGCGCGCACTGCTGCGGGCGGCGCTGAGTGGCGAGCTTGATAAGGGCAGCTTCCGCCGCGATCCGTTCTTTGGTCTTGGTGTGCCAGAGCAGGTGGCGGATGTGCCGACCGAGGTGCTCGACCCGCGCTCGGCCTGGCCCGATAAAGCAGCGTACGACAAGGCCGCGGCGGATTTGGTGAGGCAGTTCGAGGACAATTTCGCGACCTTCTCTGATCAGGTCGGAGATGACGTGAAAGCTGCGGCGATCCGGGCTGCGGCTTAAAATCAACGACGCCGGGGGATAAAACCCCCGGTGGTGATTATTTTGGCGGCGTCGGCTGGATGCCTAAGATATGGTTGATGCCGTTAAAGAACGGGGCGCTGGCCGGAATGGTGTGCATGATGTGTGCGCGCCCGGCATAGATACCCCCGAAGACGAAAATCAGGATAATGAGAGTGGTGAAAACACCGGCCCGGCCGGCCCGTTCTGGCTCATCATGGGTGCGGGAAGATTTCACGAGGGCGGCGAAGCGTTCTTCGTTGCCGGGTAAGGGGCTGGCACCACGGGTGGTTTCGGTATCGCCTGCAGGCTCGGTATAAATATCAGGGTCTGGTTCGGAGTTTGAGTTGCGCGCCAGGCTGGCGAGAATTTCAGCAGTGCTGCTGGGGCCCGAATACGTGAACGGGTCATGCGCCGGGTCCTCAGTGGCGGGGCTGGGCCAGGCCGGGGTGCGCGGTGCCGGTTCGGGCGTTGGTGGCGCGTAACTGGGGCGCTCCATTACCTTTGGCATGTCGTCATACACGCTGCGGCTGGCAGAAGGCTCAGCGGCCGGCCAGGCGGGCGGCGGTGCCGCAACGGCTGGCTCTGCTAACCACTGGTGGTTGCACTGCTGACAGCGCACGGTCCGCGGACGGCCGTTGAACGCAACGTCAGGCACATCGTATTCAGTTTGGCAGCCGGGACATGAAATTCGCATGATATGAAAGAAATGACATCTTAATGCGCCTCGTGCAACAGAGTGTGGTCGAGAATTGGGACATAGAACGTTAAGATTGAAAAATATTACGAAAATCGCTTGCGGAACGCGGCAACGGGGCGGCAGAAAAGACCGAAGGACGGTGCTGGTTTATGGTACGATTTGACGATGTATGGTTGCAGTACCATCGGGCTGGTGGCGCATCGGGGTCAGACGCGCCTGCGATCATCAGCCACATGAGTTTTGAAATTCCACAAGGTGGGTTTCGCTGGCTGACCGGAGCTTCCGGGGCGGGCAAGACCAGCGTGCTGAAGCTGATGTATCTGGCCGAGCACCCAAGCCGGGGTAAAATTGAATTGCTGGGCACCAATGCTGCCAGCATGGAACGGCGAGAGGCAGCACTGCTGCGGCGGCGTATTGGGGTGGTGTTTCAGGATTTCCGGTTGCTGGAGCATTTATCTGCCTATGATAACGTGGCTTTACCGATGCGTCTGGCGCGCCGTAGCGAGGGGCAGGTGAAGTCCGATGTTACCGAGTTGCTGCATTGGGTGGGGCTGGAGGGCAAGATGGACCGTAAGCCCAACGAGCTTTCCGGGGGCGAACAGCAGCGGGTGGCAATTGCGCGGGCGGTGGTGAACCGGCCTAAATTATTTTTAGCGGATGAGCCGACTGGAAATTTGGATGACCTGCAAGCTGACCGGTTGATGATGCTGATCACCGGGTTGAATAAAATGGGGACCACGGTGGTGGTGGCGACTCATAGCAAGCGGCTGGTGGCGGAGTATCCGGCACCCCGGCTGGATATTGCCAGGGGTATGCTGGCCCTTGATGAATCATTGGTCTGGAACCGCTAGTCGTGGCCAGGCGGATGGATCATTTGGGTTTACGTACCGCGATGGCCGACCGGTTATTGCCGGTGCTGGTGGCGGCGATGAGTTTTCTGGCGGTGTTGGCAATCGCCGGGACACTGGCGGCGGCGGGGCTGGCGACGCAGTGGAACCATGATACCGGCGTGGACCTGACTGTGCAGGTGCCGGAGCCGGGCGATAATGCGGTAGGTGGCAGCACCCCGCGGGAACAGGCGGTGTATGAAGTTTTGGCGAAATCGCCGCAGGTGCGCGTGCCGCATGTGCTCAGCGCCAGCGAGATTAACGCCCTATTGCGGCCATGGCTGGGCGGGGATGTGGCATCGCTCGGGATGCCGGTGCCGGCGGTGATCACCGCGCAATGGGTGGGCGCTGGCTCGCCAGATGGGTTGCGGACGGCGCTGGATGCGGTGGCACCGGGGACGCTGGCCGAAACCGGCGAACGCTGGGCCGCACGGGTAGCAGCGCTGACGGCCAGTTTGCAGGCCTCTGCATTGTCGGTGTTGCTGATTGTGGTGCTGGTGGCGGTCGCGGTGGTGACGGTGGCGACGCGGGCGGGCTTGGCGCAGCGGCGTGAGGCGGTGGAGATTATTCATGGGCTGGGGGCGCTAGATTCTGACATTGCCAACCGTTTCGCCCGGCGGGCGACCATGCTCACGGCGGTTGGTTCGGTGCTGGGCACGGCTTGTGCGCTGCCGGTCTTGTTCGGGTTGGCAAATTTGGCAGCGCCCTTCAGCGGCGTGGTGGCGAATACCGGCTGGCCGGTGCTGCCGCCGGTGTTATGGGTGGTACTCCCCACTATTCCTCTCGCGGCGGCGGCGATCGGCTGGGTAACCACCCAGCAGACAGTGCGTGGCTGGTTGCGGCGGCTGAAGTAATGCGGCGGCGGCGGCTTTATGACCGGCGCCGCCGATGGGTTTGGCGCTGGCTGGGCCGTGCCGTTTTGGTGGGCGCCGGGCTATGGCTTGCGGGATTCGCGGTGTTCGTGGCGGTGGTCGCTCATGCCACGCCACCCAAGCCGTTGCCGCACGCCGACGGAATTGTGGTGCTGACCGGTGGCGACGACAGGGTGAGCGCGGCATTGGGTTTACTGGCAGACCGCGCAGCACCTTTGTTGCTGATATCAGGGGCTGGGCGCGGCACGTATTTGGGCGATTTTACCGCTGACGATGCGGCGGCGGCGACACATTATGCTGCTGACATAACACTTGGTCATACGGCGGCGAGCACCATTGGCAATGCCTTCGAGGCCTCAGCCTGGGCCCGGTTGCACCAAATGCGTTCGTTGCTGCTGGTGACAGCAGATTATCATATGCCGCGGGCGATATGGCTGCTTCATCAGCATTTGCCGGACGTAACCTTGATAGCTTACCCGGTGCGGCCGCCGGCGATGCGAACTTTGTTGGGGTTTTCAACATTGCGGCTATTGGCGGCTGAATATACAAAATACCTCGCGGTACGTTCCGGGCTGGCCGGGTTGATTTTTGAAGCTTTGGGAGTGCGCCGGTGATGCTGGTTGTGAGGTCGGTGTTGTTTAACCTGATGATGTACAGCACCGGCGCCTTACTGAGTGTGTACGGCCGCGTGCTGAAACTGGTGGCGCCGCATAGGGTGATCGGGGCCGGCATTATGTGGTCCCGCTTTACCATTTGGTCGCTTAAGGTGATTTGCGGGGTTGAGGTTGAGATTATCGGCCGGGAAAATTTGCCGGTTGCAGGCCCTGCATTGATCGCCGCTCAGCATCAATCGGCGTTTGATACGATGGTGTGGCTGCTGTTGCTGCCCAACATGGCCTATGTGCTCAAAAAAGAATTGCTGAAACAACCGTTGGTGGGGCCGTTGCTGGTGCCGGCCGGATTTGTGCCGGTGGACCGCGCTGGTGGCGCGATGTCGATCCGCAAGCTGGTGGCGGATTGCAAAAAAGTGGCGCAGGCGGGCAAGCAAATCGTGATTTTCCCGGAAGGCACGCGGGTGCCGCCGGGAACACGGGCCACGCTGATGCCGGGTGTGGTGGCGGTGGCCAATGCGCTGCATTTGCCGGTGATCCCGGCGGCGACTGACTCCGGGCGGTTCTGGGGCCGCAACGCCTTTCATAAATATCCGGGGCGGTTGCGGATCAAGATTTACCCACCGATTCCGGTGGGGACGAATCGCCCCGAAATCATGGCGCGGTTGAACGAATGTTTTTACGATGAGGGTGTGGATAAGTCTGTGGACTCCCGGCTCGACTTGTTGGCAGTTTAGATAAACTAAATTCTATAACTATTTGTAAAACAACAACAAATTAGATGTTTTGCCGGTGGAAAGCCGATAGAGTGCACGATGGGGATAAAAGCTGCGGTCGGTGTAGGCTCTGTGGATCGATGGTGGTTGATGTTGACTTTGGGGCGGGGCCGGATTACCCCGCGCGGCACCCTGTATGGCGGCGTAGCTCAGTGGTAGAGCAGGGGAATCATAATCCCTTGGTCGGCAGTTCAAATCTGTCCGTCGCTACCAGGGTGAGTGTGCTCCACATTATTCCCACCTGATCAAGCCAAACCGGCTCATCCTGAAAGTGTCGCCGGGCCGCCGCCGGAGGCCGTGGAAGAGTGCGGTACCGAGCAGGTGAACGCAACAACCGCATTCCAATACCCGAGGTCATCCAGGCCGTAGGTCCCGAGGTCGTTCCAGTACAGCGCATAGGTCTCAGGCGTGGAACTGGTGCAGAGGATTGCGCCGAGTTGGGGGTTGGCCACCGGGTCGATCGGCGCGCTATTATTGTTATCGACCGTGGATGCAAATGTTACGGAAGACCCGCCACCCGCCTGAATGATCGCGCTGCCAGCGGCGTTACCGTTGTTGCGCGGGTTGTAGCATTGGTGGGATGTGTCCTGCGGCGGGTTGAAGTCGTAATGGCTGCTATAGGCCGGTGCTTCGATGACGGCCACATCACCCGCATAGGTGCCGGACGTAATGGCGTAGCTGCGGGCAGAGCCGGTTGGCGTGTAGCCATAACTTTGGATCTGCCCGCTGGCGTTATAGACCGGCGCGGTGTCATTGCTTGTTACCGCGCCGCCGTTGACGGTTATGTTATAGTCGTAGCTGCTCAGGTTGTTGGTGATGACGCCGGGTAGCTGGTCGGTGAAGGTTTGGCCGTCCCATACCGGGTCCATGGCGACGATGGTGCCGGAGGAATTTTCCACGAGGATATAATAGTCTGGCAGCAGGGCTTGGTTTTTGCTGTTCACCGGTGGCGAGGTGCCGAGCGGCTGAATGAGCAACGCGCAGTTATTGTAGGTCGGCTGGCCCGAGGCAAGGTAGGATGCCTGGTTGGTGGTATTTTCATTGGAGCAATTACCCGCATTACTGCTGTTCCAGTTCCACCATGGGTCCACCGCGTTAGTGGTGGCGCCGCCGTCCTCGGCACTTAAGGCGGGGGTGCAGCCGGCGATGCCGGGCGGATAGATGTCGCCACCATGGTTGGTCATCCAGATGCTGCCGGTACCGTAGGTGCCTGTGGAATCCTGGGCTGTGTTGATGGAATTATCTGAGTAGGATTGCCCGGGGAAGGCGGTGGAATAAATATTAAGCCTATTCCATCCGGTGTCGGCGGCATAGGTGCTGCTGATCGGTGCACTGATGGTGGTGTTGGCCAGATTATAGTTGGGGCAGACCGCGCGCACGGTATAAGTATTGCCTTGATAGTCCGTATAGTTATTGGCGAGCGATGGGGGCGCAATAAAGGGGATCAAGGCGTGGTTGGTCTCGTACGTCGGGGGGTAGCCAACCACTTCATAGGCGGATGAATAAACATTCAAACTATTCGTAACGGGTATGCCGGCCAGATTATTGCCTGTTGTGGGGTCCACGTTGATAGGGTCGAGTGAGCCGTAGAGCGTCTCGTCAGGACATTCGCCGGCAAAGCTGGTGGTCTGGCTTGAAACCGATGAAGTGACAACCACGGTCTGATATTGGGTGCATCCGGTGAAATACTGATATTTAGAACATTTTGTTGTCGTTCCATCAGTGCCGTGGGTGCGTGTGAAGGTTCTGTTGGGGTTGGTTTCAGGGCAAGTGCCGCTGCCGTTCAGGTCGTCCGCGCGGCAATTATAAACGGTGTAATCATAAATGGTTGATTGCGATGTCGTGATGGTTTGGCCGTTCGGATAATAGGTTGGGGTGTTCGAGCCGTTTGTGTAAACTTCCAGATTGGTGGAGGTTTGAGTGTAGCTGCTGGAATGGTAGCCGTTGGCGCCGGTATAATTCACAAAATTAAACGCAATGGGCTGATTTTGTTGCAAGGTAATGGAGCCGCCGGCTCCAGCGGTGCCGGAGCTCGTGGAAAGTGCTATGAACAGATAATTGCAGGTGGCTGCGGACCCAACGGTTTCAGCAAGCTGGGCCAACGGGCCGAGTGTAGCGTAGTTGCTGCACGCAGAATTAGGTGTGGGGAGTTTGGTATAGTCGGGCGTGGCGGTGCTGCCCGTGCCCGACATCGGCACGGCGTAAGCGTAAATGCCGCTGACATCACCTGCCGAGCCAAAGCCGGGGCTGGGCGGGATGTCCTTGCCGTCAATGGTTTGGGCGGGGAAGGCGGTGGTGGCAATGCTGGTGGCGGTGAGCACCTCGGAAGGGATTAGGAACCCGAGAAGCGAGTTTGACAATGTTCCAGAAGCTTTCACAACCACGCAATATTCCGCCGCGCTGGGACAGCCGTAGGTGCTGACATTGCTGACATAGGTCGAGGAACCCGAATTACCACCGCATTGGGTGGCTGAACCCGTGCAGGTGAGGCCGGTTGTTGGTGTTGACGTGGTAACGAAATTTGAAAGCTGGCTGGAGGTTCCCTTGAAAGCCGCGTTGGCGACGCTGGAGGCATAGCTGTAGGACTCCGATGTCTGCCAGGCCCCTGCGCCGGCCACGGCTGCGGCATCGACCGAGGCTTGCAGCAGGGCGCGCGCCGATGCGATGCGGGCAAAATCCACGCTGGCACCGGCCGACATCATCATGGGCACAAACATAATGGCGAGCGCGATGGCGGTGGCTGAACGCCGGTCACGGAATATGCGTTTTACGAGCGCTTTCATAATACCGTTCCTGCTAATTTTTTGAGGTGTTGCTACTGTTACAAAGCTGGGTGGTCGCATAACGCGTGGTGCATCCGGTGTCGGTATTGGCGCATTGCAATTCAGTTTGCGGGCTCGCGTAGCGCCAGCGGGTATAAACGGTTTGCGCAATCGTGGGCCGGGAGGTGAGGATAATCCCCATAATTCCTGGATAGGTCAGGGTGGCTTTCACGATGATCGCGCTGTCGCAGGGGACGCCGAGCAAGCCTGAGGTTCCGCTGGTTCCGGTGGTGCTAGGCGGTGATGTGGTGGCGAGCTTTTCAGCGTTGGTCAGGCCGATGGCGGTGGTGGCGGCCGTGTTGCAGGTAGTGCCTAATACTGTGAGGTCGCTCTCCCAGGCGTCGTAGGTGTTGGCTGCAGTGTACGCTTGGGCGGTGGCGGTATTGACGTTGGGCAAGCCGGTGGGGCTGGATTCCAAAGTGACGCCGGCAATCGCGAGAGTCATGCCTTCTGGTGGGAAGGGCGCTAATCCGAGGATCGCGCCCTGGCAGATGTCCTGCAGGGAGGCCTGGCTCGTGCCCGAGGAGGGGATGACCGAAATACCGGAGGTTGTCGTTTGGTTTTGAATGGCAACCATTTGCGCCACGCTGATCACCATTGTGTTCAGCTTCGCCTCGGTTCGGTATAATGTTACGATTTCAATAACGCCGATGAACAGAACCAGCAGGAATGGCGCCATCAGCGCGAATTCAACAGCAGCGGTCGCGCGACGGCTAAGCAAAGCCTTAAAATTTAACCTGGGCAATTTATGGCTCCATCTCAGTGGAAACGGCGGAATAGAGCGAGGGTGTGCCGTTCTCGGTCGCCACCCCGCTTGGCACCGCCAGGACGATAAAAGGCAATGGGTATGCCACCTGTACGAGCAAAAACGTTGGAACACCGGCGGCAGTGGCGGTGACATTGCTAAACGCCGCCGGCGTGCTCAAATTGCCTGACGTGTCGAAATTTGCAGCGGCAATGCCGCCCGTGCCAAAATACAGCCCGCCTTGCACGGCATATTGCAGACTGCCCGCGCAATTTGGGGCCACCACGCCAAATTCGTTGCACACCGCGGTGACGAAGCCGTTGCCGGTGGTGATTTTGCCAAGCTGCACCTGACGCGAAGCGGCTCTCACCGAGTCATCCAGCACTGTTTGCAGGAATTGGTCGAGTGAGAATACGAAAATACTAAATATAAACAAGAAGAAGGCGACGCCAATTAGGGCGAATTCAACCGCCGTGGCAGCCCGCGTTGCGGCCGCGAAACGTCGAACCCCCACAGATATTGTTGCAGGACCAAACATATTTTTAAAACGGGCAACAATATGGCCGCCACTAACCAACCCAAACAAAATACGTGCACGTTGAAGTTGTTGTAACCAGCGCAAAAAAAATATCCTAAGTAATGGGAAGGTAAGTAACTGAATATGATGACATTTTCGGTGGACGGGTATTTTAACTATGCCTCTGTCAGCAATGATGACAGCACTAACATTTGCGTGACATCGTCACTGATTTGGCACCAAACGGCCCAAAAACACTCGTTTTCATTGCTAAAAAATTAAAAATATTCAATAAAATCAGGCGCGTAAGTAAATCCAGATTGGAACGATCACAATTCCGTGGAGGGCTGCCAGAGGCTTCGCCAGTTTATTCACCCCGCAACAGTGTATTCTATCTAGAATAGACGCCGGATGTACGGTATGAATTATTATTTAGAAGAAACAGCGGCTTGATGTTTAAAATGACGGATTGGATTGGGGTTTCGGCATGATGGATCACGCATCGGGCGTTTTCGGGTTGGAGACGCAAGGCGCGGTGCCGGTGAGTGTTGAGGATGAGGATATCACCATCATCGCGGCCTCGGGTTTGTTCAGCGAGGAATGGTATATCAAGGAAAACCCGGATGTGGCGCGCTCCGGCATTAACCCGCTGGTGCATTATGTGCGGCACGGCGCCAGTGAGGGGCGGGTACCATTTCAGGGGTTTAACGCCACGCGCTACCTGGCCAATGCCGAGGTGAATGGACGGGTTATGCGCAACCCGTTGGCGCATTTTATTTTGCACGGCAGCCCAGACGATTTGCTGCTGAAGGGCTTGCTGGGGAAATTCTCCACCCAGTCGGTCAAGGTGGCGATGGACCGTTTGGAGGCGTTGCCAATTTTCAGCCTCGATGATTACCTGACGCTGAACCAGGATATTCGCCCGACCGGCGGCAATATGGATGTGGACCCGTTGAACCATGCGGTGGTGTACGGCTTCCCCGAAGGCCGTACTGTGTTCATGAAAACCACGGTGGCGCGGGTCATGGGGGCGGCGGCGGCGAAGCCATTTCCACCGGCGGTGTTTGAAAAGTCGCTGGTGCCCGATGACGCGCCGGTGGATGTGCCAAAGGCGGGTAAACGCAAGCGGGCGGCACCGGCGGTGGCGCCTGTGGTGGCGGCCCTGCCGGTGTTGCCAGAAATTGGGGTGTTTTATAATAGTGCCGGCAATGCGTTTATTCGTGAAATAGCCGAGGATATTGTGAACACGCTGGCGGACGCGGGGCAACCGGCTGTGCTGCTGGATGAAACACTGCTGCAGGAAAAACGCCCGGCTTTGAATATTTTTGTGGCACCACACGAATTTTTTCATCTCGGTGAAGGCCGGTCGTGGGCGCGGGAGGATATTTTGAAATCCGCCTTTCTGTTCACCACCGAACAGCCACAGACATTATGGTTTGAGCGGGCGATGCCGTTTATTTTGATGTCTCGCGGGATTATCGATATCGCCTGGCAAGTGCAGGATATATTTCAGCCGACTGGCCTGCCGGCGATGTTTTTCAACCCGAATGTGAAAGCCCGCACGATATGGCTTGAGGAGACCGACATGCGTCACCCGCTGTTGCGGGTGATGCCAAAGGCGGCGCAGCGGCGCGAGGTACCTAAAATGCTGGTCGCCGAGCGGATGATTGATGTGGCGTTTTTTGGCACGGCCTCCGAGCACCGAGAAAAGTTCTTTACGAAAAATGCTGCGTTTTTTGCTGTGTACGAGGCATTTTTATATTATCGCAAGGTAGAAAGCCCGTTACTTGCCAAAGGCTCACACGCGGCGTTGTCACGTATGGCTGGGCATGTGGCGGCACATTCAAAATTGATGTTGAATATTCACCGCGATAATAACGGTTTTTTTGAATGGCACCGGATTGTAAAGCTGGGGATGGTCAGCGGTACCGTCGTGGTTTCAGAGCCGTGCCCGCCGCATCCGATGTTTAAGCCTGGCGTACATTACCTTGAGGAAACCGGCCGGCATATTTTGAATTTGGTGGAGTGGCTGTTGAACACCGATGAGGGCAAGGCAAAGGCGCAGGCGGTGCAGGATGCCGCTAACGCTGTGGTAACAAGCCAAAATTTAGCGACCAGCAACGTGCGCAGGCTATTGGAATTTTTAAATGCGCATCAGGTGGCGGCATGAAAACGCTGGGCAAGCCGTGGGCGCTGCAAGCGCGGGTGGCGTATGAGGCGATTAAAAAAATCAAGCCGCCTGCTGATTTGGTTTCAGTGTGTGTAACCGTATTTAACTATGAGCGGTTTCTGGAGGATTGTTTAGGCTCGATCGCAGCGCAGACTCATAAAAATCTCGATGTTGTGATTGTCGATGATAAATCAGAGCAGGATGACTCATTGGATGTCGCAGTGGCATGGGCAAAAAAGTATGCCAGCCGATTTTACCGGATTAGTGTATTAACGCATCCGCGCAACCAGGGACCGGCGGCGGCTCGTAACAGTGCGTTTTTACATGCGATTGGTGAGAGTGTTTTCATTATCGATGCCGACAATATGATATACCCGCGCTGTATTGCCCGTTTATTTGCAGCGCTGAATGATAGTGGATTCGACGCGACCTATACGCAGCTTGAATATTTTGGTGATGAACGACGTATTGGCTCGGGCGATATCTGGGACCCGGCGGTAATTGCCCAGGAAAATTACGTCGATGTGATGGGGCTGATTAAAAAATCCGCTTGGGAGCAGGTGGATGGGTTTTCACATATTGAGGAAGGCTGGGAAGATTATGATTTCTGGTTGAAGTTTATCGATGCCGGCCTGACCCCGGGGTACGTGCCGGAAATTTTGAGCCGCTACCGCGTACATGGTACCAGTCGGACTCGGACGGATGCTTATGCCGCGCACGAACAATTACGCGCGATTATGGCGTACCGGCATCCGATTGAGCCTATTACACCGTAGCGGAGAATGTATAATAAGTCTTTGTTGTAATGAGAAAGTTAAAAATTGTTTGCAAACAAAGCCACTTTGTCATGGATAAATAAACGCGACTCGAAATGGTCCGGGCAATGAATGATATTGTGGTCAATGACAATCATGCGCGGTGGGCGAGCTTTGATGCAGCGTGGTATCGCGGCCAGCATCCGGATCTTGAGCAGCAGATGGCGGCCGCCGGTATTGTTGATGTGTATGAATTTTACACCAAGGTAGGCCAAAGCCTGCGGCATGCCCCGAACCCGTTTTTTGATGAAGCCTGGTACGTGGCCACGTACCAGGACGTTGCCGACCTGGTGGCGGCGGGCACTTTCAACAGCGGTTTTGAGCATTATACAGCAATAGGACACACTGACCGCTCACCACATTGGCTGTTTTCGGATCGCTATTACCTGCTGGGCAATACCGATATTACGCGCACCCGTCTGGATGAAGCCGGGTTGATCAATGGCTACGCACATTATCTGGCCAACGGCGACAAGGAATTTCGCGCTGGCCATTTGTTTTTTGATCCCGCGCTGTACGCAGCCTCGAAGCAGGGAGAATTTTTGGCCGAAGGGCCGTTCACTGATTTTGTGTACGATGATTGCAAGGCAGGTTCGCGCGTTAAATTATCGTATTATTTCGACCCGCTCTGGTATTTGCAAACCTATCCGCAGGTAGCGGTTGATATCGCCGCAGGGTTATGGGTGTGCGCGTTGCAGCATTATCTGTTCAATAAAACGCCCCTGCAGTTCGACCCCAACCGGTATTTTTCCGAGAGCTTCTACGCCACGGTGCATGTTGATATCATCACCCCGCTTGAGACCGGGCAATTTCGTAACGGCTTCGATCATTTCATCCAGTTTGGAGTTTTTGAATCGCGTAAACCGCACCCGGATATCGATCTGGCGGCGTATTTTCGGTCAGTCAGCGTGCAGGCCGATATTCAAAACGGTCTCTGCCGCGATGTGTTTGCGCATTATGTGCGTAACCTGGAGCACGGGCGTCCGCCCGAGGATAAAACTGATGTTAATGAGCTGACCTCGAAAGCGCTATTTGCGGCCCGGGCGCGCTCATTGCGGCCGTTGTTTGCGCGTCAACAGATTGATTTTACGCTGCGCGGGTCTCCCGTTATCAGCGTGATCATGGTGATGTTCAACCAGTTGGATCTGACGTTGAATGCGCTGGATTCATTGCGTCGCTGCTATGGTGGGCCGATCGATTTAATTTTGGTTGACAGTGGTTCTGCTGATGAATCGCGGCATGTCGAGCGTTATGTGAGTGGTGCCAAAATTGTGCGCTTCAGTCATAATGTTGGGTTTGTTGAAGCCTGTAATGCCGCATTGGCGAATGTCGCGGCGCCGGTCACCTTGTTCATGAATAATGATGTGTTGCTAGAACGAGGCGCGATTGCGGCAGTATTGAACCGGCTGGCAATAGCCGATGATATCGGTGCGGTGGGCGGCAAGATTATCAGGACCAATGGCAAGTTGCAGGAAGCCGGCTGCATCATATGGCGTGACGGCTCCACGGAGGGTTATCTGCGCGACGCCGACCCGAACGTGCCGGAGGCGAATTTTGTTCGTGATGTAGATTTTTGTTCCGGCGTATTTTTAGCGTTACGCAGTGATATTTTGAAATCGCTTGGCGGCTTCGACGTGATGTTCAAGCCGGCATATTTCGAAGAGACGGATTTATGTATCCAGTTGTATCAGGCGGGCTACAGGGTAGTGTATGACCCCGCGATCATGGTGGTACATCAGGAATATTCGTCCGGCGACCCCGCCATTGCGGCGGCGATGATGGCGCAGAACCATCCGAAGTTCCGCAAGAAGAATCTCGAGTATCTACGCACTAAATATCCGCGAAACCGCGAGTTGCTGGCGCACGCACGCTCGCCCAAGATGAGCGGCAACAGGATATTATTTATCGAGGACCGGGTGCCGCTGCGGAATCTTGGCTCGGGCTTCACCCGTTCAAATGACGTGATTCGCACAATGGCTGAGCTTGGGCACCTGGTAAGTGTGTTTCCGATTTATCAGCCGATTGAGAATATCCTTGATATTTACAAAGATTTTCCTGATACAGTTGAAATTATTCACGACCGCGAGTTGAAGGACTTAAGTGAGTTCCTCAAGGACCGCAGCGGTTATTTTGATATTTTATGGATCGCCCGAACTCATAACGCGGAGCGGTTGCTGGATATTTTGCTTGAGGCTTCAGCGCATTTGCCGATTAATAATATTGTGCTCGATACGGAAGCGGTGGCAGCACCCCGAATTGCTGGACGTGACGTTCTGCAGGGCCGTGCCCCGGCGATGAGTTTGGAAAAAGCGGTTCAACAGGAATTGGCGAGCGCTTATTTTTGCCAGAAAATTGTAGCTGTAAATGATCGTGATGCCGAGATCATCCGCCAGGCTGGTTTCAAGGATGTCAGCATTTTAGGGCATGTTCAAACAATTGCCGTGACCGAAACGCCATTTGCCGCCCGCCATGATATGCTATTTGTGGGGGCCATTCATGACCAGGATTCCCCAAACCTTGATGCGTTGGAATGGTTTGTTAACGAGGTGCTGCCGTTGCTGAATGGCAAGTTGCCTGATGACGTGGGCTTCACCATCGCCGGATATGTTAACCGGCGGATTGATATGAGTGTGTTTGGCCGGGCGCGGCGGGTGCGGCTGCGTGGGCCGGTGGATGATCTGGTACAGGTTTATCATAATCATCGGATATTTGTGGCCCCGACGCGCTACGCTGGCGGCATTCCTTTCAAGCTGCATGAGGCAGCGTCGTATGGGTTGCCGATTGTGGCGTCCACCTTGCTCTGCCAGCAGGTGGGGTGGCGCGGCGATGTGGAATTACTGGCCGCCAGCGTGACCGATCCCAACGAATTCGCAACACAGATCGTGAAGCTTTATACCGACGAGACATTGTGGAGCCAGATGCGCCAAGGCGCTTTAGCCCGTCTGGCGGTTGAGAACAGCCCGCAATTTTATCGTGAAAGCCTGACTGCCATTCTGAAGGACGTGACAGGCTAATTGCTGGGCGGATGGGCCGCAGCATAGTCAAGCTGCGCCTGCGTCATTTGGAACCCGACCAGAACCTCATAGGTGCCGCTCGCGTCGTCGTTCGGCACGTCGATGGTCATGGTGGGGCTGGCGGCATTGGCGGTGTTGGCGTTGTCCCCGAACTTCAGTGTGATGCTGTGCAGCGCCTTGGCGATGATGCGGTTGTCGCTGGTCACGGCCACGAAGTAAGGCAGCGTGACCGGCCGGCTATGGTTGGCCGGGCCATTGGTAGCGGTGAAGCCGGCTTTGAAGCTCACCTTGACGGTGCTGCGGTCATTGGTGGGCTGGCAGGAGCCAGCCACCCCGGTGATCTGCGCGGTGGTGAGCGCGGCGGCGACATCGGAGCGGCCTGGCTGAAACTCAGTGAGGGTGTTGGCCTGCTGGAGAACCTCCACATGCGGGCAGTCGAGCACTGCCACCGGGACGGTGGTATCCGTGTTGGCTTTGAAGAAACCACAGGCGGAGAGGGCGAGCAGGGCGGCGAGAGCCGGCAGGGCGGATAAATGTTTCATGATTGCTCCCTTGCCAGAATTTTGGCCTGAGGTCATCTACCCCCATGGCTGTTTATACTGAAGTAACCGACGAGGCTCTGGCGGCGTTTTTAACGCTGTACGACATTGGCCGGATGGTGGCGTTCCGCGGCATCGCCGAGGGGGTGGAGAACAGCAATTATGCGCTGAAAACCACCACCGGGGATTATATCCTCACGCTGTACGAGAAGCGGGTGAACACCGATGAATTGCCTTGGTTTCTGGGGCTGATGGAGCATCTGGCAGCGCACGGGCTGTCATGCCCGCTCCCCGTTCGTGGCCTGGATGGCGGCAATTTGAAGCCGCTGGCCGGGCGGGTGGCGGCGATTACCACGTTTTTGCCGGGGGTGTGGCCGCGCCGGGTGCAGGTGGAGCATTGCGAGCCGTTGGGGGCCGCGCTGGCCAAGCTGCATATAACCGGGGCTGGGTTTGCGCCGACGCGGATGAACGCGCTGGGGCCGCATGGCTGGGCGCCGCTGCTGGAAAAATCCCTGCCGCGTGCCGATGAAGTGCTGCCAGGGCTGGGGGCTGAACTGACCACCGCGCTCGCCGGCATATTGGCAGCCTGGCCGCAAAACTTGCCAGTTGGGCATATTCATGCGGATTTATTCCCTGACAATGTGTTTTTCCTGGAAGGTAAGGTTTCCGGGCTGATCGATTTTTATTTCGCCGCCACTGATATTTACGCCTACGACGTCGCGGTGTGCCTGAATGCCTGGTGTTTCGAGCGCGACTTCAGCTTCAACGTGACCAAAAGCCAGGCGCTGCTGCGGGGCTATCTGGCGCACCGGAATCTGGACGCCGCCGAGCAGGCCGCCCTGCCGGTGCTGGCGCAAGGGGCGGCGCTGCGGTTTTTGTTAACAAGGCTGTATGACTGGCTGAATACGCCCCCCGGCGCGATGGTAACGCGCAAGGACCCGCTGGATTATTACCGCCGGTTGCGGTTCCACCAGCATGCAACGTCGGAGGCGGCCTATGGGCTCTGAGGATGTTGTGGAAATATGGACCGACGGCGGTTGCCGGCCGAACCCGGGGCCGGGCGGCTGGTCGGCGATTATGGTATTCAAGGGCACCACACGGGAGCTTTCCGGCGGCGAGGCGGAGACCACCAACAACCGGATGGAACTAACCGCCGCCGCTGAGGCGCTGGAAGCGTTGAAGCGGCCCTGCAAAGTGGTGCTGAACACCGACAGTGAATATTTAAAAAACGGCATTACCCGCTGGCACACCGGATGGGTGCGTAAAAACTGGCGCACCGCTGCCGGTGATCCAGTGAAGAACATGGATTTATGGCGGCGGATTCTGGATGCCGCCAAGCCGCATGAGATTGAATGGCGCTGGGTGAAGGGTCATTCTGGCAACCCAATGAACGAGCGGGCCGATGAGCTGGCGACGGCGGCGCGGGAGAGGTTGGGGTAAGGCGTAGTGGTCAAGCTGGGCCACCATGATTGCCTACATGCCGCTTTCATGGCCACGAACGCGGCCATCCACGTCTTACTTTACAATTGTAAGCAGTGCCTGGGCGCGGCAATCTTCATGGCTTGCAACACAACCGCCGTCCAGCCACCAGCGCCGTACTGCGGCTAAAATTTTACCGATGCGCGGGCCTTGGGGAATGCCGAGTTCGGTTAAGTCGCGGCCTTGCAGCGGGAACACCGGGCGGGGGGTTGCAGCCAGACGCGCGCGCAGGTCTGGCCAGTTGCCGTTCATCCAGCTGCGGGCGATCAGCGTTGGCGCATCGCTGTCGGCCAAGGCGCGGCGGAGGTCGGCATCGGACGCGGTGGGCTGCAAGGCGGTGGGGGTTTGCCATGATTGTAAAATTTCAGCTTCATCATTGCTGAGTTTCAAACGCGCGGCGATGGATTTGATATCGCCGGTGAGTAATGCGGCGGCCCGCAGGTACACATCAACCGGCGCACGACGGGTAATCAGCGTCGTCAGCCGGGGCACATCATAACCCTGCGGGAGTACGCGCTCCAATACACCAGTGGTTTGCATGAGGTGAAGTGCGGCAATAGGGCTTTGCGCTACCAGGATGCGCTTGATCTCGCTCCATACCCGTTCAGTGGAGAGTAGCAATACCCCGTCGCGTAGGTCTTCAATGGCGGCAACCGCCGCGGCATCAGGCGCACCGATGGTATAACGTGCAAAGAAACGAAAAAATCTTAGAATTCGCAAGTAATCTTCGGCAATACGGGTTTTGGCGTCGCCAACAAACCGCACCACGCCTGCGTGTAAATCCGCCTCGCCACCAAAATAATCGTATAATGTGCCAGCGCGGTCCATCGACATCGCGTTGATGGTGAAATCGCGCCGGCTTGCGTCTTCCTGCCAATTATCGGTGAAGGCTACCACCGCGTGCCGGCCATCGGTTTCCACGTCGCGCCGTAAAGTGGTGATCTCGAAATGCTGGCCCTCGACCAGCGCTGTCACGGTGCCATGTGCCAGACCGGTGGGGATGGATTTTATCCGTGCCGCCGTCAATCGCGCCATCGCCTCATCGGGGTTCAACGGCGATGCCAGATCAACATCTGCCAGCGGCTTGCCCGCCAGCGAATCCCGCACCGCGCCACCCACCACCCGCGCCTCGGGCAGCGCCGCCCATAAAATATTCAACCCCGGAAATTCAATCATGGCGACCCCCGCAGATGCTGCGCCAGATTGACCAAAATTGCCGCTGTAGCACCCCAGATGAAATGGTCCGGGTGCGGCCAGACCCAAAACGCCCGCTCCTCACCCCGGATGGTGGCGGTCCGGCGTTGAGGTGCCTGCGGGTCTAACAATATGTCAAACCCCAAACAAAAAATTTCCGCCACCTCGCCCGCCGCGGGATTAAAAATCACCCCCGGTGCCACCAGCCCCACCACGGGCACAATGTGAAACCCGGTGCCGGTGATATGGTCATCCATCCGCCCTAAAACCTCGACAGACTCAGGGGCCAGCCCAATCTCCTCCCATGCCTCGCGCAATGCCGCTGCTTCTGGCGAATGGTCAAACACCTCAATCTTACCGCCCGGAAACGCCACCTGTCCCGCATGGCTCGGCAAATCATTGGTCCGCCGCGTCAGCCAAACCCCGCGCCCGGGTTCCAACCCCGCTAACACTGCCGCCTGCCGATGATCCGCCACCTCCAGTGGCGCATGATCCAACAAGCCTAATCTTGCTCGAAGTTCTGCGGCGGTCATGCCGGGGTGCAAGCCCACGGGGCCTTGCCCTTAACCTTACTTCCTCCCGCAACCCGCCGGCAGATCTCCGAGCGAGAAGAAGGCGCCCTCGGACCATACGCCGAGGACGGGGCGGCCGTGCACGCTTCCGGGCTCGGCGAGGGCGACGAGTTCATAGTAGGTGGCGCGGTTGATGCGCGCCTCGACGGGGAATCGGCCTTTACCATCACGGATATGAAGATAGGGCGTTGGTTCACAAGTGAGCAAATCATGCGCGATTCGGATGGGGTGTTCGGGCCCGGCGGTAATGCATTGGTCGGTGTTGGTGCGAAAGCATAGGGTTTGGGTTTTGCCGTGGCCGGACCAGTCAAGTTCGACGGCGATGAAGGGCACATCCTCAACGTCGATAAAGCCGCGTTCAGCAGGGGATTCCAGCAGGTATTTGCCGTCTTCGTCGCGTTTGAGGATGGTGGAGAACAGGCAGACCATGGGTTTGCGAGTGATCGGCGAGCCTCGGTATAGCCAGGTGCCGTCGCGTTTGATGAGGAAGGGCAGATGGCCGCACTCTGTCGGCGTACGTGCAGTATCGGTGCGGGGGAATTTTGCGCAAGCAATAGCGTCGTTGGCGGGGGCGGCTGGTGGCTGGATGGGTTCGCCCTCGGGGTGACTCACAATTTGGCTATTCCTGGCAGAAGCTGTTCTCATCAGGGTCTGATATAGGTAGAGATACGCAGCAATCAAATGAATAAGGTGGGCTGGTGATGATGAATAGCGACGCGTTGGAGCCACGAATGATGGCGATGGCGCAGCGTCTGGCGGCGGCGCGGGCGGCGGTGGCAGACGTGATCATCGGCCAGAGCGCGGTGGTGGATCTGGCGCTGGTGGCGATTCTCTCGGGCGGCCATGCGTTGCTGACGGGCGTGCCGGGGCTGGGCAAGACCCGGCTGGTGGAGACGCTGGGGATTGTGCTGGGCTTGAGGATGCGCAGGGTGCAGTTCACGCCGGATTTGATGCCGGCGGATATTCTGGGCAGCGAGGTGCTGGATGAAACGCCGCAGGGGCGCAGGTTCCGTTTTATTCCCGGGCCGGTTTTCACTGAATTGCTGATGGCCGATGAGATTAACCGCGCCAGCCCGCGTACGCAGTCGGCGTTGTTGCAGGCGATGGCGGAGGGCGCGGTGGCGGTGGCGGGCGAAAATCGGCCGGTTCCGGTGCCGTTTCATGTGCTGGCGACGCAGAACCCGATCGAGCAGGAGGGCACGTACCCGTTGCCCGAGGCGCAGTTGGACCGGTTTTTATTGGACATAAGGATTGATTACCCGGCGGCGGCGGATGAGCGGGCGATGCTGCTGGCGACCACCGGGGTGAGGCAGGCGCGGCTGGAGCCGGTGCTGACCGCGGATGATGTGATTGCCGCGCAGGCGCTGGTGCGGGTGATGCCGGTGGGAACCAAGGTGGTGGATGGTATTTTGGCGCTGGTGCGCGGGGCGCGTCCTGAGAGCCCGGCCTGGCCGGAGTTGCGCGGGCAGTTGGCGTGGGGCCCCGGGCCACGGGCGGCACAGGCGTTGATGCTGGGGGTGCGGGCGCGGGCGCTGCTGGATGGCCGGTTGGCGCCGAGCCTTGATGACGTGGCGGCGTTGGCGGGCCCGGCGGTGCGGCACCGGATGGCGTTGAATTTTTCGGCACAGAGCGAGGGCATCAAGTTGGAAGATATTATTGGCCGGTTGACGGCGGCTTTTTGAACCAGGTTGCGCAGGCTGAGACGTTAGCGGCGGGGCTGCCAAGGCTACTGCTGGCGGCTGAGCGTCTGGCGCATGTGGTGGCGGCGGGTGCGCATGGGCGGCGGCGGGCCGGAACGGGTGAAGCCTTCTGGCAGTTTCGTGATTTTCAGGAAGGCGACGAGGTGCGGCGGATCGACTGGCGGCGCAGTGCATCCGGCGAACGGTTGTTGCTGCGTGAGCGCGAGGCGCAGGTGCCGGCGGTGTGCATGGTGCAGTTGCAGGACACGCCGGGGCTGTGGTTTGCCTCGACGCCGGATTTACCGAGCAAACGCGAACGCGCGGCGCTTTTGCTGCTGGCGTTGAGTTGTCTGTTGTTGGAGGCGGGTGAGCGGGTGGCGTTGGCGGGGGTGACAGCGCCTTTGGCCGGACGGGCGGCTTTGCCGAAGCTGGCGCAGGCGCTGCTGATCGAGCGCGGCGCGGCGTATGATGACCCGAAGGCGCGGCATGTGGTGTTCGGGGATTTTCTGGCCCCTGATCCTGCATTCGGCACCGCGTCCGGCGGGGCGGTGCTGCAGGTGCTGGACCCGGCGGAGTGTGATTTCCCATACGCGGGCCGGGTGGTGTTTGAAGGGTTCGGCGCCCCGGTTGAGGCGGCGCGGGCGCAGAGTTGGCAGGCGGCTTACAAGGCCCGGCTGGCGGCACAAAAGGCAGCAGTGGTGGCAGCGGCGCAGCGCAGCGGCCAGACGGCGCTGTTCCATCGCACCGATGCGCCGCCCGCCACGGCGCTGGCGGCATTGTATCAGGCGTTGCGGCAGGCGTGATGTTTTCAGCCCCATTGGTGTTGCTGGGGCTGCTGGCATTGCCGGGGCTGTATTTTTTATTGCGCCTAACGCCGCCGGCGGCGCGGCGGGTGCGGTTTCCACCGCTGGCGCTTTTACGCGGGTTGGCAGCGGTGGAGCGCACCCCGGCGCGGATGCCGCTCTGGCTGCTGGCGCTGCGGTTGCTGATTGCGGCGCTGGTGATTGTGGGTCTGGCGGGGCCGCAACTGCATCCGCCCCCGGCGCTGCCGGGCAGCGGGCCGGTGCTGCTGGTGATTGATAACGGCTGGGCCTCGGCCAGTGATTGGGCCGCCCGCCGCGATGCCGCTTTGCAGGTGGTGGCTGGCGCTGGGCAAGCGGGGCGGGGTGTGTCGGTACTGGCGACCACCAGGGATGCCAGCAATGCGGCGCCTCGGGTGCAAGGTGTGATGCCGGCGGTGCAGGCCGCGCAGATGCTGGCGGCGATGGTGCCAGAACCGTGGCCGGTTGACCGTGCCGGTGCGGCGCAGGCTTTGCATGGCCCTACGGGCGATGTGGTGTATGTGGCTGACGGCATCACTGATGGTCCTGGCTTTGCGGCGTTCATGGCGGCTTTGCATCCATCCCGGATTTTAAGTGACGGGGTGGTGGCACGTTTGCTGGCGGCACCGCACTTGCTGGCAAATGGCGACGTGGCCGTGCGTCTGGCGGCCGGGGTTAGCAGCGGGCGCGTGCTGGCCCAGACCGCAGCGGGCGATGTGCTGGCCAGTGCCGCCTTCGCTGATGGCGAGGCGCATCTGGCGCTGCCGGTGGCGGTGCGCAACAAGCTGGCGCGGCTGGTGCTGACGGCACCGGCTTCGGCGGGCGGGACATTGTTGCTGGATAGCACCGCGCGTGGCGGGATGGTGGGGTTGTTGGCGAGCGCCGGTAATGCTGAAGCGCCGTTTCTCGGGTCGCTGTATTATGTCCGGCGGGCGGTACCGGTGGGCAGCGCCATTATAACGGGTGACGTCACAGCTTTGCTGGCGGCCAAGGTAAATGTGATCATCGCGGCGGACGTGCCGTTCAATGACACGCAAATTCAAATGTTGCAGGGGTTCGTCCGCAATGGTGGGGTGTTGATACGCTTTGCCGGACCACTGACCGCCGATGCACCGGATACTCTGACACCGGATGTGCTGTTGGCCGGAGAGCGAAGGTTGGGCGGGGCGCTGACCTGGAGTGCGCCGCAGAACCTGGCGCCGTTTGCTCCGGCGTCGCCATTTGCCGGGCTGCCACCGGATACCGGGGTCAGCGTCTCGCGGCAGATTTTAGCAGACCCGACGCAACTGAACCCCGCCACCGTTTGGGCCAGCCTGCATGATGGCACGCCCTTGGTGCTGGGGCGCTCGTTAGGGGCGGGGTATCTGGTCTCGGTGCTGACCAGTGCGAACACTGAATGGTCGGACTTGGCACTTTCAGGACTGTACCCGGCGATGCTGGGGCGGTTGGTGCAACTGGCGCAAGGGGCGCCGCCGAAACCTGATGCGCCGTTGCCATTGATGCAGGCGTTGGATGGGTTTGGCGGGTTGGCGACGGCGACGCGGGCAGCGCATGTCACGGCGCAGGCATTGCCGGAACTGATGGTATCGCCGGAGCATCCGCCGGGGCTTTACGGCAGCGGTGCGGCGATGCTGGCATTGAACGTGGGTGGGCATGTGCCCCGTGTGGTCGCGGCAGCGTTGCCGGGGGCTGTCGCGTTTGATGGTACCGCAGCGCCAGTGCCATTTGGGTCGTGGCTGTTGGCAGCAGCGTTGGTGATGCTGGCGGTGGATTTGATGATTTCGCTGCTGTTGCGGGGCTTGTTGCGGCTGCGTGGGGCCGTTGCGGTGGTACTGTTGCTGTTGGCAACTGCCGGGCACGCCGATGCACAGGATGCTGCGTTGGGCACCACGCTCGGCTATGTGCTGACCGGCGATGCCGCAACTGACCAAATAACAGCGGATGGGATGAGTTATCTATCGGCGCTGGTATCGGCCCATACCTCGGCGCAGTTGGGCGCACCAGTGGGGCTGACGCCAGGGGTTGATGATATCAGCCTGTATCCGATGATCTACTGGCCGATATTGCCGGGTACTGTAACGCCTTCAGCCGCGGCATGCGCGGCATTTGTCAGCTATATGCAGCATGGCGGCCTGCTGGTGATCGACACGCCGGGCGGCGATGCGGGTACACCTGGAAGTGGCGCCGGGTTTGCGCCGGGGGCCGCCGATGCGGTGCAGCGCGATACCGCCTGTTTGAATTTACCCCAGTTACAGCCGCTGACCACGGCAAACGTGCTGGCTCATTGTTTTTATATTGTATCAAATTTTCCGGGCCGCTTTGTGGGTGCCCCGGTGCTGATTGCCAACGAGGCGGCTCGTGATGCCGATGGGGTGAGCCCGGTGATTGTGGCGCAGAACGACTGGGCGGGCGCATGGGCGCGCGATAATGCCGGCAACCCCGAGCAGACACCGCTGCCTGGCGGTGATGACCAGCGAATTTTAGCCGATCGGTTTGGTACGAATTTGGTGATCTATGCGCTGACCGGCAGTTATAAGGCAGACCAGTCGAGCTTACCCGCGTTGCTGAACCAGCTGAGTGCGCCTTGATCGTTTTTGTTCCACCTCTGGGTTGGGTCGTATTTGGCGGCATTGCGGCGTTGGCTGCGGCGGTGCTGCTGCTGGGGTTGGTGACCCGCGCCCGCGGCGTATTGTGGCGGCTGGCGGGCTTTGGGCTGTTGCTGGGAATTCTGGCCGGGCCATTGGTGGTGCAGCAAACCACCCGGCCCCTGCCGGATGTGGTACTGGTGGCGGTGGATCAATCGCAATCGATGCAAATAGCCGGCCGGGCTGCGCTGGCCCATGCCGCCTTGGTAAATCTGCAGGCGCAGGCCGCAAAGTTGCCGGGGTTGGCGATGCGGGTGGTGAATGTGCCGGCAGCCGATGCTGGTGGCACCGCGCTATTCGCAGCGCTGGGGCAGGCGCTTGCTGATGTTCCCCCGGCGCAACTGGCGGGCGTGGTGGCGATCACGGATGGTCAGGTTTCAGATGTGCCGCATAGTCTGGCATTTGCGGCGCCGATGACCGCGTTGCTGACCGCGCGGGCCGAGGAGACCGACCGTGAGCTGCGGCTGATAGCCGCCCCCGCCTACGGGCTGGTTGGTAAAGATGATAGCGTGCAGCTTGAGGTTTTTGATCACGGCGTGGCTGATGCCGGGCTGCTGGTGCCGGTGCGCGTGGCTCAGGATGGCAAGCAAGTGTGGCAGGGCATGGTGCCGGTGGGGCAGGTGGTTTCAGTGAATGTGCCGGTGCGTCATGCGGGGGCGGCGGTGGTGATGGCCAATGTTGCGGCACTGCCTGGCGAAGTTTCCACCGTAAACGACCAGGTGGCGTTTACATTAAACGGGATTACCAAAAAACTTGACGTGCTGTTGATCTCGGGAAACCCCAACCAGAGTGAGCGCTCCTGGCGGTTGCTTTTGAAATCCGACCCCGCCGTGGCGTTGGTGCATTTTACCATTTTGCGCACACCCGGCGAGATGGTGGACGCACCGCCGGCCGATGTAGCGCTGGTGCCGTTTCCGGTCGCGCAGTTGTTTGATACCGATATTACCAAGTTTAATCTAATTATATTTGACGAGTTTAATTCCAACGGCCTGCTGCCGCCGCAGTATCTGGCGAACATCGCAAGGTACGTTCAGGGCGGCGGGGCGCTGTTGGTGCAGGTGGGGCCAGAATTTGCGGGCGCGGAGTCGCTGGCGGGAACCCCGCTGGCGGCCGTGTTACCAGCGGTGCCGGTAAACCCGGGAACCGTGACAGAGCCGTTTGCGCCGCAGGTGACGGCTATCGGAGCGCGCCATCCGGTTACCGCCCCGGTGGCCGGGATGGCTTTGGCACCCTGGGCGCGGCTGGAAGCGTCTGCTCCGGTGGCGGGAGACGTGCTGATGACCGGCGGGGCGGAGAATTGGCCGTTGCTGGTGCTGGCGAGCGAAGCGAAGGGCCGGGTGGGGATGCTGCTGTCGGACCAGTTGTGGCTATGGACCAAAGGCGGCGCCCATGACGGCCCGGCGTTGCCGCTGCTGCGCCGGGTGGTGCATTGGCTGCTGCGCGAACCGGCGTTGGAGCCGGAATTTCTGGCCGCAAAAATCAGCAACGGGCGATTGCAAATTATCAGGCAGTCTTTGGCCGCGACCGACCCTGGCCCGGCAACGGTCACGTCACCTGATGGACACGTAAAAACGCTCTCGCTGCAACCAACCACAGCGGGGGTTTATGCCGGCGCGCTACCCGCTGCCTCGCCCGGCGTGTGGCAGGTGCGTGAAGGCGGCTTGAGTGCTTTTGCGGCGGTCAGTGAAGCCAATGCGCAGGAGTTTCAGGATTTAGCGGCCAGCGGTGCGCCGCTGCGTGGGGTAGCGCGGGAGGTATGGCTTGGGCGTGAAGCAGCGCCTGATTTAGCCGCTATGTTGAAACGACGGGGGGCGGTGCAGGTTAGCGGCACGCGCGATGTGCCGCTGCTACCGGCGCTGCCCGCGATGCTGCTGGCACTGGCACTGCTGGCGGCGGGCTGGTGGCATGAGCGTGGATAGGAATTATAATTTTGCCATTTAAAAATGTTATGGCGTACGAAATTGGGCAACTGAGGAGGTTGGGATGAACGCGACTGAACAATTGATCAGGAATTATTACGACGCCTTTAATGCCGGTGACGAAGCGGCTTTCATGGCGTTGCTGACCGATGATGTGGTGCATGATATCAACCAGGGTGAACGGGAAATTGGCAAGGCGGCATTCGCCGCGTTTTGGGCGCGGATGACGCGATGTTATAAGGAAATGTTGATCGATATTGTGGTTATGACCAACCCGGCAGGTGACCGGGCGGCGGCTGAGTTTATGGTGTACGGAGAATATCTTGAGGCCGATGAGGGGCTGCCGCCAGCCCATCGGCAAAAATATATATTGCCGGCGGGGGCGTTTTTCACGATCCGCGATGGCAAGGTGGCACGTATTTCAAATTATTATAATCTGCCCGATTGGGTCCAGCAGGTGAGCATTTAGCGTATCGTTATGCTGCGCCGCAGCGGTGGTGATGAATAGCGCTTCGGCATTGAAACCATAACCAATCGGCATTGGAGAATTGCCGTGGCGGCTGGCAATTAAAGCCTCGCTGTTTTGCATCGGGCAAAATAGTTTGGAGGATTATAAAATGAAGTTTCAATTAGTGGCGGCTTTGCTAGGTATTGGCATGTTGTCTGTGGCGCCGGCGTTTGCGCAAGGGCAAGGCGAAAATCCAAATGGCACAGTGATGGCCTCAATGATGAAAAGTGGTGACGTCCAGATGATGGTGACGATGCCCGATAAGGAGTTTCAGGCGATGGGTCAGGCAATGAAGGCCGGCCATAACGCCTGTCAGATCAAGGAAATCTACCCTGGCGCTACCGATACCATGGTTTTGATATGCGACGGTTTTCCAGGTGGCAGCTAGAGCCTGATCATTTGCGGATGTCGCGCACTGCGCGGCAACCGGAAGTGTTGCTCAGCCTCTTATCCAATCGTTACAGCGCGTTCGGTTTGACGCAGTGGCGTCAAGCCGAACAGAGCAGGCTCTGAACATATTTCAAAGGTGGAATGAGACATAATTTTGAATCGCAGCGCGATTTCAAATTATATGTTCTGGCACTAGAGTTTATTGAGTCCAAAAAAACGGGGTGCAAAAACGTAATTTATTTGCACCAAAACGATAAAGCCAAGGCTGTAATATGTGTTGAAGACGCATAAAGCAGCGCCGAAAGCGTAGAGCGATTGCGCGATAATGATGCGTCGCTCGATGCCGGCTTCGAGAACCGGTGATAGTTCTGGCTTCACCAGGTCTTTGGTCATGGCGTAGCGCCATGTCAGGAATAGGGCGGTGCCCAGCAGCAGGATGTTGCCCCAGTAAATCAGCAAGGCCAGCCGGTACTCGATAAAGCCGCCCATCAGGTCGGTTGAGAACGGTACAAGTGCGACGAAAACCAAAAACAGCAGATGCAGCCAGGTTAGATCACGATCAGAGCTGGCCAGGTTGTTGAGTTGGGTTTGCTGGCCCACCCAGAAGATGCCGAGTGTGATGAAGCTCATGAAAAACACCACCACCTGCGGCAAAATATCACGCAGGGCGCTGATCAGGGCGGCATTGTCATGGATTAGTTCATTGGCGGGGGCATGCAGGTCGATCACCAGCAATGTCATCGTAACGGCGAAGATGCCATCGCTGAGCGCCGAGATCCGTTCAATATTCTGGCCGGCAATTTGGTTGTAATTGCCCATGAATTATATCGCGATTCGGACGCCGAGTTCGACCACCCGGTCGGAGGGAATGCGGAAGAATTCGGTGGCTGAAACCGCGTTGCGTGACATGAATAAAAACAGCCAGCGGCGGATGAAGCGCAGTTTGGGAATGGCGGCGGGCACCACGGTTTCGCGGCCCAGGAAGTAGCTGGCCTGCATTGGCTTGAAGTCGATGCCAAGCTCGCTCAGGCTCTCCAGTGCGCGCGGCACGTTCGGGCTTTCCATGAAGCCATACATCAGGCTGATTTTGTAAATGCCCGGTGCGGCTTCCTCAGCCTGAGCGCGGTCGCCGGGGGCAGCGATGGGGATGTCGATGGTGCGGACGGTGACGAAGTACACATGCTCGTGCAGCACCTTGTTGTGCTTGAGGTTATGCAGCAAGGCGTTTGGCACGAAGTCCAGATTGCCGGTCATGAACACGGCGGTGCCGGGCACCCGGATGATGCGTGATTGCGGCAGCCGTGCCAGGAACGAGGCCAGCGGCAGGCTGTCCTGGGTCCAGCGGGCGATAAGCAGGCTGCGGCCGCGCCGCCAAGTGGTCATGACCAGTACCACCGTGAGGCCAATGGCCAGGGGTACCCAGCCGCCATCGAAGAATTTTAAGGTATTGGAGGTAAAGAAGGCGAGGTCGACGATGCCGAAGGTGCCGAACACCGCGATGGTGAGGCCGCGCGACCAGCCAAACTGGCGGCGAAAGACCACCATGGCCAGAATGTTGGTACACATGAAAGTGCCGGTGACGGCAATTCCATAGGCCCAGGCGAGCGCGTTACTGGTTTTAAAAGCCAGCACCAGCATCACCACACCGATGCAAACCGCGTAATTGATTTGCGGCACATATATCTGGCCTTCTTCTTTCTCGCTGGTGTGGCGGATTTCCATGCGCGGAAATAAGCCAAGCTGGACGCATTGGCGGGCCATTGAGAAGGTGCCGGTGATGACGGCTTGACTGGCAATGATGGTGGCCAGGGTGGAGAGAATGACCAGCGGCAATTGCAGGCTGTGAGGCGCCATTTTGTAGAAGGGGTTGTCGGCGGTGGCAGGGTTGGCCACCACCAGCGCCCCCTGGCCAAAATAATTCAGCAACAGGCAGGGCAGCACAAAATAAGTCCAGGCGGTTTGAATGGGCTTGCGGCCAAAATGGCTCATGTCGGCATACAACGCCTCGGCGCCGGTGACCGCTAGGACTACGGCACCCAGGGCGATGAACGCCAGCATGGCGTGGCGATAGATGAACATCACGCCGAAGCTTGGGATCAGGGCTTGCAAGACGAACGGGTTCTGGATGATCTGGATCAGCCCCATGACGCCAATGGTGAGAAACCATACCAGCATGACAGGACCAAAGGCCCGCCCCATTGAACCGGTGCCACGCCGCTGCACTAAAAACAGCCCGACGATAACGGTGAGCGATACCGGAATAACAATCTGGTCGAATTCTGGTGACACAACATCGAGCCCCGCAACGGCTGAGAGTACCGATATGGCTGGCGTGATCATGCCGTCACCGAAAAACAGTCCGGCCCCGACAATGCCGACGATGCCAAGCGCTGCACGGGTTTTATCAGATTTGGCGACGCGCTGGGCCAGCGCCATTAGAGCCAGAATGCCGCCTTCGCCGTGGTTGTCGGCGCGCATCACGAAGGTGACGTATTTGAGGGTCACGGTGATGATCAACGCCCAAAATATAAGCGAGAGGACACCAAAAATATCGTCGTATCGCAGGCCGGATTTTTGGAAATAGCCGATGCTGGCCTGGAAGGCGTATAGCGGGCTGGTGCCGATATCGCCATAAACCACACCCAAAACGCCAATCAGGCTGGCGAGGCGTAGTTTGCTTTTTGAGTCACCCGGGCTGGCCACACTCATGCCGGACTCTCAAGCTTCAGGTTTAGATCGGCCATCATGCGTTGCTGGCTTTAGCTGTTTGTCGCTAATGCAGCAATATGTAGTGCATTGTTGCAGTGACCGTCACGGTGTTGGACTTGGCATCCGCCGGGAATGGCGGCAGTTGCGCGTCTTTGAACAATCCCGGCCAGGCTTGGTCCAGGAAGGGCGAACCGGAGCCGCTGAGCATTTTTATGCCGGAGACATTGCCGGCGCGGTCAACGGTGAATTGAATTTTCACGCTGCCTTGCTGGTTTTGCGCCACCGCCGCGTCTGGATAATAGGCGTGGTCATTTACCCATTTATTGAGGGCGGCGTCCCAGTTGCTGCCGGCGTCGCCTTTGATCGACAGCTCCTGCCCGGCGGCAGCCTGCAGATCATCGGCGGAGAGATTGAGGTTCAGGGCGCGTTTGGCAAACGGCACCGGCGGCGAGGGCGAACTGTAGGACATGTTGTTCATGACGACGTAATGCGGCGCCTGATGCGAGGCTTTGGCCTGGCGGTGCTGCGGCTGTTGCGGCTTGGGTTGCGGGGCCGGGTTGGGCAGCGCGCCAGCGG
>DAIDEE010000044.1 GCA_027308685.1 Acidocella sp.
GTAAGCGTAAGCTGATCTCCGTCTTGCGTTGATTTCATTGATCCTGAATCTGGCTGTTTGATTTTGACGGTGGGGATTTAGTGGCGAGACGTGTTATCGTTGAGACTATGCTCCGGAGCACTCCGGAGGTGAGTGGTGAGGTTCTGCCGGGTGTCTCGAAGCGGCGGGATTGGGGCACGCAGGAGAAGCTGCGGATACTGGCTCAGGCGAGCGCGCCAGGTTCTTCGCCGGCGCTGACGTGTCGGATGCATGGGATCAGCAGCGGTCAGTTTTATACGTGGCGCAAACAGTTCCGCACCGGCGCGCTGACTGGCTTTGTGCCGGTATCGCTGGCGCCCGATACACCGGCGTTACCGGCCCCGATGTCGGTGCCGGTTGAACCGCAATCGGCAGCGCACACCGCTGGAAATGTCGAGGTTGAACTTCCGAATGGCATCAAGCTGCGGCTCACGGGCGATATCGACGCCGGCGCGTTGCGACAAATTCTTGCGGCCCTGCGATGATTGGCCCGCAGGGGAATGTCCGCATCTATCTGGCCTGTGGCGCCACGGACATGCGGAAAGGTTTTGATACGCTGGCCGCCCAGGTGCAGACGCTGCTGCAGCTCGATCCGCATAACGGCGCACTTTACGCATTCCGCGGTCGGCGCGGTGACCTGGTCAAGATTCTGTGGTGGGATGGCCAAGGGCTTTGCCTGTTTTGCAAACGCCTGGAACGCGGCAAGTTTCTCTGGCCGCAGGCCAAGGATGGTTCGGTCTCGCTGACTGCGGCACAGCTCTCGATGTTACTCGAAGGCATTGATTGGCGGGCGCCGGTACGAACCTGGACGCCGGAAACGGCCTGCTGAAAAATGCAGAAAATCTCTACATCGCATCGAAAATAACGTGATTTTACCTACGATTCTTGGTATAATTACGGGCAATGGACGCACTCGAAGACATCGCCACATTGCGTGCTGCTTTGGCCGAGCGAGAGGCCGAGTTGGCGATCGCCCGGGCCGAATTAACCGGCGCGCTTCTGCTGATCGCGCAATATAAAGCCCAGTTGTACAAACTGCGCCGGATGCAGTTTGGCCGGTCATCAGAGGCGCTGGATGAGCAAATTCACCAGCTTGAACTCAAGCTCGAGGACCTCGAGGAGAACGAGGCCGCGCGGGTTGCGGCGGCACGGCGCGTAAAGGCGGATCAACCGGACCGCGAGCGGCGTCAGCCGGTGCGCCGGCCGCTGCCTGATCATCTGCCGCGCGAAGAGATCATCCACGCGCCGCAGGAGATTTGCCCGGCTTGCGGTGGCACCCACTTCTCGAAGCTGGGCGAGGATACGAGCGAGGTGCTGGAGAAAATTCCGGCACGGGTGAAGGTGATCCGGCATATCCGGCCGAAACTTTCCTGCCGGGCTTGCGAGACGATCATCCAGGCGCCGGCACCTGAATTGCCGATTGAAAAGGGCCGCCCCGGTGCCGGCCTGCTCGCCAATGTCGTCGTCTCGAAATATCTCGACGGGCTGCCGCTTTATCGCCAGTCGGCGATCCTGGCGCGCGAGGGTATTGAGATCGAACGTGCGACACTGGCTGACTGGATCGGTCACGCCGCCTGGTGGCTGGCCCCGTTGGCGCAACTCATCGGCGCGTATGTGGTAGCGGCACCAGTCATCCACACCGATGACACGCCAATCAAAGTGTTGGCACCCGGCAATGGCAAAACCAGGATTGGACGAGTTTGGATTTATCTGGTCGATGAACGGCCTTGGGCAGGAGCCCGCGCACCTGCCGCCTATTACCGGTACAGCCCAGACCGCAAAGGTGAGCGACCGCGTGATCATCTGGCCAACTTCCACGGCGTGATCCAGGCCGATGCCTTCAGCGGGTACGAGGCGCTGACGCGGCAGGTTGGCCCGCCTGGCACCAACGCACCACGCATCATGCACGCCGCATGCTGGGCACATGCGCGACGAAAACTGTTCGATGAATTTGAGCGCACAAAATCGCCAATCGCCGAGGAGGCTCTGCGGCGGATTCAAACACTATACGCGATCGAAGCCGACATCACCGGCAAGACCGCCGATGAACGGCAGAAGATACGGCGTGAGCATGCGCTGCCAATCCTCGCCGAATTGAAATCATGGATGACGGAACAGCGCCGCCGGCTCTCATCGAAAACCGGATTGGCGAAGTCGCTGCAATACGCACTGACAAGGTGGGATGCGTTATGCCTCTACGCAGAGGACGGCCGGCTCGGCATTGACAATAATCCAGCCGAACGATCCATGCGCATGATCGCTATTACGCGAAAAAACTTCTTATTCCTGGGTTCTGATGCAGGTGGAGAGCGGGCAGCCGTGATTTACACCGTACTGCAATCCGCCAAGCTAAATGGCCTCGATCCGGAAGCCTATCTTGCCAACGTCATCGATCGCATGGCCAAGGGACATCCCATCAACAGGCTCAGTGAACTTCTTCCTTGGAATTGGAATAAGGCGGAGATCACGCTAGCCGCTTAACTCAGCGCGGTGCTGGGCTTCCGCTTACCGGCATAACAATGGCAACAATTTAGCTGTGGAAAAATCGAATTTGGACGAATTTCCAATTTACACGGGTGATTTAAGATTAACTGAGCATCAGGTTTTTATCGGAGCTAAAATAACACTGCCAATACACTATCTCGCCAGGTCGCATCATAAACTTCTAAGTAACTATTTTTATTCAACTATTTTATAAATTTTGTTGAGCGCGTACGGCTTAAAACCTGATGTCCTTAAAATTCATTGACTTCGGAACATGTGCCAATAAATCTATTTGGGATATCAATTTACTAACTGGTTGCGGGACCTGGATTTGAACCAGGGACCTTCAGGTTATGAGCCTGATATCGATTAAGTTTTCTCAATTATATTCTTTGAGTTTTTCAAACCTTATGTATGTTACCCTAGATAATGCCCTTAAAAATCATCGGTCATTTCGATTTTCACCAAAAAATGCCCTAATAGACCATGCCTCACCATAAAAAACTTGGGAATTACAGGAATGGCACATGGAGCAAAGCCGGCACCGTCAGGTAACATTCCCACCTCTTTTTCCTGCCTTATCCGTCAGGGCAATCGTTTTCTCACCGGGGCCATGAACAGGGACAAGGCGCTGAACGGAAATGATTCCCGCCGCATCCTGCCGCGCTTCACGCCCGAAGCCATGGCTGCCATACGTTCACGGGAGGCGCAGACCAGCGTCATCTTGCCCTTCGAGATACTCGGTTACCTAGAAAAGGGTCCCTAGAACCTGCCAGGTTTGATCGACAATCGGAATGCCGTCGGTCGGGGCGATACCGCTCCTCGGAAACTGCACGAATTCCCCCTCACCAGTCTGACCAACATTCTCGAGATAATAGACGTTCTGCAACCTCGGCATCGCCTTACCGAGGCGCTTAAGATAAGCGAAGTGCTCGGTCGAAAACTCGTCGGCCCTGGTGACCACCGCCAGGATGCGCCCATCGAGAATTATATGTCCCCTGCCGAAGTATACGTCCGCTGGCGTCAGGTTCTTGAGGCTCTCGTGATATCGCTGATGGTTATAATAGGCGATAAAGTCATCAATCTGGTTTTCAAGGTCGCCTGGAAGGAAGTAGTTTTCAAGAAGAATGTGGTTCTTCAAGGTCTGATGCCAGCGCTCGATCTTTCCTTGTGTCTGTGGACCAACGCCAATATCAGCTTCCTGGATCAACGCTGTCGAAAGCTACTTCTCCATCATCATCCGAAAGCGCATCCGCCACGGCGTGTTCAAATCCGTCGCCGAACTAAAGGAGACTATTCAGTAGCTTTATCAAGAATTATAACAAAAACTAAAACCCTTCGAATGGACAAGACTCGCAGCCGACATCATCGCCAAGGTTGGACGAATCAATGTACCTTCCGACTGATTCAGAGCACTAGATTCGTCAGGCACAGCGCGTAATATCGTCCATCTTTCACCTCGACTCCGTGAATATCGTGCGTAAATCCTGGAAATTGCCGATCGAACGCTTCAAGCGCGCCGAGATATCTCAACGCAGGCCCATCGTTCCGCCCTACGGCCTCACCCGGCATCAGCAATGGAATCCCCGGTGGGTATGGCACTATGCCGGTGGCGATTGTACGACCTGCTAATTCGTCAAGCGCAAATTTTTCTACATGTCCCAGAACAAGCTGTTCGTACGCGCGTACAGGTGTGCATACCGGTTTCGGCAAAACACCAAACGCCTGCTCCAACCACGTGCTCGTTTTGAGCTGTCGCATCTGGTCGGCCATTTCCTCAGCCAAGTCCCTCAGGCCAAGACGCTCATAACGGCCGCGATTTTCAGAGACCAATCGCGGCAATATTTGTTTTAACGGCGTGTTTGCGTCAAACTCCCGTTTAAAGTCCAATAATGCGTTAATTAGCGTTCCCCATTTGCCCTTAGTTATGCCGAGTGAAAATAAAAATAAGACCGTAAAATCCGTTGATTTCTCTGGTACGATACCTTGTTCGTCGAGATAGGCAGACAGCAGCCCAGCGGGAATACTGAAGCCGCCGCGCTCGCGACTGGCCTCACCAACGGTCACGATGGAAACCTTGATCGGGTCCAACATGCAATAGCCGGCGCCGATATCGCCAAAACCATGCCATTGCGCGTTTGGGACCAACTCCCAGCAGGCTGCATCCGTTGCTAGGCGCTTTGGGTCGGCGCTGAAGAATGGCGTAGTGCCCGCTGTGGAATTAAAAATAGTATCTGGCTGCCAAACGCCAAAAAACCAGTCGCCTTTGGCCGCGAACTCAGCTTGAAGCCGGGCAATCATTTGCCGGAAAGCAATTGCCTCAACAATCGACTCGTTGATCAGTGCCGTGCCGGCAGGCCCGTCCATCATCGCCGCACTGACGTCATTCGAGGCTATAATCGCATATTGTGGTGAGGTAGACGCGTGCAACATAAATGCTTCATTGAAACGCTCATGTGATATTGGGTGCTTGCCCTCTTTTACATGGATCATCGATGCCTGCGACAACGCCGCCAGCAATTTATGGGTCGATTGCGTAGCGAATACTGTCGGCCCGGCTACGTGGTCAGGACGCTTATGCATCCCGAATCTTCCCTGATAAATCGGATGAAATTTTGCATAGGCGTACCAGGCCTCATCAAACAATATTCGATTGACCGACGCAGCTAACGCGGGTTCAACCTGAGCGACACTATAGCAAAGCCCGTCATAGGTGGAATTCGTCAGAATCGCCAAAGCCGGTGTGGCATCAGAAAGGTTATGCGTCAGGGGGTTTGCCGAAATCGTGGCTTGAATCGCCTCAGGTTGCAGCCGCTCGGCATGGACCGGGCCGATAATACCAAGATGGTTGCGCGACGGCATCAAGTATACCGGGACCGCGCCGGTTAAGGTCATCGAATGCTCGATGGATTTGTGACAATTTCGGTCGCACAGTGCGATCTGGCCGCGTGTCACGCTCGCCATCACAACCACCCGGTTGGAAGTAGAAGTTCCGTTGGTGACATAGTAGGTACGGTCCGCCCCAAATATTTGGGCGGCATATGCCTCGCCGTCTCCGATTGGCCCAGAATGGTCGAGCAAAGAGCCTAACTCACCGACCGAGACAGAGAGATCTGAGCGCAGCAAATTTTCGCCGAAGAACGCAGAAAACACGCGACCGACCGGGGACTTTAGAAAGGCGGTGCCGCCGGTATGACCCGGCGTGTGCCATGAATATTCATGTATTTCTGAAAACCCCACCAATGCCCGAAACATCGGGGGCAACATCTGGTCTTGGTAACGGCGTATCGCCGCCTGAATACGGCCAGCAATAAAATCGATTGTATCTTCCATCAGCCAGATAAAATCATCTGCCTGCTGGATTGCTGAAACGGGTATCTCCGAAAGCCGGGTTCGCTCCGCAAGTAAAAATACCGGCACCTTGACGTTGCGCGCCCTGATGGCAGTAAGGGTCTCGGCGGCCTCGGCATGGTCTTCTCCGGCACCTAAATCCCAGTCCACAATCACCGCATGCAGCGACGCATCAGCACCGATCGTCGCTCGCGCATCAGCACCGGATGCCGCGATAACAATGTCCATCTCTGACGCGCGCAATGTGTCAGCGAGCGCCTGAACCTGGCGCCCGGCAGCACTTTCATCGTTGCCCTCGGCTGTTACAATCAGGACGGTAATGGGTAGCGCGCTGGCGGTGTGGTGCGTCATTTCTCTCATCCTGGCGGTTTCCGCGTGGAAAATTGATCGTATCTCGCGGCCGAGACATTGATCCTGATCAATGTCGTCGAGAATTTTTCATGCAATGGATGCCAAGCATAACCTAACCCCGGAGGGACATCATGGATCAGCCCGTTTCAATAACCACGCCTGCATCCGTGCCTGGTAACGGTACTACCGACCAGCCTGAGAGCCGCAAACTTGGCGTTATTCTATTAACCGGCGTGGTCGTCGGGTCGATGATAGGTGGTGGTTCGTTCAATTTACCCGCCAATATGGCGGGTGGGGCGGGCCTGGTTGCAATCGCGATTGCCTGGGTCGTGACGTTTATAGGCATGTATTTTTTGTCGAATAGTTTTCGTATCCTCTCGGATAAGCGGCCGGACCTTAAAGGCGGCATTTACTCCTATGCGGCCGCCGGCTTTGGCCCATTCGCCGGCTTCCAGATGGCCTGGGGTTACTGGCTGAGTTCGGCCTTCGGCAACGTCGCCTTCGCTGTCTTGATCATGCAAATCCTGAGCTATTTTTTTCCGGTCTTCGGCAATGGCCAGAACTGGCCATCAATCATCGGCGGCTCAATCCTCATCTGGGTGATGTTCGGAATCGTCCTCTCGGGCGTCAAACGCACCGCTGCGCTTAGCGTGCTGGCAAGCATCTTGAATATCACCACCATCAGCTTCGCACTCATCGTGATGGCGTTATACATGACCGGCGGCAAATTCACCTTTGATATCTGGGGCCAGCAGAACCACCTGGGCAGTATCTTCACCCAGGTGAAAAGCACCATGCTGGTTACGCTCTGGGTGTTCATTGGCATCGAAGCTGCAGTCGTCCTGTCAGATCGTGCCAAAAAAATGTCGGACATTGGGCCGGCAACGTTTATCGGCTTGGGCGTTTGCACGTTGCTCTACGCTCTGCTGTCAATCCTGCCCTTCGGGATCATGCACCAGGGTAACATCGCTGGCCTTAGCAACCCATCGACGGCTTATATTCTCTCCTCGGTGGTTGGCAGATGGGGTGCCGTATTCATCAATGTTTCATTATTGCTGGCCGTATTAAGTTGCTGGCTTGCCTGGACGATCCTGGTCGCCGAACTTCCCTTTGAGGGAGCCAAAGGCGGGGTGTTTCCAAAATTCCTGGCGAAAGAGAACCGTTTCCATGCGGCAGCCCCGTCACTGGTTATTTCCAGTCTTGTGATGCAGGGCACTCTGTTCATTGTACTTTTCGCACATAATGCCTGGCTGTGGCTGGTCGACATTACCGGCGTGATGATCCTGCCGCCTTATCTTGCCAGTGCGTTGTTCCTGACACTGTACGCCTACCGCCCGGGCTATGTCGCCACGCACTCGGAGGGTCGTAAGAATGCCATGATAACCGGGCTCCTGGCGGCGATTTATTCCACCTGGCTACTTTACGCGGCGGGGCCCGAGTTTCTGCTGATGTCCACGATTGTGTTCGCCGTTGGCATCCCCGTTTTCTGGTACGCAAAGCGAGAGCATTTTCCCCACCAAGCCGCGTTTTCCAATGGTGAAAGAGTCGCGGTCGGCCTGCTTGGCGCGGTCGCAGTCGTTGCTCTGGTACTGTTCGCTAAGGGGATCGTGACGATTACTTGAAGCCGAATGTGCGAGGTAATCTTTGCTCAGCCAAGTCCAAACACGTCTCTCGCCGTCAACAAATCGAGGATAATGTCATGTCATTCGAGACGCGGTTTCGCGTGCTTATTTGCAGCCAATTGCTTCACTCGGAGTCAACGGAAGCAGCCCATTTACATGCGATCTCCGCTGAACTTGCACATCGCGGTTTTGGCATAACCAACGCAACTTCGGTCGAGGATGCGACCAGTGCCGTCCGATCCGACGCAGCACTCGGTTGTCTGCTTCTAGAATGGGGCGATACTGGCTGGCAGGAGGAGATCGCGTCCTTTATCAAAACTTGCAGAACTCGTGGTGTCGAGGCGCCAATTTTCGTCCTTGTTCGGCGGCAGCTTTTCCAGGAAATCCCATCAGAGGTTCTTGAGCATGTAACCGGTACGATTTTTCTATTCGAAGACATGCCAGATTTCATCGCGAAAAACCTCTCAAGCCATATAAAAATTTACGCCGACAGCCTAAAAACACCGTTCTTTGGCGCGATGGTGGATTACGCCGATGCAGGCAATCAAATGTGGACCTGCCCAGGTCATAATGGCGGCATCTTCTACTGGAAAAGTCCCGTGGGGCGCCTGTTTGTCGAACATCTTGGCGAGGCAATCTTTCGCAACGACATCGACAATTCGGTCGTGGAGATGGGCGATCTTCTAACGCATGAAGGTCCGGCAAAACGTGCCGAGACGGAAGCGGCGATAATCTATGGCGCTGAGCGGACATATTTCGTGCTCAACGGCACCTCGACATCCAACAAAGTTGTCCTCGGTGCGATTGTCGCGCAAGGAGATCTGGTTCTCTTCGACCGCAACAATCACAAATCCAATCACCATGGCGCGCTCGTGCTGGCAGGTGGCATTCCAGTCTATCTCGAAACTGACCGGAACTCCCATGGCTTAATCGGCCCGATCGATTATGGCGCCTTGGATGAAAACTATCTCCGTGACAAAATTAAAACCCATCCATTGGTTCTGGACCCGGCAGCTTGGCAACGGAAGAAGCCTTTCCGTATCGCGGTCGTCGAACAATGCTCCTATGACGGCACAATTTATAATGCGCGTATGATTTATGAAAAACTAAGTCCCCTTTGCGAATATATATTGTTCGATGAGGCCTGGGCCGGTTTTATGAAATTCCATCCCATATTTTCTGGTCATTTCGCCATGGGTATTGACAATCTGGGACCGGAGGACGCCGGTATCCTTGCCACACAATCTACCCATAAACAATTGGCCGGCTTCTCTCAGGCATCGCAGATCCATGTCAAGGATGCCCATACTAAGGACCAGAAACGCCATGTCTCGCATCGACGGTTTAATGAGACATTCATGCTTCACGCTTCGACATCGCCCTTCTATCCGCTCTTCGCCTCGCTCGACGTTGGCGCTCAGATGATGAAAGGCAGGGCCGGTGAAGTTCTGTGGGATGACACCATTCGCCTCGGGATCGAACTTCGTAAAAAACTTCGCGGCCTCCTGCATGAATTCGCCAATGCGTCCGACCCAAAAACCTCCTGGTTTTTCGATCTTTTCGTTCCTGATTTCGTGTCCATCACAGACAAATTTGGCGACACGGGCCAAATTGCCTGGGAAACGCTGCCAACAGACCAACTCGCCTCTGACCAAAGCTGCTGGGAACTGGTGCCGGACGCGGCTTGGCACGGCTTTACCCATCTCACGGCGGGCTACGCCATGACCGATCCGAATAAGTTGACGCTCCTAACACCCGGCATCGACCGGGCCACCGGCCAATATGAACGCCATGGAATCCCAGCCGCGATCCTGGCCGAATATCTTCGGGAGAATCAGATCGTTCCGGAAAAAAACGACCTCAATAGCATCTTGTTTTTGCTCACGCCGGGTCTGGAATCCAGCAAAGCCGGAACTCTGATCAGCGCCCTGGTAAGTTTCAAAAAGCTCCACGACAGCAACGCCAGGCTATCGATCGTCATGCCGAGCTTTTATGCGCGCTACGGCGACAGATATGCCGAAATAGGGCTCTACGACCTCTGCCAGCAAATGCATGAATTCTACCGCGACCACCAGGTCCGTGACCTGCAGCGCGCCCAGTTCCGACCCGAGCATTTTCCTGTCATGGCAATGACCCCGCAAGCGGCAACCCAGTGCTTCATCCGTAATGAAGTGGATTATCTGTCGATCCGTGACATTAAAGACCGTATCGCCGCCACTTTGGCTCTGGTTTATCCGCCAGGCATTGGCGTTATCGTGCCTGGCGAACGCTATGACACGCGTGCCAAACCCATGCTCGATTACCTGATCATGTTCGAGGAGGCCGCGAACAGGTTTCCCGGCTTCGATAGCGAAATTCAGGGCATTTATAGGGAAACCAGCGCCGACGGCACGATCAGCTTCCACACCTACGTGGTCCAAGAGAACGCGCAACAATCTGATAAGGATAAATCGTTATGAATGACGCCCTGGGTGTCTATTCCGAAGTAGGCTCGCTGCGTGAGGTCATCGTGCATCGTCCGGACCTCAGCCTGACGCGGCTTACCCCCGGCAATTGTCATGAGCTTCTTTTTGACGACGTCATCTGGGTGAAGGAGGCACGGCAGGAACACGATGCCTTCGTGGATACGCTGCAAGACCGTGGCGTCATTGTGCATGAATTTGGTGCGCTGCTCGCCAAAACGATGGGAGATCCTGAAGCACGCAAATGGTTGCTCGATCGACGTTCGGATATCACCAATCTTGGTCACGGCACCTCGGAAGAAATCCGTGCCTGGCTTGACGAGATGCCCGCCGGGCAACTTGCAATCTATCTCGTGGGTGGAATTGCACGCGCCGAGCTGCCCTTCGATCCAAGGGGATTGTTCGCGCTCACCCGGAATCCGCACGAGTTCATCCTGCCGCCATTGCCCAACCAGCTCTTTACTCGTGACAGCTCCTGCTGGGTCGGCAAGGGTGTCTTCATCAACCCAATGTACTGGCCGGCACGCCGGCCGGAGGCAATCAACCTCTCGGCGGTCTACCGCTTCCACCCGCGCTTCAAGGGCGCTGATTTTACACGCTATCTCGACGCGTCGGATGAGCATCTTGGTAATATGAGCGTCGAGGGTGGCGATGTCATGTCACTCGGCAACGGTGTCGTCCTCATCGGCATGGGCGAGCGCTCGACGCCGCAGACCGTCACCGAATATGCGGCCCGCCTGTTCAAGCACAAAGCCGCGACCCGCGTCATCGCCGGGCAAATGCCGCGCGATCGCAGCAATATGCATCTCGACACGGTATTCTCATTTTGCGACCGCGATCTGGTGACGGTCTATCCTGATATCGTCGATCACATGAAGGCTTTTTCGCTTTATCCATCGGATAATGAACAGGAGCTGAAGGTGGTTTCCGAGAAGGGGCATTTCGTCGATGTGGTTGCCGACGCTATCGGCGTTCAAAAGATGCGGGTCGTTGCCACCGGCGGCGACAGTTTTGAAGCGGAGCGCGAACAATGGGATGACGGCAATAACGTCCTGGCAATCGCACCTGGGATCGTCATCGGCTATGATCGCAATGTCTACACCAATACCATGCTCCGGAAATCAGGCATCGAAGTTATCACGATCGATGGCTCGGAATTGGGCCGCGGCCGCGGTGGCAGCCATTGCATGAGCTGTCCGATCAGCCGCGAAGCCGCTTAAAGGGAGCATCGATATGGCGATCAACCTACACGGTCGGAATGTTCTGGCGCTCGATGATTTTGCGCCGGAAGAATTAAGCTATCTTCTGGATCTGGCGAAGGGGCTGAAAGCCGCCAAGCTTTCGGGCTCCGAGGAGGCTCGGCTTTCGGGGAAAAACATCGCGCTGATTTTTGAGAAGGACTCCACGCGCACCCGCAGCGGGTTCGAGGTCGCGGCCCATGACCAGGGGGCACATGTTACCTATATGGGACCGAGCGGCAGCCATATAGGCCAGTCGGAGACGGTGAAGGACACCGCTCGCGTGCTCGGCCGGATGTTTGATGCCATCGAATTCCGGGGCTTCGCACAAAGCGATGTCGAGACCCTTGGCAAATATGCCGGCGTGCCGGTGTATAACGGTCTCACCGAGGACTCGCATCCGACGCAAATCCTTGCGGATTTCATGACGATGCGGGAACATAGCGACAAACATCTTGTCGATATCCGTTTTGCCTTCATGGGTGACGGGCACAACAATATGGCGAAATCGCTGGCTGTGGGTGCGGCCAAAATGGGCATGAATTTTTGCGTCGGCGCGCCGCTTACGCAACGCCCGGATGCCGCTTTTATTGCGCATGTTAACGCCATTGCGAAAACCACCGGCGCCACGATTGCCTTTGAAGCTGATGCCAAAGCGGCGGTGAAAGATGCTGATTTCATTTACACCGATGTCTGGCTTTCCATGGGTGAGGACCCTGGGCGCTGGGGTGAACGCATCGAGCTATTGAAGCCCTATCAGGTGAACGCCACGCTGATGGCGGCAACTGGCAAATCAACCACCAAATTCATGCATTGCCTGCCATCCTTTCACAATGCTGAAACCACCATGGGCAAGGATATCGAAAAGCGCTTCGGCGTTTCCGCAATGGAAGTCACGGATGAGGTGTTCGAATCAAAAGCATCCATCGTCTTCGACCAGGCTGAGAACCGCATGCACTCCATCAAAGCGATCCTTATCGCGACGTTGGGATAAAGCTCATGCGTATTGTTGTTGCTTTGGGCGGGAATGCGCTCCTCAAGCGTGGTCAGCCGCTGACCGCTCAGGCTCAAGGGATTGCCATTGACGAAGCGGCCTTGCTATTGTCCGCCGCCGCCGCCGCAGGCCATCAGCTGATTGTCACTCACGGCAATGGCCCGCAGGTTGGCTTGCTAGCGCTACAATCTGCGGCAGGTCCCGCGATATCGGCATTGCCGCTTGATGCCCTGGGCGCGGAAAGCGAAGGCTGGATTGGCTACGGCATCGAAATCGCATTGCGTAACGCTTTGCCGGAGGACGCTGTGGTAGTTACCCTCCTCACCCAGACCTTGGTCGATCCGAAGGATGAGGCTTTCGCCCATCCCACCAAACCAATCGGCCCGACCTATGACGAAGCCACCGCAAAAAGGTTCGCCGAAACAAACAATTGGTCTGTCGCACCCGACGGCAAATTCTGGCGTCGTATTGTCGCCTCGCCAAAACCCATTCGCATCATCGAGCTCGCCTCGATTAAGCGGCTGGCGGACTCCGGCGCCATCGTCATTTGTGCGGGCGGTGGCGGCATTCCTGTGTGCAAAGGTCCTGATCAAAAACTCTCCGGCATCGAAGCCGTCATAGATAAAGACGCCACCAGTGGGTTGCTCGCCGAGCAAATCGGAGCAGACATGTTTGTAATGCTTACTGATGTTTCAGGTGTTTGCATCGACTATGGCACGAAACGCGCTCGGGTTATCTCTAGAGCCAGTCCTCGGGCCTTGGCGGATATGTCTGCCTCGTTCGGTACCGGATCCATGGGCCCAAAAGTTGCCGCGGCATGTCATTTTGTATCCACGACAGGCCATTGTGCCGCTATAGGCGCGCTCGGTGATCTCAATGAGATTATAATTGGAACTCGGGGCACAATCGTTTGCCCTGAGGGCGGAGAGATAAGCTTCCGGGACGTGCCATGAACCATTGAAGGTACTTTTGGGTAAGCCGTAACTTTACACTCTCTGACCGGGCGTACCTACGGGGAGTGGATACTCGAACGTCGAATGATCGAGGCCTGGCATCTCCTCGCCTCTACGCCACAAACACTAACTCAAATCGAAGAGCAGTTAGGCTACCAAAACCTTGAGAGTTTTATCCGCCGCTTCGAGCCCAACACGCCACCACACCAGGGCGATGGCGTGAGGCTACTCAGCGTCGCTCAGATGAAAACTACATTAATGCTGCATAACAAAAGTAACAAAATAGCTCTGGAAAAATCGAACATTGGTCAAATTTCCATTTCACTCGGGTAATTTGAGAATGCTTGTGTATCAGGTTTTTATCGGGGCTTAAGTCGCACTGCTTTTACACTATCTTACCATAAGAATTCTAAATTTCTAAGTCATTGTTTTCATATAACTATCTGATGAATTTTCCTAAGCGTGTATGGCTCAAAACCTGATGTCTTTAAAGTTCATTGACTCCGGAACATATGTCAATAAATTTATTAGAAATATCAGATCACTAACTGGTTGCGGGACCTGGATTTGAACCAGGGACCTTCAGGTTATGAGCCTGACGATGATTAAATTTTCTCAAGTAATTTCTTTGGATTTTTCAAATTAAAATTTCACTACCCTTAATAATACACTTAAAAATCACCTTTCGTTCCGACTTCCACCAAAAAATGCCCTAATAGGGTGTGCCGAGTAAGACAAACTGTCTGTATCGGCGGACAGGCGGTCTCGTGCTCGCTCTGTTTCAAGGATAGGGACGTGGCATCAGATGTGAATTTCACTGGTGGTTTCGGAAGAATAGCGCTGACGATCGTTGGACAGCGTGTCGATCAATGGACAGGCAGTGTTGTCGCCCTCCGCGCAACGCGTGACAAGCGCGTTGAGAACCGCTTGCATCGTCGTCAGATCGGAGATTTTCGCCGCAATGTCGTCGAGGTGGCGCAGAGTGATCGATTGCACCTTCTCACAGGCGTCCCCATTCCCTTCCGCGAGTGCGAGCAGACCGCGCACTTCGTTGAGCGAAAAGCCGAGTTCCCGCGCCCGACGGATAAAGGTAATCCGCGCGACATCCCGATCATCATAGACTCGCCGTCCGCCTTCGCTGCGTCGTGCTCGCGGCAGAACGCCTGCCTTCTCATAGAACCGGATGGTCTCGATGCCACAACCGCTCCGCCCCGCGACAATACCAATCGGGATTTCGCCCCCGGCCGACGCCGCTGCCGGTCCGAAATTCGACGAATACTTTTCTTCCGCGGTCATCGAAATACCTCTTGCTCCTGTAGTTACTCCAGAACCTATATCCCGATAAGTCGATCGGGCCAATGCCGTGGTCGTGCTGCGGATCGGTGATCCGAAAGCCGTATTTACGAAAGGATAGATGCATGGAGATGATATCGCTGCAGGTTACCGGAATGACGTGTGAACATTGCGCGCGGACCGTCGAGGCAGCGCTGAACCGGATGCCTGGCATCAATGCTTCAGTTTCATACGACCCGGGTATCGCCGAGATCAGGAACGACGCTGGTCTCGAGATCGGGGCTCTGAGGACAGCATTAGAGCCGGGCGGCTACGGACTGGAACCTCTGACCGAGCCGGTATCACCAGACCGTGTCAGGGATCCGGGCAGCGGTTGGCATGTCGCGATCATCGGCAGCGGCGGCGCGGCATTCGCTGCGGCCATCCGCGCAGCCGAGACCGGAGCGCGGGTAACTATGATCGAACGTAGTGCCGTGATTGGCGGCACCTGCGTCAATGTCGGCTGTGTTCCCTCCAAGATCATGCTTCGAGCCGCCGAAATCCGCCACGATCAGGCTCATCATCCGTTCGACGGCATCTTCCGCAGCGCTGAACCTATCGAGCGAGCAGCGCTGCTCGCCCAGTTACGTGGTCAGGTCGATGCATTGCGAGGCGCGAAATACGAGTCAATCATCGCCGGTAATCCAAACATCACCTTGCTGTACGGCGAGGCGCGATTCGAGGACGCACGCACGCTTGTCATAACTGGCGCCGCGGGCACGGCGAACCGTCTGGTACCCGACCGGATACTGGTGGCGACGGGAGCCGCACCAATCATCCCTACGATTCCTGGCCTCGCGGAGACTCCGTACTGGACTTCCACCGAGGCACTATTCGCAGAAACACTGCCGGCTAGCTTGGCCGTGATCGGATCATCTTTCGTGGCGCTTGAATTGGCCCAAGCCTATCGGCGACTTGGAGCTAAGGTTACAGTTTTGGTGCGCTCCACCCTGCTCACGCGCAATGACCCGGAGCTTGGCGCTGGATTGCAGGCGGCACTTGAGGCCGAAGGAGTCCATATCCTTACCGGAACTGAACCCCGGCAGATCGCATATCATGATGGCCGCTTTACCATAACGCTCGCCTCAGGACCGATCGAGGCAGAGCGTTTGCTGATCGCGACCGGAAGGCGGCCTAACACGGCCGATCTTAACCTTGATAGCGCCGGAGTGAGCACAGATTCGACAGGCGCCATCGTGGTTGACGATCATCTCCGGACCTCCGCCAGCTATATCTACGCGGCGGGCGATTGCAGCACGATGCCGCAACTCGTCTACGTCGCGGCCGCAGCGGGAACGCGTGCAGCGATCAATATGACTGGTGGCGACGCGCGGCTCGACCTGTCGATCGTGCCATCGGTGATCTTCACCGATCCTGCGGTGGCAACCGTCGGGCTCGACGAAGCTCAGGCGGGCGAGGCCGGGATTGAGATCATCACCCGCCGTCTCGACCTTAAAAACGTACCACGCGCCCTGGCCAATTTCAACACCAGGGGGTTTGTTAAACTGGTTGCCGAGGCCGGTTCGCACCGATTGATTGGCGCCCAAATCCTTGCCCACAACGCTGGAGAAATGATCCAGACAGCGGCGCTCGCCATTCGATATCGAATGACCGTGCAAGAACTTGGTGACACGCTTTTCCCGTATCTCGTGATGGCAGAGGGCATCAAGCTCGCAGCTCAAACTTTTACCAAGGACGTATCGCAGCTCTCCTGCTGTGCCGGTTAACCAACGCGTTGTAAAAGGATTTTACCATGATCAAATCTCTGATTTCAAATCATCTCCTCCCGCATCGGATGGCGCTCCTCACCGGACTGCTAGTCTTGCCAGCAATGGCCCTCGCCTCGCCCTCCGGCGAGATGGGGCCGAAGAACGCGCAGAGCACAGCAGATCAATCGGCGCCGGCCGCATCGTTCATCAGCGATGGCAAGACCGTGACACTGGATACATTTAACGGGCATCCGGTCATGATCTGGCAGGTCGCGACCTGGTGCGGCAGCTGCCGGGCGGGGTTGCGCACCTTCGCGCATGAGAAGGCGCTGATCGACAAATCGAATATCCGGGTAATTGTTCTGCGCGATTACAAAAATGGCGGCTATCCTGGTATTGGCATCACAAAATTTGCGGAGCAGACGGCACCGAGCCTCATACACGACCCCCATTTCGTCTTTGGCGATGATACTAAGGCGCTCTATACGCTCTACAATCCACATCATTATGTCGATGTCTATGATCTCATCGGCGCGGACGGCGAAATCAAGACTGTCTCGTCCACACCTTCGGCGACGTTCGACAAGATAAAGGCTTTCATTACGTCGGAACCAAAATCATGATGGCGGCAACAATGCAGGATATCGTCAAGGTGCCCGTTGCGATCCGGTTTGCGTTGGCGGATCGGCGAGCGCGGATCTGGGGCACTACGACCTTCCTGATTGGTCTTGGCGTTTATCTGCTTGTTCTGCCAGCAACCGATACAGGCGGTACAATCGGACTGGTCTCACTGCGTTTTCTCACCTTCGGCGAGGTTGGCATTGCTCTGACAATGGCAATCTTGGTTGGCCTGACAACTGCGCTCGGAATCTACGGGCTGAGGCAGGGCGTGCCCGTTACATCCGGCAAGACGATTCTAGGCGCGATTGTCGCGATCCTGCCCACGCTTCTTTGCTGCTCGCCAATTCTGCCCCTAGGAATCGCAGCGATCGCCTCGGTATTGCCGGCGGCAGGGGCACTGGGCCTGCCGATCCAAGGTTTCATCGCCACGCACGAAGCTTGGATCTATGCAATCGCAATTGCCTTCATGGCCTGGAGTCTCTACGCCAACGCACGACGCGCGCTTTACTGCGCATGCTGATGGATAAGCAAAACTTTGAAGTAGGAGACAAGCCTCCCTTCCTGGAGCAGGCAATCCGCCTTCTCGGGGTTAATCTTACCGGTATCGACATATTGCTCGCGTTGCAGGGCGAAATTGCGATCAATTATTAGACTTTGTTGGACCCCGAATACGATTATGGGAATGACACCCGACCAAAATGAGCCGTCTGATCAGGTTAATTGTTTTGCAAACATCCAATTGAATTATTGTCTGCGAGTTAAATTTTAAAATTCTCTAATTTCAGAAAAAGAGCTTCCGAGCATAGGAAGCCGATTGTGGCGATGACTTCAAGAAGTTGCCTCGCGCAATATCCTTTCCCACCTTGTTAAAGCTATTTTGATCGAGGAAATGCGTTGGAGGCTCAGATTTTGTTTTGCTCATACCCATTAAACAAATTCCGAGACCGGACATAATTGCGCAGGGTAAAAAAGATAGAATGATTGGTGCAAGACCAATGGCTATTAGCCAGTGCCATCCGCCGCCATAGGCTAATACGCCAAATCCAACGGCTGATAATCCAATGATTACGCCTGTCCGTTCCATTAACTAGGACTGAATACGAGGCCGGCCGGATTTTGAGTTCGAGTTTGGTGAGGGTGAGCAATAGATCATTGTAAATCCTCGGTTTGGTTTTAAACTACGGTGCGGCCACCGCTTTTCGAAAAAAGGTGATGGATGATGTGCTGCTCCAATCAGCAGCACCGGCGAGACTGCCAATTTGGAGCCCTTCCGGGTTGATAAGATAACTGGCTGGGATACCAGCCAAATTTAAGTTGTCCATGGCATTGCCAGAGATATTCAAATAGATGCCGAGATGTTTTATCCTAATTTCTTGATAGAATTGCTGCACAGCAGCTAATCCACCCGCGTCGACGGATAGTGGCACAACCTGAAAATGCGCGCTACCAAGCTTTGCCTGCAAGCGGTCAAGAGTCGGCATTTCTTCGCGGCATGGTCCACACCAGGTCGCCCAGATATTCAGAAGAATAAATTTACCTTTGAAATCTTTAAGGGTGATCGGTTTTCCGGCAGCTGTCGTAAATTTTAATGATGGCATTGCCATTGGTGCCATTTGATCCATTTGCGGATCAGGCAATTCCTGTGCTTTCGCAATCTGGCTTGCTCCTATGGCAAAAGGGGGCGCCAGTAAAGCCGTTCGCAACAGGTTCCGGCGTGGCATTGTCTTGCGCTCGATCATAGGTTTATTTGGGCTTTCAGGAGTGAAGTTAGCTGAGCAACAGTTATGGTAAACGGAAACAGGTTTAGAAATTTTCCATCCGGACCCATAAGGTAGATATATGTCGAGTGGCTAATCACACTCGCACCGGATGCTTCGAGATCATTCGTATTGAACGCCACAGCATATTCATGGGCCACGCCGGCGATCTGCGCGTTGCTGCCCGTGAGACCGATTAAACTGGTTCCAAATTTTAGAAGATACTTTTGCAAAATAGGCGATGTGTCATGCGTTGGGTCAACCGTGACAAAAATGGGTGCGATACGCTTCGCCAACGGCCCTAATGAATTCATGACTACGGCCATTTTTTGTAATGTCAGGGGACATTCATCAGGACAATGGCTATAGCCGAAAAACACCAGCATATATTTACCGTGATAAGTGGCCTCGGAAACCTGTTGACCAAGCTGGTTTGTAAGTTGGAATGGCCCACCGATTGGCGCACCAGGTGGAATACCAGAATTGGTTGTCGTGGCCATCTGTCCACCGCTCTCTGAACCAGCTAATGGCGCTGATAAGTATTCTTGACCAAACTTAAGAAGCGACGGATCAATCGCCACAATGCTGATGATCACGGCAAGTGCGAGGCAAATACCGATCCCAAGATTTCGGATAATTCTCATAGTGGCCTTGCCTGCCCCTCGTAAAGATAAGTATGCGTCCGTGGCCCAGGTATTCGGTGATGATGCAATATCTGGACATCGAACCCTGCATTGGTGATGAGTGCGTCAATTTGACGGTTTAGATGGCAGCCGCCTGCGATGCATCCCCAGACATGGTCAAGCCGGTCCTGCCATCGGGCGATATTGGCTTCCGGCGCACGGCCGTGTTCAATAAATAGCAGCGTGCCACCTGGCCGGAGCACGCGCCTCGCCTGCTGTAATGCCATATGTGCGTTCGGGATCGTGCAAAGTGTCCAGGTGGTGACAACTGTATCAAAGGAAGCAGACTCCATCGGCAAATCCTCTGCGGAAACTTTTAATAATTCTACCGGCACAACGGCTCGATCTATCACCTGCTCTGCCATTTTTAACAGCTCTGCAGATGGTTCCACGCCAGTTACTGAGCGCACGTTACTGCTATAATAGGGTAGATTGAGGCCAGATCCGATCCCGAGCTCCAGCACATCGCCGGTTGCACTTGCTATCACACGTTCACGGAATGGTTGGAGCTGTTTTTGTCCCATGGCAAAATTTAGCAAAGGCGGCAGGATATGACGCTCATAAAAATTCATTGTGAAGCCTCTGCTCGATTGTTGGAATGAATGGGGGTGCCAGCGTGTTGAAATGCATCCATCACGGCACCTGGCGTCAGCAGACTTGGGAGAAGTATTCCAGACGGCGCACCCGGCCCATAGATGACGTCCAACGGTACGCCGTAGCGATGAAAGCTTTCCAGATAGGCGGTGATAATTGGGTTCGGCCGGGTCCAGTCAGCGCGCATGGCGACGACATTTGCCGACCGTAATTGCGCCGCTACAGGGTTACGCTCCAAGACCGTGAGTGCGTTGACTTTACATACAAGACACCACGCTGCGGTCACATCAACAAAAACCAGTTTATTTTTGGCAACCAGTTCATTTATGCGAGACTGCTCAAAAGGTTGGAATACTGGATCGAAACTCGCCTCGATAGGCGTCGACTGAGTTTCCAATCGTTGAAATACAATTGGCGTAATGACCGCAGTGAATGCCACGGTTGCGGCAACGCCTGACCAAATCCGACGGCGTTTTGACGATACAAGAGGTGTTCGATGACGGAGAAACAAGATGACCAAGAAAGTCAGCAAGATGACGCTGGAAATTATCGCCGCCATTAATGAAACGACTGCGGCGATGATAGAAATTAACCAGATTGCCGTGCCAAGAAGTGCAAATCCCAAAACGACCCGAAGCTTGATCATCCACGGGCCAGGCTTTGGCAAAAAACGGGCCAGTCCGGGTAGCGCTGCTACGGCAAGATAAGGAAAGGCCATGCCGACCCCGAGTGCCACGAAAATCTGGACAATTGTGAGAGGATCGCGCGCCAGGGCAAAACCAACTGCGGTGCCCACAAAGGGGGCGGAGCAGGAGGTGGCCAGAATGGTAGCGAATACTCCCGTGAAAAAAGCCAGGATGCGAGGATGGCTACGCATGCCGACCCCTGCCGCGTGTCGCGCAAAGCTCGGCGTCGAAACCGGGAGCCAGTCCCAAAGGTTTGCCGCAAATAATGTGGTAACAACCGCCATGGTACCCAGAAACCACGGCTGCTGGAATTGAATCCCCCAACCGATCGCCTGACCGGCTATTTTTAGAAGAATTAAAAGCGTTGCGATCACAAGGAAGCAAGACACAACACCTGCTGCGGTCGCCAGAAGATTGAACCTGAACTGCAGTCTTTGTGTGCCGGTTGCTGATATCAGGCCGAATAGCTTCAACGAGAGCACCGGCAATACGCAGGGCATAACATTTAAAATCAAACCACCGAGAAGTGCGATGAGGATAATGCCGGGAGTATTCTGGTCACTTGATTGTGCAGGCAGCGGACCATCTACAGGTGCGGCCGCAAATGTCGCGGGCTGCGTCCCACCCTCTAATGTAAACTGCAATTTTTTGCCGGCGATCGATGCAGCGGCATGGTTTTTTAGAAACACACTCAAAATGGCACGGTGATTTGTCGGATTGAGCGTAATCGTCGGAGCACCCGGTGCGGAGCCTAGTAATCCCTCTATAAAAACATCAGGATATAACAGAGGCTTTGAGCCCATGTCGATTATAACCGAAAGAACCGATCCCGGACTTGGGGTATCGACACGTGAAATAACAGCCGATGAAACTCCAAGCCCCGCTTCGGCTGGTGTTCCTGGAACAGTGGTCCACGCATTGGCGATCATCGACGCCTCTGGCCCCGGAAGTGCCACGCCGGAAGGGAGCGGCAATGTAAACTTCGCGGTATAAGGAACACAAATATCCTTGCATGCTGCATAACGCACGCTGGCCTGCAGGCGCGCTGGCTGAGTTGCTCGCTCGAGCGTGACCGCAATCGGCAGTACCACGCTATTCTCATAGCCTTGGGTGATCAAACCATCTAGGATGAAACGCTTCGGTGCGGGCCAGAATAACTGGGCAGATTTTAAATTTTCGGAGCCACCCCAATCAATCGATGGCGGAAATCCTGCGTCGCCTGGACTGCGCCAATAGGCGTGCCAGCCTGGTGCCAAGCGTATCTGTAGAGCAGCATCGATTTGTCCGGCTGAGCCCGTCGCTTCCACGGCTGTAATCAATCTGGCCGCTGCGTTGCCATCGCCAACCCACGGCGTTGTTGCAGCAAAAGCAGACCGAGATATTAATGTCTGTAGTGTGAGGCTTAGACACAGCGTCAACGCGATAAATTGAAGCTTCGTTTTGATAACGTTCATGAGATAGCCATCAATTTCAATGACAATTTCCGCGCCAAATAGAGTGAAAGCATCGGAATTAAAATCCATTGTAATATGGGTAGAAGACCGGTTCCAACGAACGGTAGTCGTGGCATGTAAGCGCTGTAAGTCCAGAAATGATGAATGGACATATTTCGCCACTCGCTGAATATTGTATAAGCTAATCCTGCAAGAAGGGTCACAAAAGCACCCACTGGGAAAAACTGTCTCGATCGTAGAATGCGTGACGTGCATATCCCCAGAGCAAGGCAGGACGCCGCAATCATCACATCACCGATCCAGCAATGCACGATTGCAAAAGTCAGATAGACCAGAGAAGCTGTCTGCCACAATGTATAGAATGGCTGCTGGAGAATTTCCCAGAGGAGATTACCTGCCGCCATGGTGATCATATAACGACGAATAATCCGCCATTGCATCACTGATGTCGGCTCTATTGAAATAACATCCTTCAAAATCTGGTTCCTCAGCGAGTTGGGCGCGGGGATGCACGGATTTATTTTCGTGCATCACCGTCCAATCATCTATTTCGAAGCTTATTTTTGGGCCGAACCGGCGCCAGACGCCGCTTCTTGATTCAGCAGTTTTGTCTGAGCATTAATCTCGTTGGTCATGGCGTTCATCATGTTGATTTGTGCCGTCATCAAGTTGGAACACGACGTCATCATATTCATTATGCCCATCATATCACCGCCAGATTTTCCTGTCGTTTTATCATGGTCGGCCATCATACCGCCTCCGCCCGTCATTCCGCCACCCATCATGCCGCCTCCCATCATGCCGCCACCATTTCCTTGGGTCATATCATTTGTTGGTGCAGGCGGAGTGGCTGCTCGCGCCGTCGAAATACCAACTGCAACTCCAACTAAAACGGTTGATATTGCGATAACTTGTGCGATTTTGATCATTAACTTATTCCTTTGTTGGTTGCGTGTAGTTTCTTAGAATTCGCCCGGTTGAACCGTCGCATAAATAACGGGGGTCGATGTCCCAACCTCATAAACATTGATCGGGCCGGAGCTCATGCCCGTCATACTTGGCATTCCCGGTACACCTGCCGGCATGCCCGCAATGGCAATGCCTTTAATCGCAGGTCGCTCCGTCAAAAGTTTTTTTACAATCGAAGCTGGGACATGACCTTCGATCACATAACCATCAATCTTCGTGAGATGACACCCATTTAATGCTGTCGGCACCCCAGCTTCCTGAGTCAAGGCATCGAGGTTTGGTGACGGTATAACTTTAACATCAAAGCCGTTTTTATCGAGATATTGTGCATAGTTCTGGCAACAATCACATTCAGGGTTTTTATATAATGTCGCCTGGATAGGTGCCGCGATTGCGGATAACGGCGTCACCGCCGAGAGCGCGAATACTGCATATTTTAGCATGTTATTCATTGTTTTTGACTCCTTGTTTGATACAAATTTTAGGCGATACGAATTACGGTCATCAGGCCAAAATCCTGGTGTTCGACGACGTGGCAATGAAACATCCAATCTCCCGGATTGTTGGCGACAAACGCGATTGTCACCGTATCTTTCGGTCGCAGGATCACTGTGTCGCGGATGTGCGGGAATTGCTCGGCGTTCCCATTACGCGAGAGCACATGGAAACTGTAGCCATGCAAATGCATGGGGTGCCACCATTTGGTCTGGTTGATTAGGCTAATGACGGCAGTGCGACCCAGCGGCAGCGTCAAAATCGGCGCCATGCCCTGGTTTAAACCGTTGGGTCCCTTGATACCCCATATTTGGGGCGTGGCGGCATTTCCGTCAGCCATCATCCCCATTCCACCCATCATGCCTCCCATACCCATGCCGCTCATTCCACCACCAACGATGGTAAGCTGATGGCGAACAGGGTTTGTGAGATCGGGTTTGGGAACCGGATTAGGCGGTAGAATAATCGGCTTCGTGGAGATGGTTAATTTTGAATCTCCTGAATAAGCTAGATCAACCAGCTTATAGCTCTGGTTATTCCCATAAAACTCGTCCGTAACCGGGTATTTGCTTCCAGGCTCGCCGGTTGCTTGAAGCAGCAGATCCACACGTTGTGCCGGCGCAATTACGGTTAGACCACCATCCGGCTCAAATGGCTGCGCAACCGGTTGGCCATCCAGTGCCATCACGACAACACGATGCCCGGCAAAGCGCAGCGCCATAAAGCGGGCAAGACAAGCATTAATCAGCCGCAGGCGGATCCTCTCACCAGCTCGGATGGATACCGGCGTCGGGATTGTACCGTTAATCGTCACGGTCGTGCCTATGCGACCCGCCATCATGCCTTCCATCTCGTTATCAAATCCATCGACAATCTGATTGTCCGAAAGCAGTTCCCAGTCCTGCAGAACCCAGAGCACATCGCGGTCAAAACCTGGCGGCTCCGGTTCTTCCACAATCAACGCACCAGCCATGCCGCGGCCCATTTGCTGGGCTGTATGGTCATGCGGGTGATACCAGAATGTGCCGGCATCCGGTGGCGTGAATGCATAGTGAAAACTACTGCCAGGCTTGATGCTAGCTTGCGTCAGGCCTGGCACGCCATCCATGGCGTTGGGCAGGCTGATGCCATGCCAATGAACCGTCGTGCCTTCATCCAGCCCGTTTATAACATCGGCCTGAAACAGCTTCCCCTGCGCCAGTCGCAACACCGGCCCACTGACCATGCCGTTATAAGCGAGGACGGGCGTCTCCGCCTGCCCATCCCCCATGATCGGCGCCAAACCGGGGGCGGGTTTGAGGGTCACTAACCCCTGATCAGGAGCGGCGGCGGCACGCCGCGCAGCAAACAGAGGCATCGTTAAAGCGGCACTACCCGCCATTAGTAAACGCCGGCGACTCAACGCCTCCGGCCAAAAATTCGACATGAAACAATCCTCAACAAATGAACCACGATTTCCGAATAGATCGGATAAATCGGCGCTAAGCGCCAACCAAGCTGCTAGAGCCGCCTGCCGGAATTCCGGCGGCGGTTAAATCAGGTGGTTCGGTCTGGGAGGGTATGGGTCTGGAATTTGCGACATACCCAATGGGAATGTCTCGGCAATAACCCGATGGGTTATCGGGTAGGACACGGCACTAAAAGCCGCCATCGAGTTTGGCGCCAAAAGTAGAGGAGCGATGCAGAAAGCTGTCATGCAGGTTGCAGCTTTGTTTTGAACGGGGCTATTGGATTGATGGTCGCTACAAGGTTGCCCATGACAACCAACCATCTCGCTGATATTCACTTGAGCCAGACTGGACTGCATCGGCATGGCGCGGGCGAACGACGGTACGGACACTGCGATCACAATGATCAGCGCCAAAATTCCGCGTCCAAATGCCTTGCTACGGTCCATTAATTACGATGATAGGTCATGAACCGGTTGGCCTCAAGTAGCTGTGTTATCAATCCAGCGGAATCGCATATGGCGGATTTCCGCCAGTTTAGGGTTGCGGCGCGGGTTCTGAATGGATTCCAACGGTGGAATTCAACCGGAGTGTCGCCGCATGGAAGAGTTCATCGCCTGTTTCTCCGAGGTCTTCGACCCGCGGCAGGAGAATGTCCGCCACAATCTGCACGAGGTTCTGCTCATCGCCCTGTGCACGATGCTGTGCGGCGGCGAGGATTGCTCGGACATGGAGGTGTTTGGCCGGGCCAAACGGCCTTTCCTGCGCCAGTTTCTGCGTCTGAAGCACGGCATCCCCAGCCATGACACCTTCAGCCGGGTGTTTCGCCAGCTCGATCCCAAGCCGTTTCAGGCCTGCTTCGTGCGCTTCATGGAGCGCTTCGCCCAAGGTTTGCAGGGCGTGATCGCGGTCGACGGCAAGACATATAACAGCAGATGTAGCTCCACGGCGTTACCAAGTAGCCAATCACAGTTTTTCAAAGATGCACAAGCAACCTTAGCTTGATCCAGCATAACGGGGTCAAGATCCACAGCGATGACCCGGCCCTGCCCCACCTGCCTTGCGATAGAAGCTGTAAAATACCCATCACCGCAACCAAGATCAGTGACTATCATTCCTGGTTGGATCAACATGGATCTGATAACGCTCTCTGGATCTGGCCAAAGTGCGCGCCACCAAGACTTATCAGGCATTCCCGTTGCCGGAAATATCGTTGCCTTTTCCATCAACTGATCTCTATTTTTATCCGCTGATATTCCTCCTGGCTGATGTCTCCGCTTGCATATCGCCGGTCAAGTATTTCTTTAACGCTCAGCTCCTTGTCGCGCATCGCGCGACCGGCACACATGGGACAATTTGCTCCGCGAGCCAGAAGGAACACGACCACGATAATAAAAATAATTGGGAATATCATCATGAGTGGAAAGTAATTCCAAGGTCCATACTGCCACATTATTTAATTGCCTTTCAAGACATGTCTGCAGCCGCAGAGGATGCGAGTGTGCTTTTGATTCAGGGTTATTCCTTCATCAAATCAACAATAATTTTCTGAATTTCTGACGACGCATAATCCCGCCCGCCAACTGCTTTGTAGGCAATCTTCCCCGCTTTATCCACGAGGTACGTCGTGGGGATGCCATCCACATTAAACGCGTTTGCAACGGTGCCATTCTGGTCAAGTAAAACCGGAAATGTCGGCATCGGGTCAAGTTCACCGAGATAGGCAAAAACTGTGCTCTGGTCCTCTGATTGATCCAAAGCCAACACTTCAAAAGGAGCCCCTGCAAGTGAGTGATATAGCTTTTGGATTGAAGGCATTTCTGCACGACACGGCGGGCACCACGTTGCCCAGAAATTTACCAGAACAACTTTACCTCCAAATTGCGATAGCGAATACGTTTTGCCAAGTACCCCGTTCCGCGTGAAGTTTGGGGCTGGCTGGCGCGGATTGAGGGTGGTGAGCAAATCGCTGGTTGACAGATCATCCGCTGGCGCCGGTTTAGCCGTTAAAATGCCACCGCCCACCGCACCCAAGCCAGCCAAAACTGTTCGTCGTGAAATGGTCAATGGATTAACTGTTGGGCGCGCATTGCAATCCATCCATTTGGTTTTTGTAGGTTTGTCCATTTTCGCTCCACGTATAGATAAGATTGAATTTTGTGAGGGGGGGTAATTTCACCGTGGTAAATCCTTCGCCCCAGTCGCCAGGCTGAAAAGTCTGCGCCGCCGGAAAAATGCTAAACCCATAATTCACGCCAAGTGGTTTCCAGATTTTTAGCCAATCAACTTTACTCTGCAATTTATGTTCAACACCATCAGGCGTAAGGGCTCGCCAATTTGCGACATCATACATGACAGGCTCATGCGCCAAATTGCGGGCATCGGTGCCAAAGACGCAATACGAAGCAATCTCTGTCACAACAGCCGGTGAAGCGCCCATGCTCTCATACATTGCGGTCACATTATCGGGTGTGAGTTGCTGAAGTGAGAGCCTGAAACCGGCCTGCTCAGCGTGCCAGGTCAGTAATCCAGTAATTTGATTTTTGGTTGTTTGCGTTGCCGCGGATGCAAGCGGCGCTGCAACCAAAATAGCAAGACAAGTTACGGAAGTCCGCATGGCCTTTCGGCAATACGGCGGAAACTTTTCAAGTTTTCGATTGTTCATTGTTTTTCCGTTGCAGGTTTGAGCCCAGTGCGATCCAGATGCCGGATAGTGCCACCAACGCCGCTGTTGTCCACATCGCCGGCCGAACTGCGTTTGTGGATTGCGCAACCAAGCCCAGCAGCAAAGCCCCGATGGCATAGCCGGTGTCACGCCAGTAGCGATAAGTTCCCAGTGCCTTGCCACGCCATAGCGGCGGCGCCACATCGGCCATCGCGGCGATCAAATTAGGGTAGAGCAAGGCCATGCCAAGTCCCATCACCATGGCCGCCGGAAACCACATCATTGGCGAGGTGCCAATCGCGGTCAGCGCGATGCCTGTAGCGAGGAGTAAAAATCCGGCAACGATCGGTGGTTTACGGCCAATCCGGTCCGCCAAATGTCCGCTCCAAAGCTGAGAAAGCCCCCAGACAATGGCATATAGCCCGGTGATCCAGCCGATCTGGCCAAGCGCCATGCCTTGCAATTTGAAGAAAATTGGGAACAGCGCCCAGACCAGCGTGTCGGCGATTTTATTGGCAACCCCGCCCTGACACAAAGCCCGGTAATCGCGGTCACGAAATGAGACCAGCATGAATATCGCGCCCCAGCTTGGCGACGGTGGTTGAGGCATTTGCGATGCTGCCAGTGTGTCAGCTTGCCCCTGCGCGTGTTCAGCGTGAACCCAGGCCAGCGTGTCGCGCACCCGCATCATCAGGGCCAATGCAACCCCGATGGTGGCAAGCCCAAAGCCCAACAACGCCAGACGCGGACCATAGGCCTGGGCGAGATAGGCGGTAGCCAGGCCCGCCAGGCCAACTGCGACGTATCCGGTGGCCTCGTTGATCCCCACCGCCATTCCGCGCTGATGACCATCGGCAAGATCGATCTGGCTGGTCACCGTCATCGTCCAGGCAAAGCCCTGGCTGACCCCAAGGAACATGTTGGCGGCGATGATCCACCACCAATTCGGTGCAAAATAAATCAACATCGGAATCGGGATCGCGGCCAGCCATCCCATCAATAATACCGGCTTGCGCCCAATCCGGTCCGATAATGCCCCGGCCACAAAATTGAGTGCGCCTTTGACCAGCCCGAATGAAAAAACAAAGCTCATCAAAAATAAAAAATCGCCGGGCTTCACCCCGAAATCTGAACTCAAGGCGGGCAATACCGCGCGTTCCATGCCGATCATCAGCCCGACGAAAAAAACCTGGGTTGCCTGCAACGCAAATTGCCTACGGTTGATGGCGATGCCGCGCCGGAAAGCCGCATGGGTGGCCAAAATTTCGTTCATTCCGCAGCCTGCGACACCAGACCAGCGTTGCTGGCACGATAAGCCGCAGCCCCCTCTGGAACAGGTGGAATATTGGCCAGCATAAATTCAACAAATCCCGCCTCATCATTCATTGCGAACGCGGGATTATACAGGCGCTCAAAACCAATGGTGGAGGATGGCTTGCCCGACAGCCCACGCCCGCAAACCGACCCTGCAAACGCGCCGGGCAGAATTTCAATGTAATCAGGAAATGCCCTTAAACGTTGCAGGGTTTTGAACAAGGTTCGCGCGCCAGTCGCAGCGTCAGTGGCCAGTTCGGTTCGGCCAACATCGCCGACCATCAGCGTATGGCCGGCGAGCAGGAACCAGGGTTGCGGCGCCCGTGTTCTGTCGGTCACCAGCAGGCATAAATGCTCCGGCGTGTGGCCGGGCGTGTGGAGCACTTCGAGCACAACATTGCCAAGCTCCAGTGTTTCACCCTCAATGACCCCACGAAAGGCAAAGCCGGTGTTAGCACTTTGGTGCAGCACATATTCGGCCTTAGCCGCTGCAGCGAGTGCGCGACCGGCTGAGACATGATCGGCATGGAGATGGGTATCAATGACATAACGGATATCAACGCCGGCAGTCGTTGCCGCTGTGAGATAGGGCTCAAGCGGAAAAACCGGGTCAACCACCGCACCGATACCGTACCCGACACAGCCCAGAAAATACGAGGCGGCAATTGGGTCGCTATGAAGAAATTGGCGTAAAATCATGGAGTCTCTCCTAAAGTTGGCGGCTACGGCGACTTGACGCGGCTTGAGTTCTATTGTTCAATCATTTTATTGAATGATTTCTTGAATGGACCTCGGTGTCAAGTCTCGGACCTAAACAACGGGTATTTGCAAGCCTCGCCGAGATCGCCCAAGCGATCGGCCATCCCAATCGCCTGGAAATTCTCGAACTCCTGGCACAGGGTGAAGTCAGCGTTGAGATGCTGGCCACCCGAACCGGTTTGAGTATTGCGAACACCTCCCGGCATTTACAAATCCTCCGCCGGGCGCGCCTTGCCGAGCCACGGCGCGATGGCAAACATATGCTCTACAGCCTGATTGCCGAAACTGACGTCATTCGGCTTCTGAACGCGCTTGGGTGCATCGGTGAACGCAGCACGGCGGAGGTTGAAGTGGTGATGGCGTCGTATTTCCGGGCGCGGGATTCTCTGGAACCCATTTCACGTGATGAATTACTGGTACGACTGCGCGAGGATAGTGTCACGCTGCTCGATGTAAGGCCTGAAGATGAATTCATCCGCGGCCATATTCCGGGTGCGGTTAATGTATCGCTAACCTCACTCGAGCGTAATTTATGCGACTTGCCACACGGGCAAACGATTATTGCATATTGCCGTGGGCCGTTCTGCGTATTGTCGTTCGAGGCGGTCGCCACATTGCGGAAGAAGGGTTATGATGCGCGGCGCTTGGAGGATGGTTACCCAGAATGGAAAGCCGCCGGCTTGGAAGTTGCGGTATAAGATTCTGGCCTGATCCGAATTTGCATTACCCAGGCTTTGCGACAACTCGCTCGGCGCGCTTTACAGCTTGCTCCTGTTTGTAAATGCATGGGGGGGGGTAGCTCAGCCCCTTCTACCAGCCAAATGTAGCACATCCGGCTTATTTGGGTTAGATAAGATGCACTACTAATGCACTACACAAATTAGAAAATGACGCCGATTTAAGTATATGTTTCTTTTCATTTATTTCATATAAAACACGACAGAAATCAGGCTTAAAACCTGACGCCCCTTGGATAGCTTTGGATTTAGAAAATTTCTTAATTTATTTCAGTGTATTAAGTGGTTGCGGGACCTGGATTTGAACCAGGGACCTTCAGGTTATGAGCCTGAAAAAGATTAAAATTTTTCAAGTTTATTCTTTGGATTTTTCAAACCACAAGCTCACTACCCTTAATAATACACTTAAAAATTACTGGTCGTTCCGGTTTCCACCAGAAAATGCCCTAATAGTGCGTCCCAGTCACTCGAACTATCAATGTCGGCGGCCGGTTCAAGCCGCAAGAGATTGCTGGGCGGGCTCGGAAGATCAAAGTGCTCCTGCAAAATCATGCCCTCAGTATCCTTCAGTAGCAGCCCCCTGCCCTTCAATTCCGGCACCACCATGTCCACGAACTCATCCAGCCCGACGAGTAGTGTGGGGACCGTGATTTCGAATTCATCGTAGCTCGTTGGAAGCCTAGTGAGCGCCGCACCCTATGGCATGCTGGCCGCTGCCCCTTCTGTATAGGTTTTCAATTCCGTTTGCAGATAATCGAACAACAACCTGACCCTGCGTGTCCCTTTCAAATCCTCGTGCATTGCCAGCCACATTTCCAGCGTGAAATCGACCTCTTGGGCGAGTATCCGAACGAGTTCCGGCATTCGGGCGGCAATTTGGGTCTGGCATCCGCCGACCCCAACGCCTGAACGCAGGGCAGCTAGTTGGGCTGGATCGTTGTCGCACCGAAAGCCGAACTGCTCCCTGGTGAGATTTTTGGCGCCCGGACCAATCGAACGGAACGATCTATCATCCCGGTCAAACCCGATCACGCAGTGCCTCGCCAAATCATCAACATTGGCGGGCATGCCGAACGCGGCGATATAGTTGTGATGG
>DAIDEE010000061.1 GCA_027308685.1 Acidocella sp.
CAACACCCCCGCCCAACTTTCCCGAAGCCCGCCCCGACCCTCTGCTTGCCCGCGCCTTGTATGGCCAGACCACCGGGCGCGTCACCGGCGCTGGCAAGCCCGAACGTCTGATCGGCTGGGTGCATCATGTTCCCGCAGATGTGATTGTTTATTGCGGCCACGACCGTCGCAGTCTGGATGACCGACCTTACATCAAGCATGGTGCTCAAGGCGGTACCGCGGTGTTTCTCGACACCGGGGCTGGCAAGGGCGGGCACCTGAGCTGGATCGATATTCCAGTAGAAAACATATAAGGATTTATATAATGCGTTGGCTCAATTTTGTTCTCCCGGTACTAAGCGCCTGTAGTCTCAGCGCCTGTGCCACCATGCAGCCACAGGATTTCGCCAACGGCTCCCCCACCATGGCGCTGAACGATTATTTTCCCGGTCATTCCACCGCCTACGGCATTTTCATCGATCGCTTCGGCAATGTGCGTAATCAGTTCACTGTCGATTGCCATGGCAGTTGGGACGGCACCACAATGACTTTGCAGGAACATTTTACCTATGTCGGCGGCGCCAACGGCCAACCGACCAGCCGCACCTGGCATTTCCATAAAACTGGTCCCAACACCTGGGAGGGCACAGCCGGCGATGTCATCGGTGTTGCTACCGGCGAACAGGACGGCAATGCGTTTCACATGACCTATGTTACCGAACTGCATACCGGTTCGAGCACTCACACTGTTTCAGTCAGTGACTGGATGTTCCGCGAAAGTTCTGGCGTGGTGATCAACCACACGACCATCAGCAAACTCGGGGTTACCCTGGGCGACGTACAAATCGCTTTTGTGCATGATTAAATTTAAGGAATCGCCAGCAGCCAGATCAACGCCAGGCTGATCACGCCCAGCACGATCAACGACAATGTCACGGCGGTGGTAACCCTTATACCGGCTTTGGCCACCGCCCGTACATCCACACCTAAACCCAGGGCTGCCATCGAAACTGTTGTTAAAATAGCGGCCATATTTTTAATCGGCCCCAAGGCCGGCTGTGGGATGATATCCATCGAGCGCACGACCAGCACCAGCAAAAAGCCAATAATAAACCAAGGCACTAATTGTTGTAGCTTCAGTTTGCGCTCAATGCTGACAGCGCCCGGCTCACGAAATTTTCCCGCAAATAACGAGACCACCAGCACGACGGGCCCCAGCATCAGCACGCGCACCAGCTTCACCACCGTGCCGATCTGGTTACTCAGAGCACCAATCGGCAAGGTTGCCGCCAGCACCTGCGGCACCGCGTAAACGGTCAACCCCGCCAGCACACCGTATTGCGTGAGCGACATATGCAACAATGGCACCAGCAGTGGCAAAACCAGTACCGTAATAACACCCAGCACTGCCGTAAACGCAATCGATGTTGCAATATCATGGCCATCTGCGCCGATCACCGGAGCCACCGCCGCAATCGCGGAATTACCGCAAATCGAATTGCCACAAGCCACCAGCAGCGACATCTTGCTCGGCAATTTCAGCATTCGGCAAATTGTGTAGCTGATCATAATAGCCGCCGCCACCACCACCACAATGCTGATCAGCAGCGGTATCCCCAAAGCAATAACCGTTTTAACGCTTACTGAGGCGCCGAGCATCACCACCGCCACTTCTAAAAGCGTTTTGGCACTGAAATGAATTCCCGGCCGCCATATCTCGCCGGGCTGCCAAAGGGTACGAATAATCACGCCCAGTAAAATAGCCAGCACCAGGGCTTCTAAAAAAGCCTCCCCCACCAGCTTTGTCTCGACCGCTTGCAGGAGGGCCGCCAATGCCGTGATGACCGCACAGAGAAAAACGCCAGGTAATAAGCTTAGCCGGGCTCTCGTGATACTCATCAAAACAGCCATTGTTAAGTCCAATTCAAATTCAGCATATCACCTGAGTCAAAGCGCTCATGAGCGCCGCGCCGTGGTGTAAAGCGCAATCTCCTGCAAATTATCGCGCAGAGCCGAGCCAGGAAAAATTTCTAGCGCCTGACTAGCTGACTCGGCAAACTGCCGGGCTTTGGCAACGGTACGCTCAATCGCATTATGCCGGGCTATTAACTTCAGAGCGGTTGCCAGGTCAGTGTCGGTTTGTTCCCCCGCACCAATCACCCGCTCCCAGAATAACCTCTCGGTTGGTTCGCCATCACGAATCGCGATCAGCACCGGATAGGTCAGCTTACCCTCCCGGAAATCATCACCGATCGTTTTGCCCAATTCAGCCACATTGGCGTTGTAATCAAGCGCGTCATCAACCAGTTGAAATGCCATGCCAAGGTCCATGCCGTAGCTGGCCAAGGCAGCGCACATGGCAGGCGGGCGGTTGGCGATCACGCCGCCAACCTCGCAGGCCGCGGCGAACAGCGCGGCGGTTTTACCCCGGATAACCTCGAAATATTTATCCTCAGTGGTCGCAATATCGTTCTGGGTGCTCAGTTGCAGCACCTCACCTTCGGCAATCGTGGCGGCGGCGGTGGAGAGAATCCGCAGCACCTCCAGCGACCCATCAGCCACCATCAACTGAAACGCCCGCGCAAACAAAAAATCCCCTACCAGTACCGAGGCTTTATTGCCGAACACCGCATTGGCGCTGGCAAGGCCGCGCCGCAATACGCTCTCGTCCACCACATCGTCATGCAGCAGCGTCGCGGTATGGATGAACTCCACGCAGGCCGCGAGTTGCACATGGCGCTCCCCCTCGTAGCCGCATAACCGGGCCGCCGCCAAAGTCAGGAGCGGCCGCAACCGCTTGCCCCCTGCAGCCACCAAATGCGCCGCTAATTGGGGGATCAATGCCACGGGCGAGTCCATCCGCGCCACAATGGCGCGGTTGGTGGCTTGCAAATCAGCCTCAAGCGACGCGGTTAACCGGGTCAGCGCATCTGCCGTCAAAGGTGTCGTACCGTCCAAACCCGCATCCCAGCTTGCTATTTACCCCTCTCATGCCACCATATTGGTCCGGGCGAAACAGGGTCAAGCAGGAGACAGCCACATGGAAATGGTCATTGCGTCAAACGAGCCGGTCCGCTTGAGCTTTTTAATGGCTCTGTTGCGCGACGCCGGACTGCAACCCGAATTATATGATATGAACATGTCGGTACTCGAAGGCAGCGCCGGGGCTATCCAACGCCGGATCATGGTGCCCGCCCCACAGGCGAATGCCGCCCGCCGGGTGTTGCGTGAGGCTGGGGAGTTATGACCCAGACCAACGAGGGCACGCTGCTTGGCGGCAGGGTCAAATACCGCCAATTCACCTCCGGCCACCGCAGCGGCTTCGAGCCGGTCCTGCTGGCGGCAAGTATCAATGCCAAACCGGGAGAGCAGGTTCTGGAGGCCGGCAGCGGTGCCGGTGCTGCCTTGCTGTGCCTCGGTTACCGGATCGCAGGCTTAGCCGGTACCGGACTCGAAATCGACCCCACCCTGGCCGCTCTGGCTAATGAAAATTTCAAAATCAACGGATTGCAGAACTTTTTTTGCCTGCAGGGTGACACCGCTCACCCGCCGTTCAGCGGCATCTTCCAGCACGCCATCGCCAACCCGCCCTGGTTCAACCCGGCCGCCACCAAGTCACCGGATGAAAAGCGCGCTTTGGCTCACCACGCCCATACCGGCTTGCTGGCAGACTGGATTAGCGGGTTAACCACCTGCCTGAAGTCGAACGGTCAGATATACCTTATCTTGCCGTCTGCCTCATTCAGCGAGGCGTTAGTGTATCTGCGATCACATAAATACGGCGCCATTACCCTGCTGCCGCTCTGGCCGCGTACCGGGCAAGCCGCGGCGCAGGTAATCATCACCGCCCGGCGTGGCGCCCGTAGCCCCGACAGATTGCTGCCCGGCCTGGTTCTGCACGATGCAACCGGTATTTCTCCGCAGGCCAACGCCATTCTGCGTGACGGGGCTGCCCTCTCAATGGACTGACCGCAGCGACATATCGCGCATCACTATGCCGACCAGCAATGCCAGCAATGCTGCCACCGCGCAGGCCGCAAAGGCCATATGAAACCCTGCCGCCAGCAGCACGGTCCCCGCCAATGTCACCCCTGCCGAGCCACCAATGGCGCGAAACAACAACATACATCCGGTCGCCACCCCAACATCGCGCCGGTCAGCGGCGTTCTGAATTGCCACCGTGATATTCGGCTGCACCAGCCCGATGCCGCCCCCCAGCAACACCATATAGGCCACGCATAAAGCCAGAGGCGTGCTGCGCCCCATACTGGCCAGCAACACCAACCCGGCCAGGCACGCCACCAGCGCCAGCAGAATCGTCGGTTTGGTGCGGCCAAGCCAGCGCGCCACATGGCCGCCCGCGTAGGACATCACCACAAACGCCAGCAGAAACGGCGTGGTAAACGCCCCCGAGACTGCCGCATTGGTGCCCCGCACATATTGAAAATACAGCGGCAATAAAAACGTGCCGCCGAAGGTGCACAACGAATTGGTAAACGACAGCGCGAGGCCCCCCAACACAATTTTATTGGCGAAAATATGAAGCGGCAGCATCGGCATAATAGCCCGGCGCTCCTGCCAGATCATCAACCCAGTCAGCACCGCACCCCCCATCGCCAAGCCACCAGCCACCGGCGAGCCCCAAGCAAAATCCCGTCCACCGGAGGAGCACAGCACCAGCCAGGCGGTGATGCTCGCCATCAACAGCCCTGCCCCCAGATAATCGATCTTCACCGGCCCCGGCGCATGTGGCGGCAATAGCCGCAGGGCCCGCCCGCTGGAAATATAGGCCACCGCGCCCAGTGGCAGGTTGATCCAGAAAATTGCCCGCCAGGAGAGCAAATCCGTCAGCGCGCCACCAGCAATCGGCCCCGCAATACTGGCGATGCCCCACATGCCGCTCATATATATTTGGTAGCGCCCCCGCTCGCGTGGCGGCACCACATCGGCAATCGCGGTCTGCGCAATGGTGATCAACCCGGCCCCGCCAATGCCTTGCACCGCCCGCATAAAAATCATCTCCGGCAGGTTTTGCGCGACCGCACAGCCCATCGAGGCCAGTACGAACACGATAATCGCTGGCTGTAGTAATTTCCGTCGGCCATAAATATCCGAGAGTTTGCCGAACACCGGCGTGGCGGCGGTGCCGGTGAGCAAATAAGCCGCCACGATCCAGGCCAGATGCCCCTGACCCTGCAAATCATGCCCCATTTTTGGCACCGCCGGCACCACGATCGTCTGGTCAAGCGCCGAGAGCAAAATCGCCAGCGCCACGCCACGAATAACGGGTAAAATTTCCTGATGTGTGTAGGTGCGAATCTCGGTCATGGTCACTGGCATAAGCTGTTCGGCAAGGTCTGCAAAATATCGGAGTCGGCGCTGCTTGCGATATCATTGCCGCCACCCAAATTAGAACGTAGTGTGAACATTGATGTTGCGCTGCAGTGACAGCTCGTTAAGAATCGAGGCGAGAATCGTCGTTAATAAAAATTTCAAAGCATGATGTGGTATTCGATTGATAAAATCTCCCCAACATGTAGTGTAGAGTTCCAATGAATAATCGAGGTCGGCGATGAATATGATTTCCAAAAATGAAGCCGTCATGCTGGATGACACCATCCAGATGCCGGGTCGCTTCCAGGTTCAGGTTGACCGGTCACGCGATGCGCTGCTCACCGATTTCGGGCGCGCCACGCTCGATGACCGCTACCTATTGCCCGGCGAAGGCTATCAGGATTTATTCGCCCGCGTCGCCTCGTACTACGGCGACAACGCCGCACACGCGCAGCGGATTTACGACTATATGAGCAAAATGTGGTTCATGCCCTCGACCCCGGTGCTCTCGAACGGTGGCACCGACCGCGGCCTCCCCATCTCCTGCTTTTTGAATGAAACCTCCGACAGTCTGGAAGGTATCGTCGGCCTCTGGAATGAGAATGTCTGGCTGGCCTCAAAGGGCGGCGGCATCGGCTCCTACTGGGGAAATTTGCGCTCGATCGGCGAAAAAGTCGGCCAGAACGGCAAAACTTCCGGCGTGGTGCCGTTCATCCGGGTGATGGACAGCCTGACCCTCGCCATCAGCCAGGGTTCGCTGCGCCGTGGCTCCGCCGCCGTTTATCTGCCGGTCTGGCACCCGGAGATCGAGGAGTTCATTGAAATCCGCCGCCCGACCGGCGGGGACCCAAACCGCAAAGCGCTGAATTTGCACCACGGCATCCTGCTCTCCGATGCCTTCATGCGTGCCGTCGAGACCGACTCGGAGTGGATGCTGACCTCACCGAAGGACCGCGCCCATGTTCGCACCGTATCGGCCCGCGCCTTGTGGGTGCGCATCCTCACCGCCCGCATTGAAACCGGCGAGCCGTACCTGATTTTCTCCGACCATGTGAATAACGCCCGCCCCGAGCATCACAAGCTGGCCGGCCTGGAGGTGAAAACCTCCAATCTCTGCGCTGAAATTACCTTGCCAACCGGGCTGGACCAGCATGGCAAACAGCGCACCGCCGTATGCTGCCTGTCCTCGTTGAACCTCGAATACTGGTTCGAGTGGCACAAGAACGAGCAATTCATCGAAGATGCCATGCGCTTTCTTGATAACGTACTGCAGGACTTCATCGATAAAGCGCCGGACTCGATGGAAAAAGCCAAATACGCTGCAATGCGCGAGCGCTCGGTGGGCTTGGGTGTCATGGGTTACCATTCATTCCTGCAGGACCAGAATATTCCGTTCGAGAGTGTTATGGCGAAGGTGTGGAATACCAAGATGTTTAAGCACATACGCGCCGGTGCTGATGCTGCATCTAAAAAACTGGCGGCTGAACGCGGCGCTTGCCCGGATGCTGCCGACTATGGCATCGACGAGCGTTTCTCCTATAAAATCGCCATTGCCCCAACCGCCTCGATTTCCATCATCACCGGCAACACCTCGCCCGGAATCGAGCCGATTGCAGCCAATGTATTCCTGCAAAAAACCCTCTCCGGCAGCTTCTCGGTGCGCAACCGGCCTCTGCAAAAGCTACTGGAAAAATACGGCCGCGACGATGAGGACACCTGGTCCTCCATCACCACCACCAAGGGCAGCGTGCAGCATCTGGATTTCCTCACCCAGCATGAGAAGGACGTTTATAAAACCGCGTTTGAACTCGACCAGCGCTGGATCATCGAACACGCCGCTGACCGTGCGCCCTTCATCTGCCAGAGCCAATCGATCAATGTGTTCGTGCCGGCCAATGTGAACAAGCGCGATCTGCATCAGATCCATTATCAGGCTTGGAAGAAGGGCGTGAAATCGCTGTATTACTGCCGCTCGCTCTCGATCCAGCGGGCTGATACAGTCTCAGAAAAAGCCGTGCGCCCCGACGAATTCACCGGCATCACGCCCGTCAACGACGGCGCCGCCCCCCGGCCGCTCGCCGCCTCTGCCGATTACGAGGAATGCCTGGCCTGCCAGTAGTTCCGTCCTCGTCATTCCCGCGCAGGCGGGAATTTTCTTCTCTCCCCCCTTAAGGCTATTTTCATGAGCGCGCACACCACCCCCGACCAATATCCGGTGAAACTTAATCTCCTCACCGAAAACCCTGTTTATAAGCCGTTCCGCTATCAATGGGCTTACGAGGCATGGCTCACCCAGCAGCGCGTGCATTGGCTGCCGGAGGAAGTGCCGCTCGCCGATGACGTGAAGGACTGGCACAAAAACCTCACCATGCCCGAGCGCAATCTGCTCACCCAGATTTTTCGATTTTTCACCCAGGCGGATGTCGAGGTGAATAACTGCTACATGAAGCACTACAGCAACGTGTTCAAACCAACCGAGGTGCTGATGATGCTCTCGGCGTTCTCGAACATCGAGACCGTGCATATCGCCGCTTATTCGCACCTGCTCGACACCGTCGGCATGCCCGAGGTCGAATACACCGCCTTCCTCAAATATAAGGAGATGAAGGACAAGTACGACTACATGCACGCCTTTTCCATGGACAGTAAGCACAACATCGCCAAAACCCTGGCGGCGTTCGGTGCCTTCACTGAGGGCCTGCAATTATTCGCTTCCTTCGCCATTCTGCTGAATTTTCCGCGCTTTAACAAAATGAAGGGAATGGGCCAGATCATCACCTGGTCGGTGCGCGATGAATCCCTGCATTGCGAATCCATCATCAAATTGTTCCGCACCTTCGTGCAGGAAAACCCGGAAATCTGGTCCGAGGAACTGCGCCGCGAGCTCTACCTTACCTGTGCCACCATTGTTGATCATGAGGACGCCTTCATCGACCTTGCGTTTGAACTTGGTGCGGTTGAAGGTCTCACCGCTGAAGGGGTGAAACGCTACATCCGCTACATCGCAGACCGCCGTTTGACCCAGCTTGGGTTGAATGTCCTATTTCACGTGGATAAAAACCCACTCCCCTGGCTTGATGAGATGTTGAACGCGGTAGAACACGCTAATTTCTTTGAAAGCCGCTCGACCGAATATAGCAAGGCTTCCACCACCGGTTCGTGGGAAGATGCTTTCGCCGATTTTGAGTCTGTTGAGCCTGCAAACATCCTGCCTGCTGAGTAGCCAAACCAATCCGGCCCTTGCTGCAAGTATGGCGGGGCCGGACATTTCGGTAGTGTCCGTGAGTGAAGAAACAATTGCTTGCCGTTTGAAGGTAAACGATCCCCCTTACGTCGCTCGTTTAGAATGTTGTAACCAACCTGTGATTTGCGGTATGAGATTCTACAGTAAGTGAACTCACAGGAATTGGTGCCGCGTCGATCATCCTCCTGGGAGTGTAGAATCGGAATGGAATGACATACGTGAGTGATACTGACGCTTCTGGGGTAGATATTTCAAGACAAAACGGTGGCCCACCACGGTATAGTCGGCGTTTGTCTGATAAGGTCCTCATTGCTTTCCATCATGCTTGCGACCAAGCCGATTACGAAATTGCCGAGCAGTTACTTCATATTCTGGAAAACATGCTAACCCGGCGTAGCGTTTCACCCGATACCAACCGCCGCAAGAGCATTGAAAGCCTGGTAGCAGCGCATGAACGCCTCTGGCATCTGCGTCACCCCGAAAAACATTTCGGCTGATCGGAGCGCGCTCACCATTTAGTTGAGCGTGCCACCAATGCAAAATACAACGACGCTGGCAAAATTCGTAAAAACCGCAGTGGCCATGCTAAACCGCCAGGGAACGCCACCAGAAACCGCCCGGCGTCCAGGCCTTCCATAATCGCTTTCGCGGCATCGCTCACCTCCATCAAAAACGGCATCGGAAACTGGTTTTTGTCGGTCAGCGGCGTTTTGACGAATCCAGGCAAAATCACCGACAACGCCACATCGGCCCGGTTGAGATCAAACTTCAAACTTTGCGCCATCGCCAGCAACCCGGCTTTGGTAGTGCTGTAAGTCACCGCCCCCGGCAGCCCCGCCAGTCCGGCCAATGAGCTGACAATACCGATCTGCCCCCGTCTTGCTGCCAGCATGGCCGGCATCACCGCCGCCAGGCAGTTGGCGGTTCCCAGCAGATTCACATCCACCTGCGTCTTAAAAACCGCCACATCAAAATCAGAGGCAGTATCGCGGATATAGGTCCCGGCATTCAGCACCGCCCGCACGATCATCCGGCCAGACTCCGCCTCAATTTTTTGTACGGTGGCCAGCACGCCGACCTGGTCTGTTACATCCAACGGCGCCACAATCATCTGGCCGGGATACATATCCGCAAGGCTTTGCAAATCGGCCACCCGGCGTGCCGAGACCGCCACGATCCATCCGTCCTTCGCGAATTGCACCGCCAACTCCCGGCCAATGCCACTTGAGGCGCCGGTTACCCAGGCGATGCCATCAGCCGGTGTGGGAATTTTCATAAGCCAGTACCCCCGTGTTCGATGATTTTAAGTATATCGGCCGCCCGTGCTTTTAATGAACTCACTTTATCAGGCGGCATTTTTGCCAAAGTTCTCACTGGCATCGCCATGCGAGGGTTATGCGCAAATCTTTCAGCGTGGCGGTCAATAAAATCCCAATATAGCGCGTTAAACGGACAACCGCGCGCACCCACCGCGTCATTTACGTCATAATGGCAACCGCTGCAGTAATTGCTCATGCGGTTAATATATGCCCCCGAAGCCGCGTAAGGTTTCGAGCCCACCACACCACCATCAGCGTGTAAGGCCATGCCCCGGGTGTTGGGCATTTCAACCCATTCATAAGCATCAATGTAAACCGCCAGATACCATTTATCCACGCCATCGGGGTGCAACCCGGCCAGCAGCGCGAAGTTTCCGGTAATCATTAACCGCTGAATATGATGCGCATAAGCATATGTCATGGTCTGGCGAATGGCCTCACTCATGCAGCGCATTTTGGTCGTGCCGGTCCAGTAAAATTCCGGCAACGGGCGGCTCGCGCCAAGGCTGTTCAGGCTGGCGTAACCGGGCATGTGCAGCCAATAAATACCGCGCACAAACTCCCGCCATCCCAAAATTTGTCTGATAAATCCTTCAACGGCGTTTAATGGTGCCGCGCCAGCCCGGTAAGCCGCCTCAGCCGCCTTGCATAACTCTAACGGGTCCAGCAGACCTAAATTCAGCGGCGCCGACACCAGGCTATGAAACATCGTCGGCTCGCCCGTCGCCATTGCGTCCTGCCAATCACCAAAGCCACTTAGCCGGTGCGCGATAAAATCCTCAAACCCAGCCAGCGCCTCGCGGCTTGTCACCGGGTAATCAAACGCAGCCACGTCTCCATAATGATGCGCAAATTTATCTGCCACCATCGCGATCACCTCGCGGGTGATGGTATCGGGCGGAAATCGTTTTGGCTTGGGCGGCTTCACATCCTTCGGCAATTTTTTACGGTTTTCGGAGTCGTAATTCCAGTTGCCGCCAACCGGGCTGGCGCCATCCATCAAAATACCCGTAGCCTGGCGCATTTTGCGGTAAAAAAACTCCATCCGCAGGCTGGATTTCCCTTCCGCCCAGTCCGCAAAATACTGTTGCGACGCTAAAAAACGGTCATCTTCGCGTATTTCCACAGCTCCGCCGGTAAGCGCGCCCCAGCCTTGCATGGCCTGCAACACCCGCCATTCACCGGGAGCCGTCACCACCACCGCCTCCGGCCGCAACGCCTTTACGGCGCGCACAAGTTCACCGTCCAGCGTTTGGGTGTTCAGCGGATCATCGAGCTTCACATAGCGCAAGTGCACACCTCGGGCCTGCAAGGCCGCGGCAAAATGCCGCATGGCTGAGAGCACCAAGGCAATTTTTTGCGGATGATGCGGCACATAGCTACATTCCCCCATCACCTCCGCCATCAGCACCACGTCCTGTGAAACATCCAGCCCGGCCAGGGCGGCGATGTTACGCGATAACTGGTCGCCTAAAACAACGCGAAGTTTCACGCGACAATTTTCTCGTAGGTCTCATCGCCGCTATAGTGAAACTCCAGGCCTGACCACGCATCACTCTGATCATACCAAACACTCAGACGCAGCTTGCCGGTCAGGTCAAACCGTTGCGCGGTCAAAAATCCACCCTCGGCGGTTGGTAATTTATTCCACCCCGGCGAATCCACGGTGGCCGGATAGGTATGCGCGGTCTGGATGTTCAGAATCGTGCCTTTCATAAACCGCTTATTCCAATAGGTCAGCGGCATCGTGTTGGGCGGTACCTGATACGTTGGCATATTTTTATCAGGATTATCTTGGTTAGTGCCGGTCACGGCGTACCCGTCGGCATTTTTTTCCGCATGCACGGTCAGCAAATTGCCATTATCCTTGATTGTGCTCTGCAGGCTCTGAAACACCCCACCTGACCATTTTTCAACGGCTTTCAAATTATAACGAAACACCGGAATCATCGCCAGCTTCACCAGCAACTGGATATCAATATCTATGGTCAGATCGTCGCCTACCTGGGTGAAGTTTAAATGATGCTCGCCGATCGGCGTGCCATTACGCAGTACCTTGAATCCGATGGTATTGGCTGCCGGAATTGGCAGAGCAAAAGCGGCTGCGCTGAGTAAAAAACGCCGTCGATCCATCAAGCCTGTCTCCCTCATAAACGAGTTTACTAGATAGGGGCGACAGCGCGATCATGCCATGGCACAATGTCGTTATGCACCAACTTGTCCTGCTTCGGCACGCCAAAGCCGCCCGGCCTAACAGTGAATTCAGCGACCATGACCGGCCGTTGCTGCCGGAGGGCAAGCGCGCTGCCACCGCGATTGGCCACCTCATGCGCAAATCCGGCTTAGCGCCCGATGTCGTGCTGGTCTCATCGGCCCTACGCACCCAGGAGACGCTGGAAGCTCTTGAAGCAGCGTCCGTGTGGGATGAACGGCCGAACATTGATACGCTTCCAGGGCTCTATATGGCCACCACCGGACAAATCCGCGAGATTTTGCGCGATCTGCCCGAAACCATCCGTAGCGTGCTGGTCATTGGCCACAACCCAGGCATTCATGATTCTGCCCTTGGCCTAGCTGGCCCAACCAGCGCAAAGCCAGAATTAGCCCGCCTGAATGAGGGCTACCCTACGGCCAGCCTCACTGAATTCCTCATTTCAACCCCCTGGCACAAAATCGCCCCCGGCACCGCAACGCTGCAGCGCTTTATCCGCCCCGCCGACCTGCGATGATTGCTGCATAAGCGAAGGTTGCTTTTCATGAGACAGAGGATTTAATAGGGCAATAATGCAGCCTTCCTCGAGACGTCCTCACCCACAAATTTTGCAGAGGTAAAATCCGCATGGCCCAAACGGCAACCAGCAAGCAAGTCGGCAGCGCCACTCTCACTCTTGGCGACAAAACCGCCACCCTCCCATTGCTCGGCGGCACCATGGGGCCACCGGTCGCCGATATCCGGAAAATCCAGGGCGATCTGGGCATTTTCACCTTCGACCCCAGCTTCGGGGCCACCGCCTCCTGCGAAAGCTCAATCACTTACATCGACGGCGATGAGGGTATTTTACTGTACCGAGGCTACCCGATCGAACAGCTCGCTGAGCACTCTACGTTCCTCGAAGTGGCTTATTTGTTGCTGTATGGTGAGTTGCCCAACGAAGAAAAGCTGAAAAGTTTCACCAGCGGCGTCACCTTGCACACCATGCTGCATGAGCAAATCCGCCGCTTCTGGGACGGTTTCCGGCGCGACGCGCACCCGATGGCCATGCTCTGCTCAGTGGTCGGTGCCATGTCCGCCTTCTACCCCGATAGCATTGACATCAATGATCCACGCCAGCGCGAGATCAGCGCCTACCGCATGATCGCCAAAATCCCCACCATCACCGCCTGGGCTCATAAATATAACGTCGGCCAGCCGTTCATGTATCCGCGTAACGACCTCAGCTACTCGGAAAACTTCCTCTATATGTTCCACGCGGTGCCGCCGCAAACTTACGTGCCGAACCCGATCCTCACCCGCGCCATGGACCGCATTTTTATCCTCCATGCCGACCATGAGCAGAACGCCTCCACCTCCACCGTGCGTCTGGCCGGGTCCACCGGCGCCAACCCGTTCGCCTGTATTGCTGCGGGTATCGCTTCACTCTGGGGCCCGGCCCATGGCGGCGCCAATGAGGCGGTATTGAAGATGCTGGCTGAGATTGGTCACAAAGATAACATCCCAGCCTTCATCGCCCAGGTGAAAGACAAAAACTCTCACGTCAAACTCATGGGCTTCGGCCATCGGGTTTACAAAAACTTCGACCCCCGCGCCAAAATCATGCAGAAAACCTGCTACGAGGTTTTGGGTGAACTCGGCATCAAAAATGACCCGATGCTCGACCTCGCCATTGAGCTCGAAAAAATCGCTCTCGAAGACCCATATTTCGTTGAGCGCAAACTCTACCCGAACGTGGATTTTTATTCAGGCATCATCCTGAAGGCCATGGGCTTCCCCACCACCATGTTCACGCCCATCTTCGCTCTGGCCCGCACCGTTGGCTGGATCAGCCAGTGGATGGAAATGATTGAGGACCCGCAACAGCGCATTGGCCGCCCTCGGCAAATTTACACCGGCGCTGTCACCCGCGATTACGTTCCGGTCGACAAGCGGAGCTGATGGCACCAACCGTTACCGGCCCTTACCACCGTCATTCCCGCGCAAGCGGGAATTTTTTAAGCCCTCCATGACCAAGGCCGGGCCGCGAACCCCTCACTCGTGGCTCGTTTGGTTCGCCAACTCGCCAGCCCGCAACCTGATCTTCGGGCTGGCCTATATGCTACTCGTCGTCGCTGGCGCTACCATTGCCTACGTGCTTGATGGCTGGTCCTGGGGCGATGCGTTTTACTTCGTCATCATCACGGTATTCACGGTGGGTTATGGCGAAGTGCATCCGGTGGCCACCGTTGATTTACGCGCCATCACCATCACCACCATTATCCTCGGCTGCACCGGCATCATCTTTCTCACCGGTGCGCTGGTGCAGTTTATCACCATCGCCCAAATTCAGATTCTTCTCGGGACCAAGCGCATGAAAACGCATATCGATAAAATGGTCGGCCATGTGATCGTGTGCGGCTACGGCCGGATCGGCCAGATGCTCGCCGATGAATTAAAGGCCGGCGGCACCGAATTTGTGGTGCTGGAACTTAATGAGCAGCGCTACAACGAATCGATGTCCGCCGGAAACCTCACGATCCGCGGCGATGCGACTGACGAGACCGTTTTACAGGCTGTCGGCATCGCGCGGGCGCGCGCTTTGGCCAGCGTGGTGCCCAACGACGCCGCCAATGTTTTCATCACCCTTTCAGCCCGCAACCTGAATAAACAACTTGAAATCATCGCCCGCAGCGAGGCGCCGAGCACCAAGAGCAAGTTACTGCAAGCCGGGGCCAATTCCGTGGTCGAGCCCACCCATATCGGGGCCGAACGCATCGCCCAGCTTATCATGTTCCCGCGCACATCCTCCTTCACCGATGGCTCAGACCGAATGCGAACATTGAGCTTCGGCCTGCGCACACTGGGTCTTGATCTGGAGGTTATGGCGGTCGCACCTGACAGTCCACTCGCAGGCGCCACCATTGAGGCCGCCGAGCATCAGGCCAGCGGCAGCCTGTTTGTTATTGCCATCAACCGCAAAGGCGGCGAAACCCTCACCCGCCCAGACCCCGCCACCATGATCGAAGCTGGCGACGGCGTGGTGGTGATCACCCGCTCAGGCCGAAGCGGCCCGAAAATCAGCTAACGGTAAATCCACCCCTCGATTTTTCCGCATTGCAACATTACATAACACTCAACGTAAACATCCAAAGGCTTTTCATTCATGCCCTCATTATTCGACCCCTTAACCCTGGGTGACATCACCCTGCCCAATCGCATCATCATGGCCCCCCTCACCCGCGCCCGCGCCGGGGTTGAGCGCATCCCCAACGCCCTGATGGCGCAATATTACGCTGAACGCGCCACCGCCGGGCTGATCATCTCAGAAGCCACCTCAGTCACTCCCATGGGAGTCGGCTATGCTGATACCCCTGGCCTATGGTCTGCCGAGCAGGTTGAAGGCTGGAAACTCGTCACCAGAGCGGTGCACCAGGCCGGCGGCCGCATTTTTGCGCAGCTCTGGCATGTTGGCCGCATCTCAGCTCCTTTATTTCTGAATGGCGAATTGCCAGTTTCCGCCAGCGCCATTGCTGCCAAAGGCCATGTCAGCCTGGTTCGCCCGCAGCAGGAATATGTAGTGCCCCGCCCATTGGAAACCTCCGAAATCCCTGGCGTGGTGGAAGCCTATCGCAAGGCCGCGATGAACGCCCAGATGGCCGGATTCGACGGCGTGGAAATCCACGGCGCCAACGGCTACCTGCTTGACCAATTCCTGCAGGACGGCTCCAACCACCGCACCGACGATTACGGCGGCAGCATTCAAAACCGCGCCCGCCTGATGCTTGAAGTCACCGACGGCGTGCTGTCCGTGTGGGAACCCGGTCTGGTGGGAATGCACCTGGCACCACGCATGGATTCCCATTCGATGGGCGATTCCGACCGCCTCGGCACCTTCTCCTACGTCGCCCGCGAATTGGGTGAGCGCGGTATCGCGTTCATCTGCGCCCGCGAGCACAAGGCGGACGACTGGATCGGCCCGCAACTGAAGAAAATTTTTGGCGGCACCTACATCGCCAACGAGGCTTTTACCCAGGAAAGCGCCCAGGCCGCGCTCGACGCCGGTGAGGCCGATGCTGTGGCCTGGGGCAAATTATTCATCGCCAACCCCGACCTGGTAGAACGCTTCAAGCGCGCCGCGCCACTGAATGAGCCAAACCCGGCAACCTTCTACGTCCAAGGGGCCACCGGCTACACTGATTACCCGGCCCTGCAACAACGAGCCGCCTAACAAAAGCAAAAAAGGCCGGGGATGAATTTCCTCGGCCTTTTTAGTCCCAGAACCGCCGGACTTTGCGGAAGTCCCGCCAGTTGTCCTTGAGTATATCCCGGTCAGTACCAGCGCCTCGGCCGCACCAGCCCAAAATAATACCGGCGGCCCGAGAATGCGATCCTGCAATCTGGTTTACCATCCCAATCGCCACATTCAGGTCGTTAAACATCCCAAGCTGGTCCTGCAACCGGGCCGCAACTTTGGTGTAGGTTTTTACCTGCGCCGGGTTTTCAAACAGTGGCCCAAATAATTCAGCCACATAGCGTAATTTCTTCAACCCAATCCGTAGCTCGTGCCGCTGATGCGGCGATAAGGCCGCCACGTGCTTACCGCGCTTGAGCAATTTATGGTGCAGCCGGGATAGATTCTGCGCGGCGAATTCATGCGCTGGCGCGGTCAGGCGTGGCAGGGCTTCAGCCGGCAAACCGTTGCGCCAGCCATACCGTGCCACAAACGCCTGCGCAGAGAGCACGAAGCGCGTGGTGGCAGGTGCCGCCAATAGGTCTCGCACTGACCCATAGGCTGCCTCGCGGCGGGCGTCGCAATCCTGCAAAATATCCTCAAAACCCGCCTCATCAGAAAACGCCGCGTGTGGGCCCTCGCGCACCAAGGCCATGAACACATCAAGGTTACGGGCCTCGCCCAGTAACGCAGCAATCTGGCGGGCTTCCTCGCGCAGGCTGACAAATTCGGGGCACGGAAACGCCCGTTGAAACAACCCAAGCATCGCCCGCAAACGCCGCAGCGCCACCCGCATCTGATGCACCGCCGCCACCGCATCCCCCGTCTCGAACGCCGGCCAATTGGCAGCGAACTGCGCCAGGCAGCTATTGATCGCCCGGCCGATGGCCTCGTCCACCGTCAGATCCCCGCTCAGCGTGGCATGGCTGCGCACCGCTTTGGGCAGCGCACCAGTCGCCAGCAGCACCCCGCGGTCAGACTTTGCCAGCATCCCCAGACGTACCGGAAATGTCTCGGCCAGCGCTACACCTAACCGGTATAAATCCGCGACATCTCCGGCTTTCCATTCCAGTTCAATCTCGCGCACCGGCATCGTCACGTCACCGGCAACGATCACACCAGCATCGAACGCAATTTCGATGGTGCTGGTCTCGCTACGGATCTGGTGCGTCGCACGGCGTATGTCGGTTGCATAAATGGCGGCAAGCACACGGCCTTCGGTAGCCGCCTCGATCATCCCAGCCACTTCGGCACCAAACAATGAAGGATCAGGCGTTGCATGTGCCGTCGTCACCTCAATTTCGCCGCGCTCAAACAGGCCACCCGGGAAGCCACCGCTCCATTTAAGCGTCATAACATGGCCGCGCGGCTGGGCTCGCATCCGCAACAGCATTTTATGGCGTTGTAAATCGCCCTGGGCGGTATCAAAATAAACCGTATGCAGCCGCCTGCTGGAAGGACGGCGGCCATTCAGCCCCAGCGCTGGCCATTGCTGCACCGCCTTGAACCCTGTCTCGGCCACCAGAAATTTAAGCTCAACCTCCCGGTTGACTGGCTTGATCTGCGCGACGGCAGGACGAACGGCAGGGAGTATGGTCTGAGACAAGCGCGTCCTAATCGTTTGTTAAGCCTGGCACGTTACCGGAGCCTGTTCATGTAGTGCAACCACCAATTACGAACTATGATTTAGATTAAGTTTTCGACTTAAACGCTCTGACAATAAAACAAAAATAGTGGATACAAACGTCGCGACCGTACCAATGCCAAATAAAATTTCATAATTCTCAGTGGCATGGAACAGGCTGGAGAACGCCGCCGCGCTCACCGCCTGCATCACGGCATAGCTCATCGTGGCCAGTCCCCAGTTTGCCGCCAACCGGTCCGGTGCCACCAGCGAGGCGATGGCACCGGAGGTCAGCAGCACCGCGCCGAGAGCCACCGCCCCCACCCCGAAGGCCGAGATCGACAGACCAATCACGCTGCCCGTAAACATCGGCACTGAAACGGCGGCGGTCATAACCACATAAGCGCCGACCAGTGTCTTCAAAAACCCTATCCGGTCAGCAACGCGCCCGAGAATCGGCGGGCCAAGGGCCGCCGCAACCCCCAGAACAGCCGACACATTAGCCCCCGCCGCCACGCCGCGATGCAGCCCGATGGCAACGAAACTGGCCAGAAACAGCATGTGCGGTAAAAACCCAAAGGCGCAGAGCGCATAACCTACGATCAACAATGCCACCGGCTTATTCAAAACCTGCTTGCCCACAGGCCGTGCCGCCGGGGTGATTACCGCCGGTGGCATCATCAAACCTACCGCCAGGGTTGCCAGGAGGCTGAAGCCGCCCAGCAGGGCCCAGGTCATGGGAAGGCCAAACACCAAAAACCTCGGGATCAGCAGCCCTGAAACCATAATCCCCGTGCCCATGCCCGCAAAGGTAATCCCCCCCACTTGGCCGCGTTTGGCCGGCGGTGCCCGGCCCACCACTGCCGCCGCCATAAGCACCATCAAAGCGCCGCCGGTTATGCCGGTCAGTAGCCGCCAGATCCCCGCGTAATAAACCCCGAAATTCCAGGCCGAGGCGATCAGGCTGAGTGCTGTCAGCCCCATCAGCGTGGTCACGGCGGCGCGGGTATGGATCGGCCGGCGCCAGGCCCGCATACCGGCCGCGCCGATCAGATACCCGAGTAAATTCGTCGCCCCCAGCCAGAAGGCGGCGGCTGCGGTAAACCAATGCGCTGCCACCAGCGCCGGCACCAGCGGTGAATAACCAAATCGCGCAATGCCAACACCCACCAGCATCGCTAGCAGCCCGCAACCCGCTGCGCGATAAAGGGGAAACATCTGTTCTGTATTCATGAGACGTCCATAGAGGACAGCCATGCTGCCAGGAAGTGCCCCAATATCACCCCAGCCATGGCGTTGCACCCGGATGATTGATATACATGTTTCTTCTTTTACGAATCTCAAAGGACACACATGGCCCGCCGCCGGCAGCTCTACGAAGGCAAAGCAAAAATCCTGTTTGAAGGACCCGAGCCCGGCACGCTCGTGCAATATTTTAAGGACGACGCCACCGCCTTCAACGCCCAGAAAAAGGGCACCATCACCGGCAAGGGTGTGCTGAACAATCGCATCAGCGAGTTCCTGATGATGCGCCTGGCGGAGATAAATATCCCCACCCATTTCATCCGCCGCCTCAACATGCGCGAGCAGTTGATCAAGGAAGTGGAGATCATTCCGGTTGAGGTGGTGGTCCGCAACATCGCCGCCGGTTCGCTCTCATCGCGCCTTGGTATCCCGGAGGGCACCCGCCTGCCGCGCAGCATCGTTGAATATTACTACAAAAACGATCAACTCGGCGACCCGATGGTGGCCGAAGAGCATATCACCGCGTTTGGCTGGGCCACCCCACCTGACATGGACGATATTGTGCACTTAACACTGCGCATCAACGACTTCCTCACCGGCCTGTTCCTCGGCGTTGGCATCACTTTGGTCGATTTCAAAATCGAATTTGGCCGGCTGTTCGAGAATGAGGACATGCGGATTGTGCTGGCCGATGAAATCAGCCCGGATAACTGCCGCTTGTGGGATACTAAAACCAACGAGAAAATGGATAAGGACCGCTTCCGCCGCGACCTTGGCAAAATCGAGGAAGCCTACCAGGAAGTTGCCCGCCGCCTAGGGATTCTGCCCGAAGCCGGTACCCGCGACATGAAGGGCCCGGAGATGATGCAATGAAAGCTATTGTCACAGTCATGCTGAAAGACGGCGTGCTCGACCCGCAAGGCAAAGCCATCGGCCACGCTTTGAACAATCTCGGCTTCACTCAGGTGGGGGATGTTCGTGCCGGTAAAATCATCGAACTCACCCTGACCGAATCCGACCCCTTGGTTGCCAAAGCCGGCGTTGAGGACATGGCCAAAATGCTGCTCGCCAACATGGTGATCGAAAGCTTCAAGGTTGAAATCGCGAGCTGAAACCTGGGCCTGCCGTTCCGTATCAGCGCTTTACATCGACCTTACGCGAAGGCAGATGAACCTTAAATTTTCAAGGCAATTTTCATGCTGCAAACCGGCATCCTGATCTTCCCCGGCATCAACCGTGAACGCGATATGGCGATTGCGGTTGAACAGAGCTTTGGTAAGGCACCGAAGCTGATCTGGCACAAGGAAACCGACCTGACCGGGTTGGATCTTGTCATCATCCCCGGCGGCTTCTCGTTTGGCGATTACCTGCGCTGTGGCGCCATGGCCGCCCAAAGCCCGGTGATGCAGGCGGTGAAAACCCACGCCGCGCGTGGCGGCTACGTGCTGGGCGTGTGCAACGGCTTCCAAATCCTCACCGAAGCTGGCTTGCTACCTGGTGCCCTGCTGCGTAATGCGGGCCTGCGCTTCCTCTCGATGGACACCATGCTGAGCGTCGAGCGCAACGACACCATCTTCACCGCGCACTACCAAAAAGGCCAGGTATTCCGTGCCCCACTGGCGCATGGCGACGGCAATTACACCGCTGACCCCGCCACCTTAGACCGGCTTGAGGGCGAAGGGTTGGTGGCGTTTCGTTACGCCCCTGGCGCCGGAGGCGCCGAATCACAAAATTACAACCGCAATGGCTCTGCCCGTGCCATCGCCGGGATTTATTCGCCCAACCATCGTATCCTGGGCCTGATGCCGCACCCCGAGGATCTCGTTGACCCGCTGATGGGCGGCACCGATGGCAAACCCCTTTTTGATTCACTGGCAGCCGCATGAAACCCGTCACCGCAGAATTAGCTAAATCCTTCGGCCTGAACGCCGAGGAATACGCCAAAGTTCTCACCATCATGGGCCGCACGCCCAGCTTCACCGAGCTTGGCATCTTCTCAGTCATGTGGTCGGAGCATTGCTCGTATAAATCCTCCCGCGTCTGGCTGAAAACGCTGCCCACCAAAGCCCCATGGGTCATCCACGGCCCCGGCGAGAACGCCGGCGTGATCGATATCGGCGAGGGGCTGGCGGCGATTTTCAAAATGGAGTCGCATAACCACCCAAGCTTCATTGAACCCTACCAGGGTGCGGCCACCGGCGTTGGCGGCATTTTGCGCGATGTGTTTACTATGGGCGCCCGCCCGATCGCCAACCTCAACGCGCTGCGTTTTGGCGACCCGAAATTGCCCGTCACCAAGCGGGTGGTTGACGGCGTGGTGCGTGGCATCGGAGGTTATGGCAACTGTGTTGGTGTACCCACTGTCGGCGGCGAGGTGAATTTTCACCCGGCCTACAACGGCAACCCGCTGGTAAACGCCATGACCGTCGGCATCGCCGCGCAGGATAAAATCTTCCTCTCGGCCGCCGCAGGTATCGGCAATCCGGTGGTGTATGTCGGCTCCAAAACCGGCCGCGACGGCATCCACGGCGCCACCATGGCCAGCACCGAGTTCGATGCCAACTCCGCCGAAAAACGCCCGACCGTGCAGGTCGGCGACCCGTTCACCGAAAAACTTCTCATCGAAGCCTGCCTGGAGTTGATGCAGACCGACGCGATCGTCGCGATCCAGGACATGGGCGCCGCCGGCCTCACCTCCTCCTCCGTGGAGATGGCCGGCAAGGGCGGCGTCGGCATTGAGCTTAATCTCGACAACGTGCCGCAACGCGAAACCGGTATGTCGGCCTATGAGATGATGCTCTCCGAGAGCCAGGAGCGCATGTTGCTGGTGCTGAAGCCCGAACGCTCGGAAATGGCCCGCGCCATCATCGAGAAATGGGACCTCGACTACGCCATCATCGGCAAAATCACCGACACCGGCCGCATCGTCATTACCCATAAAGGCGTGGTTGAAGCCGACATCGAACTCGCGCCACTTTCCGACGAAGCCCCGCTCTACCACCGGCCCTACACCAGCGCCGCCAAACCCGCCCCTCTCGGCGCAACCCACGACCCGGTTGGTTTTGAAGCCGCTTTGCTCAAACTCATGGCCTGCCCGGACATCGCCTCGCGCCGCTGGATTTTCGACCAGTATGACTCCACCGTCGGCGGCCAAACCGTCAAGCGCCCGGCGCAGGCCGATGCCGCCATCGTGCGTCTTGAGGGCACCAACCGCGCCCTGGCCATCACCACCGACTGCACGCCGCGCTACTGCGCCGCCGATGCCGAAGCCGGTGGTGCGCAAGCCGTAGCGGAAGCCTGGCGTAACATCACCGCCACCGGCGCCTTGCCGCTGGCCGTGACTGACAACATGAATTTCGGCAACCCCGAAAAGCCCGAAATCATGGGCCAGTTCGTCGATGCCATTCAAGGCATGGCGGCAGCCTGCACCGCGCTCGATTTCCCGGTCGTCTCGGGCAATGTCTCGCTTTACAACGAGACCGAAGGCAAGGGCATTCTGCCCACCCCCGCCATCGGCGCGGTCGGCGTTATCGAAGATGCCTCTCTTGCCACCGGCCTCGCCATCGCCCCCGGCCAGCAACTCATCCTGATCGGCGACACCAAGGGCGCCCTCGGCCAATCCCTCTGGCTACGTGAAATCCTTGGCCGCGAAGATGGCGCGCCCCCGGAAGTGAACCTGCTGAGCGAACGCGAAAATGGCGATTTCGTGCGCGAACATATCCTCAATGGTGCCGTGCAAGCCTGCCATGACCTCTCCGACGGCGGCCTCGCCATCGCCCTGGTGGAAATGGCGCTGGCGGGCGACACCGGTCTCACCCTGCACCCCTCGCCTGAGCATATCCCCGCCCACGCCTATTGGTTTGGCGAAGACCAGGCCCGCTACGTGTTGGCAGTCAGCAACCCCACCGCCATCCTCACTGCGGCCCACGCCGCCGGCATCCCGGCCCGCCATATCGGCCACACCGGCGGCGACAGTTTGACACTCACCGGCGGCAACCCCATATCTCTGGCTACCCTGCGCGACGCCCATGAGGGGTTCTTCCCCGCCTGGTTCGCGTGATTTTGCAAGGATAACCACGATGGCTATGCCCGCCTCCGAGATCGAAAAACTGATCAAAGCCGCCCTCCCGGACGCCCAGATCACCATTGAAGATTTGGCTGGCGATAATGACCATTTTGCGGCTACCGTTATCTCTGAAGCGTTTCGCGGAATGCCCCGCGTGCGCCAACACCAACTCGTTTACGCAGCGCTGCAGGGGCGTATGGGCGGCGAACTCCACGCACTCGCCCTGCAAACCTCAGCCCCCGAATAAGGACCTGTTATGGACAACCCTGTTTTCGCCGAAATCCAAGCCCACATCGATTCAAGCCCCGTCATGCTCTTCATGAAAGGCACCCCGATGTTCCCGCAATGCGGCTTCTCCGCCCGGGTCATCCAAATCCTCAAACACGCCGACGTGCCCTACAAAACCGTTAACGTGCTGGAAAACTCCGAAATCCGCGATGGTATCAAGGAATTCTCAAGCTGGCCCACCATCCCGCAGCTCTACATTAAAGGTGAATTCGTCGGCGGCTGCGATATCGTCACCGAAATGTATCAGTCTGGCGAACTGCAATCCCTGCTCACCGAAAAAGGTATCTCCCACAACGAGGCAGCTTGAGGGTTAGGGTAAGGAAGGCCAAGGGGCTTTGCCCCCTGGACCCCAGCGAAGGGCAGAGCCCCTGGCCTTACTTGCCCCAACCTCCCAAACGGCCTCGTCATGAAAATTGCCTTTGTCACGGATGAGTTGCCCAGGCCTGGGTCTGCCGGGCATTTGGCGTTTAATGCAGCGGTAGTTGAATGGTTGCGGGCGCGCGGGGATGAAGTTCTTATTTTGTTGGTGCGGCCCCGGTTACGCTGGCCGGTTGAAAGATATGCGGGATTTGAGGTTACCGGCCCTGGGGTGATTTCCTGGCGTGGCTGGGTTGTCAGCGTGGCCCCGCGTGCTATCGCGGCCATTCTAACCCGCCGAATTTTATCGGCATTGCCGGTACGGTTGGCCAAACTCCTGCGCAACCGCGGACGCTCGGCGCAGTACGGCGTTGTTGATGCGGTTCTGGGCGGCTTTGTCAGCCCTGAACAGGCGGTGTGGTGCCGGTCCCGGCTCATGTCATGGCAGCCCGCCGCAATCCTGGTGGACACCATATTTCGTGCCGCGGTGTTAGACGGCCCAGCCCTCGCAGAATGCCAAAGCCTGATCCTGGCGCAGGATGTTTTTCATCTGCGCCATCGCATTTTAACCAGTGCCGGGTATCAGGTGTATCCGGCCACATTGTCGCGCGACTTTGAAACGGCAATGCTCGGCAAGGCGCAGGGCATCGTGTCCATCCAGCCCGAAGAAGCCGCATTATTTCGCGCCATGTGCCCTTCCCGCCCGGTTTACCTGGCCGCCATGCCGGCCATTCCCTGCCCGCGCCCTGCCGGCATTCAGCGCCAACCCAACCGTCTGGTGTTCGTCGGCAGCGACGCGCTCCCGAATCTTGATGGCTTGCGCTGGTTTTTTGCAGAGATATGGCCACACCTCCAAAACTGGCGGCCCACGATCACCCTCGATCTCATCGGCGATTGCGGGGCCGCCTTCGGGCATGTTCCGACGGGCGTTAACCGTGTGGGCCGGGTGAAAAACCTTGCTACATACTTACATCAAGCCAGTGCCGCGATATCCCCTTTACGGGTCGGCACCGGCCTTAAAATCAAACTTCTCGACTACGCGCGTCATGGGCTCGTAACCATTGCCACACCGTTGAGCCTGCAAGGATTTGCCGCCGACCCCCGCGCGCCCTTCATCGCCGCCGCCGATGCCCTGAGTTTCGCCGCCGCGATACAGCAGTATATGCAGCGGCAAGTGCCTGCTCTGACAGAAGTGGATGCTTGGCACTACACTGAATTTCATTACGGAATCAGCAATACTTTCGCTGAATTAACCCATGCCTTTACGAGGCAAAAATCGCTGAGCCCCACATCTCCCGCGTGAAGTAAAATTTTGTAAACCGGCGGTGGGATTAAATTTCGCCGCCGGTTTTTTATTTCCCCCTCGTTAACCTTCCGCTGCGCATAATCAACATTATGCACACACCATCTCCCGATGCCTGGCCCAATCACTGAATTTATTAACCCGCTGGTAGCGGTCCCACCGGATATTTCAGGGGACTCTGAAGCTCGTGAGTTGCGGGCTCGGGCTGCCCGGCGTGATGTCACCGAGCGACGCCGGATTGCCGACCGTTTGCGCCAGGCTCTCACGCATGAGGGGTTCCTGTTGCATTACCAACCTTGTCTCCACCTCAAAACCGGAAGGGTGGAGGGGGCTGAAGCCGTCATCCGTCTCAAGCACCGCCGCCGCGGCCTCATATTGCCGCATCACTTCATGCCAATCGCCGAGCATTTTGAGGTTATCAACGACATCGGCGCCTGGATGCTGCATTGCGCCTGTACCGACGCGATGACCTGGCCCGTCCCCACAGTTGTTTCTGTAAGGTTGGCGCACCGGCAATTTCGCAACGGGCATCTCATCAAACATCTCATCGAGGCGCTGACCGCAACTGGTCTGGCCTCCGAGCGCCTGGAACTCTGCCTTACCGAAGCGATGCTGATCGAAGAGGATCTCGACACAATTTTCACCATCAAGGCGATGGCCAGCCTCGGCGTGCGTCTTGCGCTGATTGATTTCGGCACCGGCCACGCCAGCCTTGCAGCCCTCAAGCGCCTACCGCTCGGCACGCTTAAGCTCGACCGCCACATGGTCCAACGCCTCGGCCAGGACTATGGCGATAACGCCATAGTCCACGCTGCCATCGAAGCGGGCCACGCCATGGGATGCAGCGTGCTGGCCGACGGTGTGGAAAACGAAGCACAATGCCGTTTACTCGAAGACATCGGTTGCGATGAAGCCCAGGGCCCATACTTCAGCCAGCCACTTACATCTGAGGAATTTTTAAAAAGCCATTAGCCTTGCGGCATGGCGCATTTGCCGCCACCTGTCTGGCATGACCACTCCAAAATCAGTTGCCATCATCGGCGCGGGCATGGCCGGACTAACCGCGGCTGCACATCTGGTCCAGGCGGGCGGGCGCGTCACCCTCTTCGATAAAGGCCGCAAACCCGGTGGCCGCATGGCCACACGCTTCGCCGATGGCTTTATGTTCAACCATGGCTGCCAGTTTGCCAGCGCACGCGATGAGACATTTCGCAGCTTGCTCACTGCCCATAACGCCGCCGTCTGGCCGGCTACCGGCGACAAATACAGCGGCGCCCCCAGCATGGCAGCGCTGGCCGCTGCACTCGCCGAGGGGCTGACGATCCATCAAGCGACCCATGTCAGCTTTCTCAACCGCCAATCCTCCCAATGGCGCCTCAGCCTGCGCGATGCCAACAACACGCCTCCCAGCCTCATTGAACCCAACGGCGTACTCTCGCCTCCCTTCGATGCCGTGATCCTCGCCATCCCTGCCCCACAAGCGGCTGCCCTTCTTGGTGCAACGGCGCACCCGTTTGCCAACGCCCTGGCGAATGTGCACCTGGCGCCCTGCTGGGCACTGTTGCTCGGCTTTGCCGATGCACCGGTCGGCCCCGATATTCTCAAACCCACGGACGGCCCCCTGCGCTGGATCGCCCGCGAAAATTCCCGCCCAGGTGCCGCTCCGAATCCCGTGACCTATACCGCCCACGCCAGCGCCCCCTGGAGCACCGAACATCTCGAAATGCCCGCCGATTCTGTTATTACCGCCCTCAGCAACGCCTTCACACAGGCCACCGGCATCACCACCCCAGCCACCTACGCCCGGGCCCATCGCTGGCGCTACGCCCTGGCCGACATTCCCCTTGGCCAGGACAGTTTATGGGACCCGCAACTCAGGCTGGGCGTATGCGGAGACTGGTGCCTGGCCGGAAAACTTGAAGCCGCCTATCTCTCCGGCCGTAGTTTGGGCATAAAGCTGACCACATGACCCAAAACCCCACCGGCAAAGACCCCGCCGAACAAGCTATCCTCGCCCTCGTCATTGCACGCGGCCCGGATAAATCCATCTGCCCCACTGAGGCCGCCCGGGCATTGGCTGGCAACCCACCCGACGAAAAATGGCGCGGCAGCCTTTCGCCCATTCGGTTGGCCGCCCAACGCCTAGCCAAAGCCGGCAAAATCCAGATTCTGCGTAAGGGTAAGCCGGTGGCGCCGGAAGACGCCCGCGGCGTCATCCGCCTTCGCCTTGCCCCTGTCGGCGACTAACCTATGACGATCATGGCTTGGATCATGAGCTTGGTTTTCCCGCTCTGTGGCACGCTCGGCGCCAACGGTATCGCGCCGCCCGGCAATATCGATTTCACACATCTGCCTATGCAGGGACATTCGGAATTTATGGCGGCGCCTGCCGGATTTATGCCAACGCCAAATGTCACCAGCCCAATTTACAATTTGCCGCCCGCAGCGTTGTTTGCCACCTTGCAAGCCATCGCGCCCACCCTGCCGCGTACCTTCGTGCTTGATACCGTGCCGCAGAGCTTGCAGGCCGCTTATGTCATTCGCACGCCTGAAGCTAATTTTCCCGACATTCTGGAACTCCAAGTCGTTTCGGAACCAGACAATAAATCCAGTGTCATCATTTATTCCCACTCGATTTACGGCGCAAGCGACTTCGGAAAAAACCGTGAACATATTGCCGTTTTCCTCAACGCCCTGAACGCGAAAGTAGCCCCTTAATGCGTCGTTCCATGACCAGTTTCATCATTGGTGTCCGTGAAGCCTGGAGCCTTGCCAAGCCGTATTTCTGGTCCGAGGAGCGCTGGGCAGCGCGCGGGCTTTTCCTTGCCATCATTGTGCTTAATTTATTGATGGTGGTCTTTAATGTTATCCTCACATATTGGAATCGTGATTTTTTCGACGCGATCCAGAACATGGATTCCCACACCGCCATCAAGTTGCTGTTTCTCTACCTGCCGACACCCGGCTCATTGCCGATGCCGGGGTTGGTAGAAATCCTGGTTGTTTATGTCCTCATCGCGGTGTACGCCTTCTACCTCAACCAGATGCTCCAAATTAAATGGCGTCAGTGGATCACCAGGCATTTCCTGGAAAATTGGCTTTCCGACAGAGCTTTTTACAATATCAGCCTCAGCCCCTCCGCTACCATCGGCATCGACAACCCCGACCAGCGGATCTCCGAAGATTTGCGCGACTTCACCACCAACTCGCTCTCGCTGAGCCTGGATTTCATCTCGAATCTCGTGACCTTATTCAGCTTCGTGTTCATCTTGTACGCCATCTCCGGCTCGATCAAATTATTTGGCATCACCATCCCCGGTTACATGCTGTGGGTCGCGCTGCTTTATTCTCTGGTCGGAACGTTGCTGACCCATCTGATCGGGCGGCAACTTATTAAACTTTCGTTTGCCCAACAAAAAGTTGAAGCGGATTTCCGTTATAATCTCATCCGTGTGCGTGAAAATCCTGAAGCCATCGCGCTATACAATGGCGAAGATGACGAGATGATCAGCCTGACCGAGCGCTTCACTGCCATCCGCGGCAACTGGTGGAAAATCATGCGCCGGACCAAGGCGTTGAATTTTTTCACCGTCAGCTTCGGCCAGATCGCCGGATTTTTTCCCCTGATCGTTGCATTGCCACGCTATTTCAGTGGCGCCATTAAACTCGGCGGTTTGACGCAGATTCAAAATGTCTTCGGGCAAGTGCAAGGCGCACTCTCATGGTTTGTCGGGGCGTACCCAAACCTGGTCACCTACCGTGCGACCGTTTCGCGTTTGTATGGCTTCCAGGAAGCTGTTGCCGCCGCCCGCGTGGCCTCACTTTCGGGTCCGCAGCTCAACCAATCCGGGGAATCGCTTACCTTTAAAAACCTTACCATCAGCCTGCCGGATGGCCGTAAGCTGGTGGATAACGCCAGCCTCACCCTGCCGCCTGGTCAGCCCATCGTGCTCACCGGCCCCTCCGGTGCTGGCAAATCCACGTTATTCCGCGCCATCGCCGGCATCTGGCCGTTTGGCAGCGGCAGCGTCACCCGTCCGACCGGCAGCGCCCTGTTCCTGCCGCAACGTCCTTACTTTCCGCTTGGCAGCCTCAAACGCGCGGTGGTGTATCCGGCACTCGAGAGCGAAGTGAGTGACGAAGCCGTTATTGCCGCTCTCACCGCCGTGGACCTCCCCACCCTAACCTCTCGCCTGAACGACATTGAAACCTGGAGCCAAATTCTCTCAGGTGGCGAACAGCAACGCCTCGCCATCGCGCGTGCGCTCATATGCAAGCCAAACTGGCTGTTCCTGGATGAATCGACATCTGCGCTCGATTCGCCATCGGCCGCCCGCCTGCACCGTCTGCTCGCCAAGGAGCTTCCCAACACCACAATCGTTGCCATCACCCACCGCGAACTGGACATGGCTTCCTCGCGCCGCCTCTCGCTCACACCTACGGCTTTGTCAAATGTCAGCTAGCGCGGGTGTATTAGGCAGTGCTTCATCCCATATGAGTCTCAGAACAACGACCAACGAAGGTCTCTCCAATGAGCACCGCCGACAATAATTTCAGTGATGCCACAGCTATTGCGAGCTCGGTGAGCAATATCGCCAACGTTCTAGCGCATGATTTCAACAATATTCTCACCGGAATTTTAGGAAATCTGGAGCTTTTACAGCGCCGCGCCAGCAAACAAGGTATCAGTGAATTTGATAGCTATCTGGCCAACACGCGCAGTGCCGCCAGCCGTGGCGTGGCGCTCACGCAGCGCCTCATCACCATCGCTGGGCTGCAAATCCTCGAACCGACGGCATTAAATACCCCAAGCTTTATCGCCAGCCTGGAAGCCTCACTCACCACCATCCTGGGCAGCCAACTGCATTTGATAATTGACTGCCCGGCCACCACGCATGACTTATATTGCGACGCCTACAAACTTGAAGGCTCGCTGGCCGATATCGCAAAATACGCAAGTAAGGCCGCGGAAAATTCAACACCAGTAACACTAAAAGCTAGCAACTTCAGCATCGAAAATACCAGTAATTCCGCGCATAATATCCCACCCGGTGATTACGTTGCCATCTCATTGCAATATCAACACCAAGCATCCGCCACCGACTTCAACGCCGGCCTCGAACTCGCCACCATTCAGGGCTTTGCCAGGCAATCAGCCGGCCAGGCTTTTCTCGATACACACCAGCCGGACCGCACAACCATCAGCCTGGTCCTGCCAACGGCTCCTTCGTAGGCCCCTTGGGTGCCGTGATCGCGGCAATACGCTGCAAAATTTCATTCATCGATACTGGCTTCACTAAATAATCGTCGCCACCCGATTGCAGGCCTTTCATCCAATCCGAGATCTGCCCAAGCCCTGAGAGGAACAAGGCAGGCGTGGTGACGCCTTGGCTCCGCAATTTTTGCAACATATCGGCGCCATCCATCCCACCTGGCAACTGGCGGTCAATAATCAGCGCGTCAAAATGCTTGTTCTGTGCCAGCATAATCCCATCCCGGCTATTGGTTGCAAATTCCACCACATGACCAGAACCCCGTAACCCGGTGACGACAAATTTTGAAACATCGGCATCATCTTCAACAACCAGAATATACAAGGCAAAATCTCCTACGTTGTGGTTGCCAGACTGATGCTTTCAAAAAGCGCGGATAAAAATATCTGAAACAGAATTCAGGCAGCGATAAAACCACCACCTAAAATCCGCGAACCGTCATAAAATACCGCCGCCTGCCCCGGTGCGGCCAATGCTGGCGCATCAAGCAGTAATGCCACACCGGCACCATCCGCCGTAATCACCGCCGCTTGCGGTATTTCGCGTGCTCGCAATTTCACCTGTGCCCGCAACCCCGAAGATGGAATCGCCGCCAGCCAGTTCACATCTCGCAATTTCACCACCCGCGAAGCCGCCGTCCGCGGCCCTACGACAATCCTGCGCGTTCCGGGGTCAATTTTTCGCACCACCAATGCTTCACCCTGGGCATCGGCCGGCAACCCCAGGCGCTTGGCCTGGCCAACAGTGTAGCGCGCGATGCCCTGGTGGGTGCCCATAAAGCCACCATCTTCATCAACAATCTCACCGGCTTCCAGCGCATCAGGACGAAACTTGCCTACGATATCGGCGTAGGACCCACTCGGCACAAAACAAATATCCTGGCTGTCTGGCTTCGCCGCCACGGCCAGCCCCATCCGCTCCGCCACGTCACGCACCTGCGCCTTGCTGGCGTAATCACCAAGCGGGAACCTGCAAAATTCTAATTGCTCTTGGGTCGTGGCGAATAAAAACCAACTCTGGTCACGGCTGGCGTCAAGCGCCTGATGCAACTCAGCCCCCGCCGCCCCTTCGATGCGCCGCACATAATGCCCTGTCGCCAGCGCATCGGCGCCCAAATCCCGCGCCATTTGCAGCAGATCGCCGAATTTCAAATGCTGATTGCAGGCAATACACGGCACCGGGGTTTGGCCACTGGCGTAGCTATCGGCAAACTCCGACATTACGCTGGCACGAAACCGCGCCTCGGCATCCACCACATAGTGCGCAATCCCTAATTTATCGGCCACCCGCTTCGCATCATGAATATCCTGCCCCGCGCAACAAGCCCCCTTCCGCCCCACGGCTGCGCCATGGTCGTAAAGCTGCAACGTCACGCCGATCACCTCATGCCCTGCCTCGTGCATCAACCCGGCCACCACCGAGCTATCCACGCCGCCCGACATGGCGACCACGATTTTCATCCCGCAGCATTCCGGGTGGCGCTCGGCAGCTTCACCACCAGCCCGTCCAGCGCCTCGCTCATTACAATCTGGCAGCCCAGGCGCGAGGTTTTCTCAAGCCCAAACGCTAAATCGAGCATATCCTCCTCATCCTCGGTCGGCTTACCCAGCTTGCCGAACCATGCGGGGTCCACGATCACATGACAGGTTGAGCAGGCCAGCGAGCCTTCGCACGCGCCTTCGATATCCACGCCATGCTTATGCGCTACTTCCAACACGGAAAGCCCAACCGGCGCATCAACCTCGCGTGCCACCCCGTTACGCTCAACAAAAACCATTTTAGGCATCGATAAAACCCTTAATTCGCAAACTGCGCCTGGGTAAGCGGAACGGGGTTGCGATGCAAGGCGCGTCTGGCCATCATCTCGTAAGCTTGTTTGAACGCCGTGCAGTCCGCCTGGGTGACATTCCAGGGCAACGAGACGCGGATCGCCTGCCCGGCCAGATCACCCATCCCCATCGCCAGCAACACATGGCTGGCGGCCACCTTACCGGACGAGCAAGCCGAGCCCGCCGATACAGCCACCCCAGCCATATCAAGCGCGATCAACTGGGTATCCGCCCGCACCCCCGGCAACGCCACGCATAATGTATTAGGCATACGCGCCGCATCAGCACCCATCACCTGGCCACCAATCCCCACACAAAAGGCCTCAAGTTCATCACGATATTCGGCGATCTTCACGGCTTCATAAGGTTGGTCAAGCGCTGCGGCCATCCCCGCGATCGCGGCGAGCGCCGGCGTGCCGCCACGCCAGCCGCGTTCCTGTCCGCCGCCTTTCAACAGCGGCGCCACATGCTCGCCATGAGCACTCGAAAACACCAGCGCCCCCGCCCCGGGCGGCCCGCCAGCTTTGTGGCCCGAAAGTGCGACCGAACTCGCGCCTAATTTCAGCCAGTCCTCCCGGCATCGTCCAGCCGCCTGCGCCGCATCCACGTGCAATATCGCCCCATGCGCCGCACAAGCCCAGGCCGCCGCCGCAATATCATGTCGTACGCCAGTCTCATTATTCGCCACCATCAGGCACACCAGCGCGTTCGGATATGCCGCCAACATCTGGTCAAGCATCAGTAAATCCACCAGCCCACTCGGCAACACCGGAATCACCGCCGCCTTGGGGGCCGCCGCCCGCACCGCATCATGCTCGGTGGCGCCCACCAGCACACTGCGGCCGCGCCCCAGCGCGTGAACCGCCAGCGCATTGGCCTCAGTGGCACCAGACGTAAACACGATATCCTGTGCCCGCGCCGCGAACTGCGCCGCCAGGCTCTCGCGGGCACTCTCCAGCACGCGCCGTGCCGCCCGCCCCGCCTGATGTACCGATGACGGATTGCCCGTCACCTCCATAGCCGCCAGCGCCGTCGCCCGTGCCTCGGGCCGCAACGGCTCACTCGCATTGGCGTCCAGGTAAATCATGGTGCCTTAAAAAATACGCTCGCGCGCGGCCTTGGCGATTCGGTTTTCCAAATCGGTCAGCTCCGAGCGCAGCAAATCCACCTCGTGCAGCAGCGGGTCGAGGCAGGGGTCCGAGGGAATCCCATAAGCGTCGAAGCAGGGCTTTTCATCGCGCTCTACCGGCCTGGCCGGAATCCCCACCACCGTGGTCCCCGCCGGCACCGCAGCCACTACCACCGCATTGGCGCCAACTCTGGCATTATCGCCGATTAAAATCGCTCCAAGCACCTTCGCCCCGGCCCCGATAATGACGTTATTGCCAATGGTCGGATGCCGCTTGCCCGCTGTGGAGCTGGTACCGCCCAGGGTAACCTGATGATAAATATACACATCATCGCCAACCTCCGCGGTCTCGCCAATCACCACCCCCATGCCGTGATCAATCACGAAGCGGCGGCCCAATTTAGCCCCAGGGTGAATTTCGATGCCGGTGAGGAGTCTACCGATATGTGAGGTAAACCGCCCGGCCAGATGCCAGCCATGCCGCCAGAAAAAACTGGCTACGGCATGGATACCCACCGCATGAAGGCCCGGATAGCAGAGTAAAACCTCGAGATTCGAGCGGGCAGCCGGGTCCCGCTCACGGTACGCCCGGACAGTCTCGGTTAAAAACATAAGGGCCATGCGACATTTCCGTAGGAAAGCTGTGAATAAAGCTCTATATAGACCAACCCTGGGGAAACCCAAACTGTAATCTACCCATGGTCAGCCGTAAGACCGGAAGCCGAGATGGCGCTCCGCATCGCAAGTTTCAACCATAGCGAGATTACCCGCGTGACACGGATTTGATGAAAGACGAGTGATAGAATGCCTGAAGTGATGTTTGCCGGGCCGGAAGGCCGTCTCGAGGGTCGTTACCACCACGCGAAGGAACGCGGCGCCCCGCTAGCGCTGGTGCTGCACCCTCACCCGCTGCATGGCGGCACCATGAACAATCGCATCACCTATTCTATGTACCAGGTGTTCCAGCGTCTCGGCTTCTCGGTCATGCGTTTCAACTTCCGCGGTGTCGGTCGTAGCCAGAGCAAGTTCGATGGCGGCATGGGCGAAATCAACGACGCCGCCGCGGCATTGGACTGGATGCAGGCCCTCAACCCCGGCCATGGTGGCCTGTGGATCGCCGGCTACTCGTTTGGTGCCTTCGTGGGTATGCAACTCCTGATGCGCCGCCCGGAAGTTTCCGGCTGGGTTTCCGTGGCACCGCCGGCGGCCCACTACGACTTCGGGTTCCTCGCACCTTGCCCCTGCAGCGGGCTGATGATCCATGGCGATTCCGATGAAATGGTACCGGAAATTTCGGTGCGTAAACTGGTGGATAAGCTCAACCTGCAAAAGGGTGTGGCCATCGACTACCGGGTGTTCGAAGGCGCTGACCATGTGTTCGCCAACCATGCGGATAAGGTAACCGAGGCGGTGGAAGGCTATGTCAGCCAATCCCTCGCCCGCAAGCAAATGGCCCTGGCCGCTGACTGACCATTAACCGCGCCAGTCGTGATCCCCGCGCAAGCGGGAGATTTTTTCCTAAAAACGGCCCCAACTTCGGGGCCGTTTTTGTGTCGGCCCTTTGACCCACGTCAAGGCCGTTCCGCCGCGCCCCGCCTAAACAAACTCCACAGACCTGGAGATTAAACATGATCGTAAATTGGCGCGACCTCATCACCAACATGAACGGCGGAATTAAGTCTCTGCGTCAGGGGGCTCCCGATGTCATGAAGAGCTTCTCGGAAATGGCCAAAGCCGCTCATAGTGGTGATGCGCTGGACCCGAAAACCAAAGAGCTGATCGCGCTGGCCTTGGGTGTCGCCACCCGCTGCGCCCCCTGCATCGCTTATCATGCCGAAGGTGCCGCCAAACTGGGTGCCACCCGCGCCGAAGTGCTGGAGACCATGGCGATGTCCATCTACATGGGGGCTGGCCCCTCCGCGATGTACGCCGCCCAGGCCCTCGAAGCCTTCGACCAGCTCGCCACTCCCGCCGTTTGAACGCCCTTAAGTCGCAAAGACCCAGCCATGACCCTCGCACTCCAAGTATCCCCGTCTGCACGGCGCCCCTGCGGCTGCGGCAATCTCGGCGCCGCCGACCCCGCCTTCGCCACCCCGCCGGTTGATCCACTCACCACCGAGGAAGCCGACGACCTGACCGCGATGCGCGAGGAGGAGAAAGTCGCCCGCGATGTTTATTTGCGCCTGTTTGATCGCTGGGGCCTGCGACCATTCGGCAATATCAGCGGCTCGGAACAATCGCACATGGACATGCTGCTGGTCCTACTGAACCGCTATGACCTCCCCGACCCGGTGCGCCATCTCGACATCGGCGCGTTCCAAAGCCCCGCCATGCAAAAACTGCACGACAACCTGCTGGCCCGCGGCCTGCAAAGCGAGTCCGAGGCAATCTGCGTCGGGTTGTTCATCGAAGAACTTGATATCGCTGATCTCCAACGTGCCACGCAACGCACCAGTAAGCCCGATATCCAGATGGTGTTCGCGCGCCTCGAAAAAGGCTCACGCAACCATTTGCGGGCCTTTCATCGCTGGATGCGCGGCCTCGGCGCGCATTATGTCCCCGCCCACCTCAGCCCAACAGCATTTGACACGATCGCCCACTCTAGCCACGAGCCCTGCGGGTAGCTGCCGGAATCATTCGGCACACCACTTGCTTGTTATTGTACTAAGCAGGGCCCGGACCACCGGACCAGGACGAGGTTTTGTTTACACCTCGTCATGCTGAACAGGAGTTAGTGTCACGTGGATGAAACAATCAGCCGCCGTTCGTTGCTTGCAGCCATCGAGAGCGACCCCTCTGCGACCGACGAACTCGAGATCATCGTCAAAAAGGTTTTTGCCCAATATTCAAGCAATCTAACTGGCGAACTGGCTGATTATATACCGGAACTGGCCAAAGTACCCGCCAACCAGTTCGGCATTGCGCTCGGCCTGCCAACCGGCCGGGTGGTTATGGTGGGCGACGCCCAGGAGCCTTTCACCATCCAATCCATCTCAAAAGCCTTCACCTACGCGCTGCTGTTGGACATGATCGGCCCTGATGAAACCGCCAAAGTGGTGGGCGTGCAACCCAGCGGTGATCCGTTCAACACCATTTCACTCGACGGCCGCACCAACCGCCCCTTCAATCCCATGGTAAACACTGGCGCTATCGCGGTGGCCGGCAAATTACGGGAATTACTGGGCGCGGATGCATTCACCAAAATCCTCGAGCTATTCGGCCAGGCTGCCGGTCGCAAGCTCGATCTCGACAATAATATCTTTGAGTCCGAGCGCGAAACCGGTCACCGCAACCGCGCCATCGGCCACCTGCTGCGCGCCGCTGATGTGTATCCGCTGCCGGTCGATGACGTTCTGGATGTCTATTTCAAGCAATGCTCCATCCTGGTCACCGCCGCCGACCTTGCCGGGATGGGCGCCACCCTAGCCAACCTCGGCACTAACCCGATGACCGGCAAGCGGGTCTTCGGGCTGGACGCAGTGCGCCAGACGCTCTCGGTGATGTTTACCTGCGGCATGTACGACGGCGCTGGCGATTGGGCCTGCAAGGTGGGCCTGCCTGCCAAAAGCGGCGTCGGCGGCGGCATCCTGGCGGTGGTCAACCGTCAGATCGGGGTCGCAGTTTTCTCGCCCCGCCTGGATACCAACGGCAATTCGGTCCGCGGCCAACTCAGTTGCGCCAAACTCGCCGAGGATCTCGGTCTGCACGCCTTCGACGCGCTTAACCACGGCTCCAGCTTTTTACGTGGAATGCTGTAAAAATGTGGTTATCTCGCCGATCGTCAACTCATCCATCAGCGCCGGCGCGTGGCCGGCATCCCCCACGACCAAGCCCTTCGCACCTCCCGCCTGCATCAGTTCAAACGTGTCGGTCGTTAACAAATCGCTGCTGGCACCACGAATCACCAGCGTCGGCGCTTTAATCATTTCAAATACCGGCCATAAATCCACATCCGCCGGGGTGTTACCAACGATCGGCTCGATGATTTTCGGGTCGTAATGCAGCGCATAAGCACTGCCCCCCGCGGCATCCAGCACCGAACGCGCTGAGATTCGCGCCAAATAATGCCATTGCGCGTCGCTCAGAGCACCGAACGGCGCATGGATCACCCGCAGATGCGCTTCCAATGCCGCCATCGTCTGAAAATTTTGCGGCGCCTCCGACATATAGTCGCGAATCCGCGCCAGCGCCGCCTTGGGAATATGCGGGCCGATGTCGTTGAGCACCAACGCGGTAATCGGTGAATTTCCAGCCGCAGCCGTCATCATGCCGCAAATGCCGCCTAGCGACGTGCCCACCCACGCCACAGGCTTGTTGATCGCCGCCAGCAAATGCGCCAGCGCCGCCACATAGGTCGGAGGCTGATACAACGCCCCGCTCGGCAACCAATCGGACTTTCCGCGTCCTGGTAAATCCGGGCAGATCACATGAAAATGCTCAGCCAGCCGCATCGCCAGCGGATCAAAATCCCGGCCATTGCGGGTCAGCCCATGCACGCAAACCACTGCCGGTGCCGCCGGATTGCCAAACTCCACATATGCCAGCCGGTAAAACGCCGTGCCGAGCAAATATGGAACAGACCCTGCACGCGCCATGATATTTACCCCTAAATAATGTTCTTGGCCCGCAAATCATGAAGGGCCGCTTCATCAAATCCCAGCCAACTGGCCAGCACGTCGTCCGTATGTTCGCCCAAAATCGGCGGCGGTAAGCGGTAGTCAGCCGGTGTCTCGGAAAGCCGTACCGGATTCGCAACCAATTTCATCGCAACGCCGCTGCCGTGCTGCATCTCAATCAAATTATTCCTGGCAATAACATGCGGATCAGCGAATACCTGTTCAAGGGTGTTAATCGGCCCGCAGCCAATTTTCAGTGCTTCAAGTTTTTCGATCCACGTCGCTGTGGTCATGGTTTTCATAATCACCGCCAGCGTGTCGGTGACCAGTTGGCGGTTCATCACCCGCGCCGCATTGGTGACAAACCGCTCATCGGCCAACAGCGCCGCGGCGCCAAAATTGTTGCAAAACTTCGCAAATGTCGGGTCATTGCCGATGGACAGCACAATATAACCGTCAGCCGTCGCAAATACCTGGTACGGCACGATGTTGGGGTGATTATTGCCCAGCCGCACCGGCGAAACCCCGGTTGCCAGATAATTCATTCCCTGGTTGGCCAGCCACGCCACATGCGTATCCAGCATCCCGATATCCACCTGCTGGCCCAGCCCGGTGCGCTCCTTGTGGCGAAGCGCGGCCAGCACGCCGATGCAGCCGTACAACCCGGCAAACACATCCGCCACCGGCACGCCCACCTTTTGCGGCTCTCCCTCCGGGTCGCCGGTCAGGCTCATAATCCCGCCCATCGCCTGGATCAGCCCGTCATAACCGGGGCGCGGCGCATAAGGCCCGGTCTGGCCGAAGCCGGTGATCGAGCAATACACCATGCCGGGGTGGATTTTATGCACATCCTCATAGCCCAGACCATATTTGGCCAAAGCGCCCACTTTAAAATTCTCGACCAGAATATCGCATTGCAGCAACAGCTTGCGGGCAATCTCCTGGCCCTGCGGCGTTGCGATATCCAGCGTCACCGAGCGCTTATTGCGGTTCACACCGGAAAAATAAGCACTCTCAGACGTCCCCGGCATCACCGGCGGCGCAAATCCACGGGTGTCATCGCCACTACCAGGCTTCTCAATTTTAATAACATCAGCCCCCATGTCTGCCAGCATTTGTACACAGGTGGGACCGGCCAGAACGCGGGTCAAATCGAAAACTTTAAGCCCTGTCAGCGGGCCGCTGGGTTTTTTTGTTGTCATGAAATCCGCATAAACGATCAAACCAGCCCCGACAACATGCCGTATTTTTGCCATACAGCGGGCCGAAACTGCTTGCATGAGTCAAACAATTACGAATTTCAACACGCCCGCCCTGTTTCAGGGCGTCATCGCCCGCCGCCTCTGCGCCTTCGTGCTGGACCTCATCTTCATGAGCATCATCGGCTGGGTGGTGGCCACCAACATCTTCATCTTTGGGTTGTTCACCTTCGGGCTCGGCTTTTTCATGTTTCATATCATGCCGTTTTTCCCGATCATTTATTATACATTTCTGGTGGCCACCGGCGGCACCCCCGGCCAGCGCATTTTTGGCCTCGCTGTCCGCCAGGATATCGACCTCTCAGCCCCCTCACCGGCCCAGGCGCTGGTCTGGACCATTCTGCTTTGGCTGAGCTTTTTCTTGCTTGCAGGGCTGCCTTTTGCCATGGCTCTGGTTGGCGAACGCCACCGCGCAGGTCACGATGTGTTCTCGGGGCTGGTAATTATACGAATCCGCTAAAACAGTGCTTGACGTGACCACGGACAAGCACAAACATAATACTAGATGAGCTTCAAACCTGCCCGCCGTCCGCATTTCTTTTATACCACGGCACCATTGCCGTGCCCGTATGTGGCCGGCCGGACTGAACGTAAGGTTGTAACCGAACTAGCCGGCGTAAGTGCCGAAAGCCTGCACGACCGTCTCTCGCGCGGCGGGTTCCGGCGCAGCCATAACATCGCGTATGCGCCGGTCTGCCCAAGCTGCAATTCGTGCATCCCCATTCGCATCCGTGCGCAGGACTTTACCCCCAGCCGCACCCACAAACGGCTGAACAAACTTAACGCCGACCTGAGCGTGCGTGAAATGCCCCCGCGGGCCACCGCCGAACAATACCAGCTATTTCAGCACTACCAGCAGGCTCGCCATGGCGATGGCGATATGGCCACCATGAGCTTCTATGATTACCGCGCCATGGTCGAGGACACCCCAATTGAAACCTCAATCATCGAATTCCGGGACCGCCAGGAACGCCTGCTCGGCGCCTGTCTGATCGACCGCGTGGGCGATGGCTACTCCGCTGTTTACAGCTTCTTCACCCCTGAGGCTGATGAACGCTCGCTCGGCACCCAGGCAATCCTCTGGCTGATCAACCGCACCGTTGAGCTCGACCTACCCTATGTTTATCTCGGCTACTGGGTCGCCGAGAGCCGCAAAATGGCTTATAAAGCCAAATTCCGGCCCAGCGAGATACTGCGTGGTGGCCAATGGCGTCCGTTGACGGAGGCTACGCTCGCCGCCAAGCCAGCCGCCCCGGTGAGAGAGCGACAACTCGTCTCGACGCGCTGAAACCGTAGTAACTCCCACCCGCATTGCGTCGTACCACTGGCCTTGCTACAGCCTCTCCCACGGTCGGAGCGTAGCGCAGCCTGGTAGCGCACCAGTCTGGGGGACTGGGGGCCGTGGGTTCGAATCCCGCCGCTCCGACCATATTACCAAAATATCACGAATATTGCAGCACAGCGCCCGCGCCGCTGGCGCGTCACCAAAGATTATTGATATTCATCAATGCAAAACATCGGCGTTGCGCTAAGTTGCGCATCTATTCTCCATAGGAGACCACCATGTCCGCCAATGTCCCGCGCGAGCCAAATCTCTTCAGCACCTACCAGGATATGTTCCTGAGCCATCAAAAACTAATGCCCTACACCGGGCTGGCGCAAACCCTCACCCAGACCACCCGGCGTGTGATCGACGCTCAGATCGCTTACGCCCAGACCATCATGACCGCGAATGCCGCGTTGCTTGAAGCCATGATGGCGCGCCCTGCCGCCGATGACATTGGCCCCAGCAAGGCCGCGAAACAGCCGGACTGAACATCCGCGTGACGGATGTAAATCTGTTGCATGCAAGGCCGGTGATCGATCTCACCGGCAAGTTTGGCCTGATTCTAGGCATCGCCAACGACCACAGCATCGCCGCCGGGTGCGCTCGCGCTTTTGCAGCGGCAGGTGCCACCCTGGCGGCCACCTACCTCAACGAAACGGCCAAACCCTTCGTGGCGCCTGTCATTGCCGCCCTTAACTGCCCCATCTTCATGCCGTGCAACGTTCAAACCCCCGGCAACCTGGAAGCGGTATTTGAAAAAATGACCCAGGAATGGGGCAAGTTGGATTTCCTGCTGCACTCCATCGCCTTCGCGCCGCGCGAGGATTTACATGGCCGGGTGACCGATTGCTCGGCCGCCGGTTTTGCCGCCGCCATGGATGTCTCCTGCCATTCCTTTATCCGCGCCGCCAAACTCGCCGAGCCATTGATGCGCGATGGCGGCACGCTGCTGTCAGTCACATTTTACGGCTCGGAACGGGTGGTGGCGCACTACAATTTAATGGGCCCGGTCAAAGCCGCCCTGGAATCCACAGTGCGCTATATCGCCGCCGAACTCGGCCCGCAGGGCATCCGCGCCAACGCCATCTCCCCCGGTCCCATCCGCACCCGCGCCGCCAGCGGCATCGACCAGTTCGACGAATTGCTCGCCATCGCTGCCGCCCGGGCGCCGGAGCGGCAATTATGCAGCATCGAGGATGTCGGCAGTCTGGCAGCGTTTCTGGTCGGTGACTCCGCACGTATGATCACCGGCACCATCATCCCCGTTGACGGCGGTCAGCATTTAATGGCGTGAAGGAGCCTATCTCCCGTGACTGAAACCCCCGAAATTCCGGTGTTCGACCGTGCCCTGCACGCCGCCCAGGCCAAGCTAACCGGTGGCATCTCGCCCGCCGCCATCAGCATCGCCTGGCTCGACTGGATGCTGCATCTGGCCAACCAGCCGGGCCGCCAAGCCGAACTCGTCAAACAAGCTGCCATGGATGCCACCGCGTTATGGTGCCAGGCGCTCGGCCAGCCCACCACGCCGCTGCCGGTTACTGAGCAAGACCACCGCTTCACCCACCCCGGCTGGCAGGACCCAAAATTTGCCCTCGCCGCCCAGAGTTTTCTGCGTACCGAGCGCTGGTGGAAGCAAGCCACCACCGGCATCCCCGGTCTCTCGCAGCCGCATGAACGCAGCGTCGGGTTCATGGCCCGGCAGTTGCTCGATATCATGTCGCCCGCCAACATGCCGATGCTGAACCCCGAGGTGATCGAGGCCACCCGCGCCAGCAATGCCAGCAACCTCGCCAGCGGCGTGCGTAATTTCATGGACGATCTCAAAAATGCCAGCGGTGAGACCAAACTGCCACTCACACCCGGTAAGGATGTCGCCATCACACCGGGTCAGGTGGTGTTTCGCAACGCGCTGATCGAATTGCTCCAGTACACGCCCACCACCGCAACCGTACACCCGGAGCCGATTCTCATCGTTCCTGCCTGGATCATGAAATATTACATTCTTGATTTGTCGCCGCAAAACTCGATGGTGCGCTATCTGGTGGCGCAGGGCTTCACGGTGTTCTGCATTTCATGGACCAACCCCACAGCGGCGCTGCGCGATACCGGGCTTGATGATTACCGCAAACTTGGCGTGATGGCCGCCATCGACGCCGTCAGCGCCATTTGCAACAGCGCCAAAATTCACGCCACCGGCTACTGCCTGGGCGGCACGCTTCTCAGCATCGCCGCCGCCGCCATGGCGCGCGACCATGATGAACGTCTGGCGAGCCTCACATTACTCGCCGCGCAAACCGATTTCACCGAAGCCGGCGAATTGCAACTTTTCATCACCGAAGCGCAACTGGCGTTTTTGGATGATGTGATGTGGTCCAAAGGTTATCTGGATTCCTCGCAGATGGCCGGTGCCTTCCAGATGCTGCGCTCCAACGACCTCATCTGGTCACGCCTGGTACGGCGTTATTATCTGGGCGAAGCCGACCATCCCAACGACATGATGTCCTGGAACATGGATGCCACCCGGATGCCGTACAAAATGCATTCCGAATATCTGCATAAATTATTTCTCGACAACGACCTTGCCGAAGGCCGCCTGCAAGCCGGCGGGCGGAAAATATCCGTCGCCGATATTCATACGCCATTCTTCGTCATCGGCACCGAGACCGACCATGTCGCGCCCTGGCATTCGGTCTATAAAATTCACCTGATGAATTCAGGCGACATTACGTTTGTGCTAACCTCCGGCGGGCATAATGCCGGGGTCGTCAGCGAACCCGGCCACCCGCACCGGCATTTCCACCTGCAGCATCGTCCACCGGAAGGCCAATACCGCGCCCCGGAGGATTGGCAGGCAGCAGCGCCACGCACTGAAGGCTCATGGTGGACGCCCTGGGTGGAATGGCTTGCCGCCCATTCAGCCCCGCCCTCCGCGCCGCCGGAAATGGGCAACGCCGAAGCCGGCTTCCCAGTGTTGGATGCCGCCCCCGGCCACTATAGTCTGCAACGTTGAGGGCTGACCATGATGGATATGCCAGTGCAGCAAATTGAGAACCGCGTCTTCGATGATATCGCCATAGGTGACACCGCCAGCCTCAGCCGCCGCGTCACCCAACAGGATATCGAATTATTTTCGATCATCTCCGGCGATATCAACCCCGCACATCTCGATGCCGAATACGCCGCCACCGACATGTTCCATCATATCATCAGCCAGGGCGTGCTAACCGCGGGTTTGATCTCCGCGGTGCTGGGCACCAAACTTCCTGGCCCCGGCACGATTTATCTGGGGCAGGATCTACAATTCCGCGCCCCGGTCAGCCCCGGCGACACCATCACCGCCACCGTCACCGTCACCGAACGCATCCCCGAAAAACACCGGCTGATTCTAGATTGTCACTGCACCAACCAGGATAATGCGGAAGTGCTGCGGGGCAAGGCCACGGTGCAGGCGCCCACCGAAAAAATCAGCCGTACCGCCATTGCATTGCCCGAAGTGCGGCTGCTCCGCCATACCGGCTTCCGCAACCTGCTAACCCGCGCCTCGCAAGGCACAGCATTACGCACCGCCGTCGTGCATCCGTGCGATGAGAACTCGTTACGCGGCGCGGTAGAGGCCGCGATGGCTGGCCTTATCACCCCCATTCTGGTTGGCCCCGAGGCGAAAATCTGCACCGTGGCGGCTCAATATAATATCAACATCACCGGCCTGCGGATTGAGCCCACCCCGCACAGCCATGCCAGCGCCGCCCGCGCCGTTGCCCTGGTGCGCGCCGGTGACGCCAAGGCACTAATGAAAGGTGCCCTGCACACCGATGAATTTCTGCATGAGGTGATGCAGGCGCAAACCGGCCTGCGTACCGGCCGCCGCCTCAGCCATGCATATGTCATGGACGTACCCGCCTACAACCGCCCCCTGCTGGTGACCGACGCCGCCATCAACATCGCGCCCACGCTTGAGGACAAACTCAGCATCGTCCAAAACGCCATCGATCTCGCCCACGTGCTCGGTATCACCACCCCGCGCGTCGCCATTCTGGCGGCGGTCGAAACCATCAACCCGGCCATGCAAGCCACACTTGACGCCGCCGCACTTTGTAAAATGGCCGAGCGCGGCCAGATCACCGGCGCCAGCCTTGATGGCCCACTGGCCTACGACAACGCCATCAGCCCCACCGCCGCGCTCGAGAAAAACATCACCTCACAGGTTGCTGGCCAAGCCGATATCCTGGTGGTGCCCAACATCGAAGCCGGCAATATTCTGGCCAAACAACTCACCTTCATGGCCGGGGCGGATGCCGCCGGAATTGTGCTCGGTGCCAGCGTTCCCATCATCCTCACCAGCCGCGCCGATGATGCCCACACCCGCCTTGCCTCCTGCGCCATCGCCGTCATAATGGCCGCTCATGCCTGAAGCTATCCTCACGCTCAACGCCGGCTCCTCCAGCATCAAATTCGCTCTCTTCACATTCAACCACGCCCTCAGCAACATTGCCCGCGGCGAAATTGAGGGCATCGGCGAGACCCCGCATTTCGCCATTCACGGTCCACACTCCGAGCTGCTCCTGGAAAAAACCTGGCCGCATGGTGAAACTCTCAGTCATGAGGATTTGCTCAGCCCGGTACTGGAATGGGTCGATCATCATCTGGGTGACATCAAATTGGCCGCCTGTGGGCACCGCATCGTCCATGGCGGCGATATTTTCACCGCTCCCACCCTGCTTGATGACGACGCTCTGGCCCGGCTTTCCACACTCGACCCGTTGGCCCCGCTGCATGAGCCGCATAATCTCGCTGCCGTCAAAGCCGCCATGGTGCTGCGCCCCGGCCTGGCGCAAATTGGCTGTTTTGATACCAGCTTTCACAAATCCATGCCCGCTGTTGCCACGCGCTTCGCCCTGCCGCGCAACCTGCGTGACCAGGGTGTACGCCGCTACGGCTTCCACGGCTTATCCTACGAATATATCGCCGCGCAATTGCGCCTCGCCGCACCCGATATCGCCTCCGGGCGCGTCATCGCCGCACATCTGGGTAATGGTGCCAGCGCCTGCGCCTTGCGGAACGGCCAGAGCATGGATTCCAGCATGGGTTTCACCGCACTGGATGGCCTCATCATGGGCACGCGCACCGGCGCGCTCGATCCCGGCGTGCTGCTCTACCTCATGCAAGCGCACGGCATGAATGCTGATGAAATCACCAACATCGTCTATAAAAAATCCGGCCTCCTCGGTATCTCCGGCATCTCGCCCGACATGCGAGTGCTGCTGGCCTCGAACGCCCCTGAAGCCGCCGAGGCAGTGGAATCCTTCACCTATGCCGCCGCCCAGCACATCGCCGCCCTGGTGGTGCCTCTGGGTGGGCTGGATGGCCTGGTATTCACCGCCGGGATCGGCGAACATTCACCCGAAATCCGCGCCGCTATCTGTGCACGTCTGCAATGGCTCGGCATCGCCATCGACCCGCTGGCCAACGCCAAAAACGCGCTGGTCATTTCCAAAGCCACCTCCGCCGTCGAAATCATGGTCATCCCCACCAATGAGGAAGCGATGATCGCACGCCACTGTGTGACGCTGCTGGCGCAACACGCAATTGACTAGGCCACACCCGACGTCCTAGCCTTCGGCACCTAGTCCCTCTCAGCCAGCGCGGTGTTTTATGATCAATGCTCTCACCGTGCGCGGCCTGTGCAAATCTTTTGCCAAGCCGATCATCAATCAGCTCGATCTCACCATCGCACCCGGCGAAATTTACGCCCTGCTGGGCCCGAATGGTGCCGGCAAAACCACCACCCTGCGAATGATCGCCGGGCTGCTGAAACCCGATGCAGGCAGCATCGAGGTGTTCGGAACCGATGTCCTCACCGCGCCGCTCACAGCCAAAGCCATGATGGCCTGGTTGCCAGACGAGCCGCTGCTATACGACAAACTCTCCGCCCTCGAATATCTCGAATTTGTTGCTGGTCTCTGGCAGGTTGAACCTGCCATTGCCGCCACCCGCGCTGAAACATTGCTCGAAACATTCGGCCTATGGCAGCACCGGCATCAACGCTGCGAGGGGTTCTCGCGTGGCATGAAGCAAAAAACTGTGCTCGCAGGCGCTCTAATTCATACACCGAAATTATTTATCCTGGATGAACCCTTAACCGGCCTAGACGCTGCCGCCGCCAAACTGGTGAAATCAATCCTCACCCAATGCGCTGCCGAGGGTGCGGCCATCATCATCACCACCCATATCCTCGAAGTCGCCGAACGTCTCGCCACCCGCATCGGGATTCTCTCGGGCGGTAATCTGCTGGCGCAAGGTAGTTTTGCCGAATTGCAAACCGCCGCCGGACAACATGCCGACACCAGCCTGGAAGATGTGTTCCTGCACCTCACCACCCGCGCCGATGTTTAAACCCGCCAGCTTCGCCTGGCTGCTGGCGCATGAAATCAACCTGCTCTGGCGAGGTTCAATTTTATTGCGAACCAGCAAATATGTGCTGGTACCGGTGATCGCCGTCAGCGTCATCTTCCAGGTTGTCGCCCTCCTCATCGTCAAATATCTGCAATCCCCAACATTATCGCAAGCGATCCTGATCCTAATAGCCAATATCAATTTAATTTTCCTCAGCGGCCTGATGCTCTCGCGCGCCATGACCTCCACCATCGATGTGCTCTACTCACGCGGTGATGCTGATGTCCTGCTCGCCTCGCCGATTAAACCCATCAGCATCCTGGCGGTCCGTATGATCGGCGTCGCCGCCAGCGTGGCAGCGCCCTGGTTGTTGCTGGCGGCAGCATTGGCCAACGCCCTGGCAATTTTCGGAAATCCGCAGGCGCTAGCAACCTATATCATTATTCCCATGCTCGCCGCCCTGGTTACGGCAATCGCGTTTTTGTCGGTGGTGTCACTTGTGGCGCGCTCTGGTCCAGCGAAGGCCCGCCTGTTCTCACACAGCATCGCATTGTTCATCGGCGTGTTCATCTTCGCGCTCGGCCAGGCACCACGTTATATTGCCCCCGCCAGTTTACGCACCCTCTGGCAGGCCTTCATGCCAACAGCTACCAATATCAACGCCGCCATCTGGCTCCCGGCCCGCGCCTTTCTCGGCGAGTTCATACCCGCGGCATTATTTTGCGCAGTCAGCATCTTGATCTTCTGGTTGGTGCTCATCACCCGCGCCCGGCAATTTGCCGACGGCACCATCAGCGCCGCCGCTTATGGCAGCGGTCCGGCGGGGCGGCGGGGCAGCGGCGCCTTCAGGCAACACCCCTTTGCCACCACAATATTAAAAAATCTTCGGCTGTTACTGCGTTTTCCCGGACTCGTTACGCAAACAACGTATCGCTCGCTCACCCTGGTTCCGGTCACCATGATCCTCACCGGCCACTTTACCATCGGCACCGGGCCGAGCGTCGTCATCCCATTGCTGGTGTTTCTCGCCGGTCAGTTAGCGCTGTTTTTTATCTCCATCATCGTGGGCAGTGACCAATCTCCCGACCTCCTCGCCTCGGCCCCGGTCGCACCGCAAACCGGCCACCGCGCCGCCTACGCCGCCGCCAGCTATGCCAGCCTCGTCGTCATGGCGCTGCCGGTGCTCGGCGTGTTGTTCCGCGCGGGCCAAATGTTGCCGGCGCTACTTGCCGCCATGGCAGGTTCAATTCTCAGCAACCTGCTGCTTGGCCGACGCTTCCCAATTCCTCTGCTCCGCCCAGCGTTCGGTAAAACCCAAACCGGCACGGTATTCGGCCTCATCCTCGGAGTCTCTGCGAGCAGCTTTTGGGCGTTCATCGCGTGGCTGGCAGTCACGCCAACGCCATTTTAATTCGCCGCGGGTACCAGCGAACCACCGGCTAACCGCCAGATCCGGTCGAGTTTCTCAACGCCGGTCAGGCGATGCGCGATCAGCACTACAGTGCGGCCCTTCGCCGCTTGATTCAACGTCTCGAAAAACGCCATTTCAGTCGCGGCGTCCAGCCCGGCGCAAGGTTCATCGAGCAACAATATTGGCGCGGCGGAAAGCAACGTCCGCGCCAGCGCCAACCGCCGTCCCTGCCCGCCTGAGAGCGTGTTGCCACCCTCACCCAACCAGCTATCCAACCCCTCCGGCAATGCCTGCACAGTGTCAGCCAGTTGCGCGGCCTCCAGCGCGGCCCACAGTTGCCCCTCATCGGCCAGCGGGTCGCCCAACAGTAAATTGTTGCGGATGGAATCAGCAAATAAATGCGTGCTCTGCGACAAATACGCGATCTTGCTCCGCACCGCCTCAGCCGGCAACGCCGCAACATCCACCGCCCCCAGCTTGATCTTTCCGCTCTGTGGCGCCGCCAGTTTCAACAACAGCGCCGCAATGGTCGATTTCCCCGCGCCCGACGGCCCCAATATCGCAGTGCGTGACCCCGCCGGCAGTTGCAGCGACAAATTCTCGAAAACAAACGGTAATCCCTCCGCATATCGAAAACTAACATGCTCGAAGCTCACCGCATGGCTGGCAGGCATCGGCAAAGCCCGCGCCGGGTCCGCCACCGCTGGCCCTGCCTCCGCCGCTTCCACCACCCGCGCTGCCGCCGCCTGCGATTGCCCTAGCAACACCCCGGCCCGCGGCATCGCGCTCACCGCCTCAAACGCCGCCGTCAGCACAAACACTGCCACCACCGCCGCCAGCGGGCCGGATATGAAGCCAATCAGCAATGCCAATAAAATCCCTGTCTGTGCCAGCAAAAACCCAGTCACATTCAAGCGGCTGACACGTTGCGCCAGTTCGCGCTGCGCTCCCAGCACCGCTGATTCCCGTGCCTGCACCATCGCCAGCATCCGGCCTTCGGCAGCAAATATTTTTACTTCCCGCAGGCCGCTCAGCGCGTCCAGCGCGGCATTACGAAGCCCCGCCATCGCCAATGATGCCCGCGTGGCATTATCACCCGCCAGCATCGCCGCACGCCACGGCAAAACCACCGCCACCCCCAAAAACAACGGCAACACCAGTAACGCCCAGGCACTCTCATGGTATAGCATCACCAGCAAAATCGGCAGCAGCATCAGCACGCTCAACCCGGGAACGATGATCCGCAGGTACAAACCATCCAGCGCTTCAACATCATTGACCAGACGCGCCAGCGCATCACCGGCGCGGCGCATCCCCAAACCCCCGGCCGCGCTATGCGCCAGACCCGTAAAAAACCATACCCGCACGCCGCCCAAGGCGCGAAACATCGCATCATGCGTGACCAGACGCTCCAAATAACGCAGTACCACCCGCGCCACACCGGCCATTTGCAACGCCAGCGGCACCAGCAGCACACCGCCCAGCACCGCCGTTGCGGTATAGCGCCCGGCATTTTGCATCAGCACGATGCCCGCCGCCAACGCCGCCAACGCCAGCAAGGCACCAAACGCCAGATACCAATAATGCGCCTGCCACAGCCGCAAAATCTTCTTCACCGGGCTCATGCCACACCCCGCAGCTTGGCGTGCCGTATCGCATCCAAATCCAGCCGCCGCGCGCCAGTATCGCGGGCAAATTCCAAAGCCAGCACGGAATGGCTTGCCAGCACCACGGTACGACCCATTGCCAGACGCTTCAAACTCTCCAGCACATCGTGCTCCACCGCGGGGTCCAGATGCGCCGTCGGCTCATCCAGCAACAACAACGGCGCATCCTTTAAAAACGCCCGGGCAATCGCAATCCGCTGTGCCTGCCCACCGGAAAGCCCAAACCCAGCCTCGCCGATCGGTGTGTCCAGCCCCAGCGGCAATGCGGCGATCACCTCGCTCAACCGCGCCAACTTCACCGCCGTCGCCACTTCATCATCGCTCGCCTCCGGCCTGGCGAATCTAATATTCTCGCCGATGGTGCCGCCAAAAATCACCGGTTTCTGACCAATCCAGCCGATCATCCGCTCCCGCGCCGCCGGGATCACGGTCGCCAGCTCAATTCCATTAAACGTTACCTTACCTTCAGTCGGCTCGATGAACCCTAAAATCAAATCGATGATCGTCGATTTGCCAGCCCCCGAGGCACCAGTCAGCAGCAACGTTTCCCCGGCGGGAACCCGGAATGACAGATGTTCCAGCACCGCCCGCTCTTCCCAGCCAAAACTCACATCCTCGAAGCTCAGCGTCACGCCATGCGCCGCCACGCTGCGAATTTCCACGGCCCCAATCAAGTCCGGCATCGGCGGCAAATTCACCAAATCCTCTGCCACTGCTTCCGCCGCCATGCGGTCCTGATACACCGAAGCAAAACTCCGCAACGGCGCAAAAAACTCCGGCACCAGCAACAACAAAAACAACGCCACCGGCACCAACCCCGGCGCCGCGCCCAAATGTCCGGCAAAGCGAATGACAATTAACACCAGCGATGCCGCCGCCGCTAAATCCAGCGCCGTCGAGGATAAAAACGCTACCCGCAGCACCCGCATGGTGCGTACCCGCAACTCATCCGCCGCCTTGCCGAGTGCCGCCGCTTCATCGGCAGTGCGCCCGGCCAGCACCAATGTTGAAATGCCCCGTATCCGGTCGAGAAACCGCACCTGCAACCGCGTCATCGCCACAAACTGCTGGCTTGCCGCCCGCCCCGCGCCGATGCCCGCCATCGCCATCGCCACCGGCACCAGCAGCCCTGCCACCAGCAATATCAGCCCCGAACGCCAATCGGTGAACAACGCCACCAGCCCGATTAGCGCAGGCCCCAGCACGGCTAAATCGGTGGCCGGTATCCAGCGGGAATGAAACCCATCCATCGCCTCCACCCGGTCCACCGCCACGGAAGCCAATTCGGCGGAATGCCGCCCCCGCAATCCGTTCGGCCCCGCCGCCAGCAACTTCTGGAACATATCGCTGCGCAACCGTCGCCGCGCCGCCGCGCCCATCTCAAAGCCCATCACCTCAGCACGATGCAAACACGCCGCCCGCAGCAACACGCAAACCACAAACCCCGCCACATCCAACGCCACGTGAGACACTGCGGTGCCCGGTAACAGCACCGCCGCCAGCAAATTCGCCGCAAAAAATACCTGACCCACGCCAGCCATTATCTGGCCCAGCCCAAAGGCCACAGGAACCAAAGCCGCCTTACGTCCAATTTTTTTCTCTGCCGCCACCCAGGCTTTGGTTTTTGCACTCATGGCAGTGTAATTAGTCGGTTCAGCCCAAGCTGCACAGATACCGCAGCCTCACAATAGCTGGACGAGCCGTTAAAATTCGCGCAAAGCGCCGCCTCATGCTGATCGCCAGAACAATAAACGACCTCAACAGCGCCCGCGCCACGCTCGGCTCCGCCATCGGTTTCGTGCCCACTATGGGCGCCTTACACCAGGGGCACCTCGCGCTCATTGAAGCCGCCAAAGCCAACGGCGCCAAAGTTGCCGCCAGTATTTTCGTGAATCCCACGCAATTTGGCCCGAGCGAGGACTTCACCCGCTACCCCCGCACCGAAGAAGCTGACCTCGAAAAGCTCGAAGCCGCTGGCTGCCATCTGGTCTGGCTGCCCGATGTCGCCACCATGTACCCGCCCGAGGGTGCCACCGCCATCACGCTGTCTGGCCCGGCCACCCGTTGGGAGGGTGTCCTCCGCCCCGGACACTTCGCCGGAGTCGCCACCGTGGTCGCTAAACTTTTCGGCCAGGTCCGCCCTACCCACGCCTATTTCGGTGAAAAAGATTTCCAGCAGGTGCAGGTCATCACCCGCATGGTGGCGGACCTGTTGTTGCCGGTGGAAATCGTCGCCATTCCCACCATCCGCGAGACTGATGGCCTGGCACTCTCATCACGCAACCGCTTCCTCTCACCCGAAGACCGCGCCCGTGCGCCGATGCTGTACGCCACACTGCGCAGCGCCGCCGCCCACATCGCGGCTGGCGAAGATGTCACAAAAACTCTTGAAACAGCCTGCAACAATCTGTCTGCCGCCAACCTGACACCAGATTATTTTAACCTCGTCGACGCGCGTTCGCTTGAACCCATGACTATTTTCACAGCCCCCGCCCGTATCCTGGCCGCCGCCAAACTAGGTCCCATCCGGCTGCTGGACAATATCGCAGTCGGTTAAAACGCCACCGCCAGTTCCAGACTCGCCGCGGCCTGGCTGATTAAACATAAGCCCGTCAATGTAATTCACTCCGCTGCCGCCCGCAGCGCCGCCCCACCCGCCAGCGGTGCCAGCGGCAACGCCAGCACCAGCATCGCCGCCAACATCAGCAACGGCGCTTGCGGATGCGTTGACGTCACCGCCGCGCAGCCAAATATCAGCACCGGAATCATCAAAGGCAGCGTAATCAGCGGCATCAGCACCGCCGAGCGCCGCGCTCCTAGCGTGATCGCCCCCGCCATGGTGCCCAGCAGCGAGAGCAGCATAGTTCCCGGTAGCAAAGTCAGCAGTAGCATCGGTACTGCCTCCGCCGGCATCCGCAGCATCACCGCCAGCGGTGCGGCGATCAGCAGCAGCGGTAAGCCGGTGGTCAGCCAATGCGCCAGCGTTTTCATCGAAACCACGCCGCCCGCTGACAACCCCGAGAGCAGCAATAAATCCAGCGTGCCATCCTCAAAATCCGCGCCAAACAGCCTGTCCAGCGGCAACAGCGCCGCCAGCAGCGCACATACCCACACAACGCCCGGCGCAATCGCGCTCAAGGTCCGCGCATCCGGCCCTAGCGCAAACGGAAACAACGTCGCCGCGATCACAAAAAACAACAAAGCCGCCGCGGTGTCAGACGCATGACGCCATGCCAGCCGCAATTCCCGCCCCAGTAGCCGCCTCACAAGTTCAAAGTCCTGGCCTCGGGTAAATCCAGCGGCGTATGGGTGCTGGCGATAATCATACCGCCGGCCTGCAAATGCCCTGCGAACACCGCGCCCAGCATGGCAATCGAGCGCGTATCCAGCCCGTTGGTCGGCTCATCCAGCAGCCATAACGGCGCCTTTGAGGCGATCACCCGCGCCAGCGCCAGCCGCCGTTTCTGCCCGGCCGAAAGCAGCTTTGCCGGCAAATCTCGAAAGGATTCCAGCCCCATTGCCGCCAAAGCCGCCGCTTCGGCCACATGCTCACCCACACACAGCGCCAGTTTCACCGCGTCCAGGTGCCCCAGCCATGAGATTCGCTTGGCGTGCGTTGGCAAATCATCCAGCGCATCTTCGCCGTTCCACAGTAACCGCCCCGCCGCCAGCGGCGTCAGCCCTGCCACCGCCCGCAACAACGAGGATTTCCCAGCCCCGTTCGGCCCGCGCAACAGCAATGCCCCGCCCGCTGGCACAGCAAAGCCAACATCGCGAAAAACCAGCCGTTCCCCGCGAAACACCGCCAAACTCTCTGCTAATAACAGTGTAAGAAAACCTTTCGTATCAATAGACGGACCTATCCGGCTATGGTTAAAGCCGGACGGTATTTACTGCTTTAATAGAAGGTAACATCAATCCATGACAGCCATCGGCCACGATACCCTTAAAACCTTGAAAACGCTGACCGTCGAGGGCAAGGACTATAAGTATTTCTCGCTGGCCGAGGCCGCTGATGCGCTGGGTGACATCTCACTGCTGCCGCGTACCCTGAAAGTTCTCCTCGAAAATGTTCTGCGCTTTGAAAACGGCGGCAGCTACACGGTGAACGACGCCAAGTCGATCATCGCATGGCTCACCACCGCTTCCTCCACCAACGAGGTCCCCTTCAAACCTGCCCGCATCCTGATGCAGGATTTCACCGGCGTCCCCGGCGTGGTTGACCTCGCCGCCATGCGCGACGGTATTCTGGCGCTGGGTGGCAAGCCCGAGAAAGTGAACCCGCTGGTGCCGGTTGATCTGGTGATCGACCATTCCGTGATGGTGGACGTTGCCGGTTCGGCCAGCGCTTTGGCCACCAACATCAACATGGAATTCGACCGCAACGGTGAGCGTTACCGCTTCCTGCGTTGGGGCCAGGAAGCTTTCGACAATTTCCGCGTGGTCCCGCCCGACACCGGCATCTGCCATCAGGTGAACCTGGAATATCTCGCACAGGTCGCCTGGACCTCGCAAAACGGCGCTGACACCTTCGTTTACCCTGACACTCTGTACGGCACCGACAGCCACACCACCATGGTCAACGGCATGGGCGTGCTGGGCTGGGGCGTCGGCGGCATTGAAGCCGAGGCCGCCATGCTCGGCCAACCCATCGCCATGCTGATCCCCGATGTCATCGGCTTCAAACTCACCGGCAAGCTGCCAGAAGGCGCCACCGCCACCGACCTCGTGCTCACCGTCACCCAAATGCTGCGCAAAAAGAGCGTCGTCGGCAAGTTCGTTGAATTCTACGGCCCTGGCCTCGATGATTTGGGCCTCGCCGACCGCGCCACCATCGCCAACATGGCCCCCGAATACGGCGCCACCTGCGGCTTCTTCCCGGTTGATCAGATCACGCTGGATTATCTGCATCTCTCAGGCCGCGACGAACACCGCATCAAGCTGGTGGAAGCCTACGCCAAGGCGCAGGGCCTGTGGCGCACCAATGTTGATCCGAAATTTACCGACACGCTCGAACTCGACATGGGCACTGTGCTGCCCTCATTGGCCGGCCCGAAGCGCCCGCAGGACCGCGTACTGCTGAAGGATGCAGCCTCCGCCTTCAAGGTTGAGCTCACCAAGTCACTCGGCGTTGCCGCCAACGACGTCGGCACCACCGCCAAAGTGGCCGGCACCAACTACGAGCTTACCCATGGCGACGTCGTGCTGGCCGCCATCACCTCCTGCACCAACACCTCCAACCCGAACGTGCTGGTTGCTGCTGGCCTGGTCGCTCGCAAAGCCCGTGCGCTTGGCCTCACCCCGAAGCCCTGGGTGAAAACCTCACTGGCCCCTGGCAGTCAGGTAGTCACTGAATATCTCGATAAATCCAACCTCTCGGCTGATCTTGACGCACTGGGCTTCCAGACCGTCGGCTACGGCTGCACCACCTGCATCGGCAATTCCGGCCCGCTGGCAGATGCGATTGTGGATGCCATCGAAAACAATAAGCTGGTGGCGGTCTCGGTGCTGTCCGGCAACCGCAATTTTGAAGGCCGCGTGCACCCGAACATCCGCGCCAACTACCTCGCCAGCCCGCCGCTGGTGGTGGCTTATTCGCTGCTCGGCAACATGCGCGAGGACATCACCACCGCCGTACTGGGCACTTCCAAAGACGGCAAGCCGGTGTACCTCAAGGACATCTGGCCAACCAATAAGGAAATCACCGACACCGTGGCCGCTGCCCTTAACCGCCAGATGTTCCTGGAGCGTTACGGCGATGTGTTCAAAGGTCCTAAGCAATGGCAGGAAATCGCCGTTACCGGCGGCACTGACACCTACACCTGGCCGTCCGGCTCCACTTATGTGAAAAACCCGCCATATTTCGACGGCATCACCATGGAACCAAAGCCAGTTGGCGACATCAAGGGTGCCCGCATCCTCGCCATCCTGGGTGACAGCATCACCACCGACCATATTTCCCCTGCCGGTAACATCAAGAAATCGGCTCCGGCCGGCGTATTCCTCAGCGAGCACCAGGTGCTGCAGAAAGACTTCAACTCCTACGGCGCGCGCCGCGGCAACGACGACGTAATGGTACGTGGCACCTTCGCCAACATCCGCATCAAGAACGAAATGCTGAACGGTGTTGAAGGTGGCATGACCCGCCATTACCCCTCCGGCGACGAACTCGCGATCTACGATGCCTCAGTGCGCTACAAGGCCGCCGGCATTCCGCTGGTGGTATTCGGCGGCAAGGAATACGGCACCGGTTCATCGCGTGACTGGGCCGCCAAGGGCACAATGCTGCTGGGCGTGAAAGCCGTTATCACCGAGAGCTTCGAGCGGATCCACCGCTCCAATCTGGTCGGCATGGGCGTGCTGCCGCTCACCTTCAAGGAAGGCATGGACCGCAAAACCCTCGGCCTGAAGGGCGACGAACTGATCGACATCGTGGGGCTGGAAAACCTCTCGCCGCGCATGGACCTCAAACTCGCCATCCACCGCGCCAACGGCACCACCGACCATGTCGATCTATTCTGCCGTGTCGATACCGCCGATGAAGTAAACTACTACCAGCACGGCGGCATTCTGCAGTACGTGCTGCGCGGCATGGCAAAAGCGGCGTAACACCGCGCCTACAACAATAAAAAAGGGGACCTCACGGTCCCCTTTTTTACGCCTTCAGCCTTCCTAGCAACGTCGTCATACCCGCGCTGGCGGGCATATTTTTCCCTAGCCCCGCCCGCGATAACCCGGCACGCCCTGCTCCGGCAACCAAACACCTTCCGGCGGCGTGCCGGTTTGCCAGAACACATCAATCGGAATCCCACCGCGCGGGTACCAATAACCACCAATCCGCAACCACACCGGGTTCAGCAGGGCAACAATCCGGTCCGCGATCATCATGGTGCAGGCTTCATGAAACGCCCCATGATTACGAAAACTCTGCAAAAATAACTTCAGCGATTTACTCTCAACCAGCCACTCACCCGGAATATAATCAATCACGATATGCGCGAAATCCGGCTGCCCGGTGATCGGGCACAACGAGGTAAATTCCGGGCAGGTAAAGCGCACCATAAAATGCTTGCCCGCAGTCTTGGCGGCAACCCGCTCCAGCATCGCCGCTTCCGGTGAAACCGGCATACCAGTTGCGGCACCAAGCTGGTTTAAGTTTTGATAGCGATCATCTGTCATCTTTATCCGCCCGCCGAAAATTTATGAAACCCCTGCGCCCGCAACTCACACGCCGGGCACGTCCCACAGCCATAGCCCCACGCATGCCGGGTGCTACGTTCGCCATGATAACAAGTATGAGTTTCACTCACGATCATCTCAACCAACTTGTCCCCACCGAGGTTTTTCGCAAGCGCCCAGGTGGCGGCCTTATCAATCCACATCAGCGGCGTATGCAGCACAAATTGCCGCGCCATCCCGATATTCAGTGCCAGCTGCATGGCTTTTACTGAATCATCGCGGCAATCCGGGTAGCCGGAAAAATCCGTCTCACACATGCCACCCACAATATGCCTGGCGCCACGCCGGTACGCCAGCATCGCCGCAAAAGTAAGGAACACCAGATTCCGCCCCGGCACGAATGTCGTCGGCAGCCCCTCAGCGTTCATCGCAATCTCAATGTCCTGGGTCAACGCACTCTCGGCCACCGCGCCCAGCACCGAGAGATCAATCACATGGTCCGCCCCCAGCCGTGCCCGCCAATCGGCATTCACGCCCCACATCGCCTCGCGCACCGGCGCGCGGCACGTCATTTCAACCGCATGCCGCTGGCCATATACAAACCCGATCGTCTCAACCGATCCAAACTTATCCAGCGCCCAGGCCAAACAGGTGGTGGAATCCTGCCCACCGGAAAACAACACCAGCGCCTTGCCATCATCCAGCATGGGGTGCCGGCCCGTAATAGATGCAGCCTTCAAAACAACTATCCCGGTGCACAATAACCTTGTGCAGACCCGGCATATGTCGCGCCAGTTGCTGCCAGATAAACCTTGCCAGATGCTCCAAAGTCGGCGCGCCAAGCTCGGCAATCTCGTTTAGAAAATGATGATCAAGCTGGGCGCGAACATCACCCATCATGGCCTCCACCTGCCCTAAATCGGTAATCCAGCCTTGCGGCCCCGGCTCACCGCGCAGAAAAATCTGCGCACGATAGGAATGCCCATGCAGCCGTGAATAGCGCCCACCGGAGGTGCTGCTATCTTCCAGCGCGTGCGCCGCCTCAAAGCGGAATTCCTTAAAAATTTCAAACATCATCTGGCCTTTATGGAATACCGGTTATTTTATGCGTTTGCAGGCTCAACTGCCATTGTGGATGCGCCATGCAATATGCAATCGCCGCGGCGGTGTTTTGCGCCACGTGCGGGCCATCCATCGGCTGCAAATAAAAATGCCCAAACGCCGTATCAGCAAAGCGCTCGGGCATCGCATCAGCCTGCGGAAATACCAACTTCAACTCATCACCACCTGCCAGCAGCAAAGGCGCATTGGCCTTCGGGCTCACACATACCCAATCAATCCCCGCGGGGGCAGTAACCGTGCCGTTGGTCTCAACCGCAATTTCAAACCCGGCCGCATGCAGCGCATTCACTAAGGCAGCATCAAGCTGCAATAATGGTTCACCGCCGGTGCACACCACAAAGCGCCTCGCATCGCCTAGCCAAGCTCTGGCGATGGCCGCCACCAGCATGGCCGGGCTTTCAAACTTGCCGCCACCCGCGCCATCAGTCCCGATAAAATCCGTATCGCAAAACTTACATACCGCCGCATCGCGGTCTGCCTCGCGGCCAGACCATAAATTGCACCCTGCAAACCGGCAAAATACCGCCGCCCGTCCAGCATGGCGGCCTTCGCCTTGTAGCGTATAAAAAATCTCTTTTACGGCATAGGTCACGGCTAGTGGTTTCCATCAGAGCCTGACCGTTTGAGGGTGAATCGCCAACGATTCAACCTCAAAGGTGAATCAGTCTCGTATAAATAAGTTAGAGGGCGCTTGTTGTTTCGAGTTGATGCAATTTTACATCAACCCCAAAGAAACGCACTCCAGACCAATTGCCTTTTGAATGTTTCAGCAACATCGAGCAACAACCAACCGCCTACCCCAACAAAGCCCGCAACTGCTCCAGCGCCGTCAGCGTGTCGCTCAGCAACGCCCGCAGCCGCTCGGCCTCCGGGTCAGCCTTCTGGCGAACCAGCACGCGGGCCTGCGCCGGCCGCAGATTATCTGAACGAACGGTCTGGGCTGGCTCTGCAGGCAACAAACCCGGCATCGGCAATTGGGGGGGCATCTCGGGTGGCTTGCGCATCGGCTCAGGTTCCGTGGTCATCGTACGTTCCACCTCGGCGGCCAAACGCTCCTCCGCCGACGCCGGTGGGATATCTTCATGCAACGCCCCACCACCTTCACGCAACAGCCTTTGCACGCCTTTAATGGTATAACCCTGCGTATAGAGCAAATCCGCCACGCGCCTGAGCAGCAAAACATCCTCGGGCCGGTAATAACGCCGCCCGCCACCGCGCTTAAGCGGCCTTACCTGAGGAAATTTAGTCTCCCAGAATCGTAACACATGCTGCGGCACGTGCAGTTCATCAGCCACTTCGCTGATGGTACGAAACGCATCAGCCGACTTCCGGGTACGCCCGCGGGCGGCATCCGCAGAATGTGCATCATCTAGATGCCCCTCGGTGAAGTCTTCATCCCCGTGATCCAATTTCATCGGGCTCAATGTTCGCGCGGCGTGGTATCAGGTGCATTCACAGCATCGCGCAGCATCTGGCTGGGCCGGAATACCAAAACCCGGCGCGGCAGAATGGGAACCTCCACCCCGGTTTTCGGATTCCGGCCAATCCGGCGGCCCTTTTGGCGCACCGAAAAGGTCCCAAACCCACTGATTTTAACAGATTTTCCCTGCATTAACGCATCTGCCACACGGGCTAACATCGACTCCAGCAAATCAGCCGATTCGTTACGAGATAACCCAACCGTGGCATAAATCGCCTCAGTGAGTTGAGCGCGTGTCAAAGTATTCATTTTACAAGATTAGCACGCGATTTGGCGCGGTCAAGAAATCCTTGACCAACCTCTCACAAACGCAATAAGGCCGAGCCCCACGTTAAACCACCGCCTAAGGCTTCTAACAGAACTAATTGCCCAGGCAGGATTCTACCGTCCGACACAGCCTGGTGCAGCGCCAGAGGTATCGAAGCGGCAGACGTATTGGCATGCTGGTCCACCGTCACCACCACGCGCTCAGGTGGCAGGCCTAATTTTTTGCCAACGCCATCAATGATCCGCAAATTCGCCTGGTGCGGTACCAGCCAGTCAATATCCTTATTTGTCATGCCATTAACGGCCAAAGCTTCATTCACAGCGGCAGCCAGCAGGGTCACCGCATGGCGAAACACCTCACGGCCGTTCATCACCAGTTTACCAGATTTATCAGGCTGCCCCACCGCGCCATCCACGTAGAGCATCTCAGCCAGGCGGCCATCGGAATGCAAATGTGTCGAAAGCAAACCCGGCCCGCCCAGCGGTACATCCTTGGCCTGCAACAGCACTGCCGCCGCCCCATCGCCGAACAGCACACAGGTGCCACGGTCCTCAAAATTCAAAATCCGCGAATAAACCTCTGAGCCGATCACAAGAACGTTACTAACCTGCCCGGCCCGGATCATCGCATCCGCCACTGACAGCCCAAAAATGAACCCGGAACACGCCGCCGCCAGATCAAACCCAAACGCCTTATGCGCCCCGATCGCGGCCTGCACATGCACAGCGGTCGCCGGAAACGCCTGGTCCGGGGTCGAAGTGGCCAAAATAATTGCATCGACAGCCAATGCCTCAACACCAGCCTTATCCAGCGCCTCGCGGGCCGCTGCGGCACCCATAAAGGCAGCCGATTCATGCGGAGCCGAAAAATGCCGCTGCTTGATCCCGGTACGTTCGGTGATCCACGCATCCGAGGTATCAACCTTCGCGGCCATCTCGGCATTGCTGACAACCTTGCCGGGCAGATAATGGCCAACCCCGGTTAATACGGCACGCCGGATCATAGCCTCAGACATTCGATACCGCGCCTGCCTCTGGCGCCAAAATAGCCTGGTCCAATGCCGCCAGCCCCTCAATAATCATCTGGTTAAAATCGTGGGTAATCATGTCCAGCGCCACATCAACCGCGTGAGCAAAACCCTCGGCATCAGTACCGCCATGAGACTTCACCACAACGCCGTTCAAACCCAGCAACACCGCGCCATTGTAGCGCCTGGGGTCCAGCCATTCCTTCAAACGCTGCAAGCCACCCCGCGCCAGCACATAGCCGGCCCGCGCCAATGGCCCGGAAGTAAACACTTTCTTCAGCAACTCGCCCACCAGCTTCAGCGCGCCCTCGCCAGTCTTCAACGCCACATTACCGGTAAACCCATCGGTCACAACCACATCCACCGTCCCGGCGGCGATGTCATGGCCTTCAACAAATCCGTAAAACTGCTTGCCAATCGGGCTGTCGCGTAAGGTGGCGGCGGCCGAGCGCAGGGTTTCATCACCCTTGCCTTCCTCAGATCCAATATTCAGCAAGCCAAAGCTCGGGGCGGGCAAGCCCAGCACTACTTTGGCAAAAATCTCGCCCATCAGGGCAAATTCGACCAAATTACGGGCGTCATAAACAACATTCAGCCCCAAATCGAGCATCACCACGTCACCCTTGGCTGACGGCCCGATCGCTGCCATCGCCGGCCGGTCAATGCCCTTCAGGGTTTTCAATACAATTTTGGAGAGCGCCAGCAGCGCCCCAGTATTCCCCGCCGAGATCACCCCGGCAGCCTCACCCGCCAGCACCGCGTCAATGGCGCGCCGCATCGAGCTATCGCGCAACCGCAACGCAATAGTGGGCTTCATATCGCCAGTAATGGTCTCAGTGGCATGGTGCAGGACCGACTGCGCCTTCAGGCGCTTGGTCTTGGCCACCAGCGGACCGATAACGGTCTCATCGCCGTAAATCAGGAATTTCGCCAGCGGCTGACGTACTGCCGCAATTTCAAGCCCGGCAATCACCATTGCCGGCGCATCGTCTCCCCCCATGGCATCAACCGCCAACACATTGCTCCGGCTCATTTCACACCGTTCGGTCTAAAAATACGCGGGGGGAGGCTGTCAAAAATCAGATACGCACGACGCCCTTGGCGGTTTTGCCAGAAGCCACCACTTCGCGATTGTCATAGTGACCGCAATGCGCACACACATGATGCGGGCGCTTCAACTCGCCGCAATTACCACATTCAGCGTGGGATTCAGCACGCAGAGCCAAGTGGCTGCGGCGCATACCAGCGCGTGACGGGGAAGTCTTTCTCTTAGGAACGGCCATAGTAAATTACGCCTTGAAAAAACGGTAAAGGATGTACGAGAGGCGCGGCGTAGCAGACCCATCAGCGCATCGCAAGTATCCCATCATGCAAGCCACATTCCCACCCTCGCTCTGGCTCGGTATAGCGGTATCATGAACGTCACCTCCTCACTCATCTCCTTCACCCTGGCCGCAACCCTACTCACCATCACTCCTGGCCTGGACACCGCGATGATCCTGCGCACCAGCATGACCCAAAGCGCCAAAACCGCCACAAAAGCCGGTTTGGGTATTATTGCTGGTTGTCTGGTCTGGGGGGCTGCCGTCGCGGTCGGACTCGGCCTGCTGATCACCGCCTCGCCCTTGGCTTTCGGAGCATTGAAATGGGCGGGGGCCATCTATCTGGTCTGGTTTGGTGTGCAACTATTCCGCCAGCCCCGGCTTTACCTTGGTCACACAACCGCCGTCGCGGCCGGGCCGCAGCGCAACTGGATCATAAAGGGCCTCCTGCAAAACCTACTGAACCCTAAAATCGGGGTCTTTTATGTTTCGTTCCTGCCGCAATTTGTGCCGCCCACCATGCCTGCGGTCAGCTACACCTTCTTTTTAGCGGTGGTTCACGCCAGCCTGACAATCATCTGGTTCGCCATCTTGATCACAGCCACCCGGCCCATCGCCCGGCTATTACAGCGCCCCGGCTTTATAAAGACCATCGACCGCCTGACCGGCTGCGTCTTCATCGCCTTCGGGGCTCGTCTTGCTTTGGCACAGCGTTAAAAACAACAATTAAACGGCGTTGGTAAGCCACCATGCTAATCGTACTTATTACTTCCCTTGGTCCCAGGGACAAAAAGGAGAACCAGAACGGGAACTAAAAGGAGTATTTTATCGACAATGGCCACAATGGGAAGCGATACCATCACTAAAATCGGCCAGCCCACGTAGAGACCCATAATCCAGATCATATGATACCCGGGCAAATTCATGTCATGGAGCCGTTTCACGGCGACCGAGGCGCCGGCCCATAGCGCCAAAACAGTAATCAAAAGAAATAAAATCAACGCCAATATGATCACAATCTCACTGCCGTGGGCATGGCCAAAAGAATGTAAATAGTCCCCCACATACTCCAGAAACGTTAAAATCGCCGTGAACAAAACCGACCAGCCGAAATAAGCCAGCCGTCCCATCCGCCCGGAAAAATCAAAAAATCGGTCAATCACAGCCTGCCCCTCTATTTATTTCCAGGCTGAAATGGCGGCTGATTGCAGAAACGCAATGAGACGATTTTGGACGACCATGAACCGGCGACGCTGCGACTTAAACCTCCGGCTTTTTGAACGCCAGCAGAGCGGCCATCGGCCCGCTTGTCTCCTCCTCGCCGAAGCCTTCCGGCAGCTTGGCCCCTGGCTTGCGCGGGTAAGGGTCCAGCACCAGCGCCAGTTGCTCGGCCAGCACCGCGCCTAAATCAATCGCCTCACCGGCATAGGGGATCTCATCGGGGCCTTCGAGCGTCTCGGCATCCAACACCAGGGGCTCGCCTTCGCGCACCTTCGCCGAGGGCACAAACCGCAATGTGGTCACTTCGGATATTTTCGTATCGAACGGCTCCAGCGTCACCACACAAACCTGCGTCACCCGGGCCGATAATTTAACCTCCGCCAGCAGCACCCCACCACGCTCGTGGCTCACCAAAAACTCACCCTCCAACGCGGCGATGCCCGGCAGGCCAAACAAAGCCGCCAATGCCGCACATTCCACGGGCGTTGCCGCAATCGCCCGGCTGACCGGTGCGCTCGCAATTCCTCCCAGCTTCATCCGGCGGCTGAAAATCTCGCTCATCTCGTCACTCATCATTATCTTCCTGCTTTATTGGCATCACCCGCATGAGCGCGTAGAACATCCTGAGCAGCCATGGTAGGAGACGCCACGGCCAGAAACCAGACCCGAAGGACTTGAGCTTGCGCCCTACCCCGCTGCCCACATTCAAACGCCTGCTCCGCATCACCGCGATCGGTGTTTCCCTGTTTCTTCCAGGCTGTGCCCTGTTCACAGATGCACCGCATTTCCGAGGCATCGCCGTCTCCGACCATGATTTGAAGGAGCTCACCCCGGGCACCTCAAGCCAGGCCGACGCGCAGGCGCTGCTGGGCCCGCCAACCTTCCATGAGCAATTTAATGATAATGACTGGGTCTATGTCAGCCAGATCACCAAAATGCGCATCGGTCAGACCGAGGGTGTCAAGCAGCAGGAGGTCGTAACCCTGCATTTCAATAGCGCCGGCATACTACAAAAAATTACCAAGGATAACCTCAAAAATCGCGTCAATGTGGCCATGGATTCCAGCCAAACCCCGGTACCAGGTGGCAACGCCAGCATCCTGCAGCAAATTGTCGGCGGTGTCGGCAGCTACAACCCCGGCCTCGGCGGCGCCGGCGCTTCGGCCAGCGGCTCTGGAATCGGTGCCGACGCGCTCGGTGGGCCAGGTTCCAGCGGTGGCAGCGGCAGCGGGCTGTAATCTGGTGAAGCGGCGGGTTCTGCTGGGTGGCTTATCGCTCGCGGCACTAAGCACAAATTTTGCCCCGGCGCAGTCGGCACTCGGCGTTTCCACCACACCGCCACCTTTAGCCTTGCCCAACCCGCAGGCCGCCAAAGCCGATGACACCGTCGGGCCCGGCTTCACCCGCCTCACCATCATCCGCTGGGGCGACGCCTTGCTACCCGACTCCCCTGACTTCAGCCCCAATCCCCTCACGCCTGAGCAAGCTGGCACGCAATTTCCCTATGATGCCACGCTGCTGGGCGTTCTGGCCCCGCCACCATCTGAGGATAATATTCCCCGGCTGATCATGGTGCTGGCTAACCCCGACGCTCCGGCGCGCATGATATTTCCGGGCGGGGTTGATAACCCAGCCGCCGCCGGCAAATTGCAGGGTGGCACCATTATAAACCTGCAATTTTTATCAGGCCGCTGGGTTACCGTGGACGGCGGCTACCAAAACCGCCGTCTGACTGACGGCACGCTGTGCCAAATCTCTGGTCCCGCCGCTGCCGCCATCGGCAACACTGTGCAAGGCGTGCTGGCGCCGCAGGGCGGCTGCATCAGCCCCTGGGGCACGGCTTTGTTTGGCGAAGGTGACCCCGCCCCCTGGCTGACCCGCCTCGCCACCACCGATTATGGCTATAACGACCCTACCCAGGCACCCAAATTCGGCTGGATCACCGAGGTCAACCCGCTTGACCCCAGTTTTATCCCCATCAAGCGCACGGCGCTGGGTCGCTTCCCGAAAGCCGCCGTTGCCGTCGCCGTCACCCCGGATGGCCGGCCTGTCGTTTTCATGAGCCATAACAATCCCGCCGGATTTTTATTCCGCTTCATCGCCGCCACCAATGCCACCGACGGCACCGCGCTCGATTCCGGCATTCTCGCCGTTGCCCAGATCAGCGGCAACACCATCACTTGGGTTAACCTGCCCGGCGACACGCCGACACTGGTGGGCACATTGGCCGCAGCCCGCACCGCGAATGGCTCAGTCTTTGATGCTCCCGGCGGCATCGCCATCGCCCCCAACGGCACTATCTATCTTGCTTGCCGTGGTAACCCTGGGCGCGACTCCCTCAGCACCAACGCTCTCAATCTTCGCGCCAACGACTATAACGGTTACATCCTGGCCCTGCACGCGCCCAGCGGCGACCTTACAGCCCCGCATTTTACCGGTGAAGTCGCCATCACCGCCGGTAACCCTGCCACTGCTGCCGGAATCCACTACACCTCAGGCTCGAATGGCTGGTTCAAGCACCCCCGCACCATCAACCTGGACAGTTTGGGCCAGCTATGGATCGGCACCGACAGCCATGGCGATACCTCTGAGACCGCTGATGGCCTATTCATCATGCAAACCGGCGGTCCCTCAAAATACCTCATCACCACCGCCTATCTCGCGCCTGTGGGGGCTGCCATCGGGGGTGCCGCGTTCGATTCTGCCACCCACACGCACTTCGCCATGGTCCGCCATCCCGGTGCCACGCCCACCGCCAGCTTCGAATCGCCCGCCACCCGCTGGCCCACGCTGTCGCCCACCATGCCACCGCAAAGCACCGTGATCGCGCTGGTTGGCTGAAATCACGTGACCCAAACGTTCCCGCTCCCGATCGTGATTCACGAATATCCCGCCGAAGCAGCGCAATTTGCGGCATGTATGGCCATTCGTCTCGCCGTATTCGTGCAGGAGCAACAGGTGCCGCTGGAAGACGAACGCGACGCCCTCGACGGCTCAGCCCGGCATTTTCTGGCCGTGGAGGACGGCAAACCCGTGGGCACCGCCCGTTTATTGATACAGCCCGACGGCACCGCCCGGATCGGCCGCGTGGCGGTTCTGGCAGCCCGCCGCGGGCGTGGCGTGGGGGCCGTCCTGATGCGCCACATTGAGGGCCTAACCACCGCCCCCATCATCGTGCTCGACGCCCAAACCCAGGCGCTGCCATTCTATCAAGGTCTTGGCTACGAACCCTCAGGCGAGGTGTTTTTAGAAGCCGGTATCCCGCATCGCCACATGCGCAAGGTGCGATCAGCCACCTGACTCGTTATAAAATCGCATGAATTCGGGGGCATTCTTTTACCCCGCCTCCCCGATTCATCCGATATTCACCTGTAACCTGTTAAATTTAATGCAATTTCAAATTTACATACTTTATAGACGCAACCAAAGGTTATATTTGTCACCCATGAGGCCACTTCATCGCAATGGCGCGTCAAGTTATGAGTATCGGCATTCCGCGTGAATTCCGCGCGGCATCTGAGCCAGCCGTGAACGATAATGCTCCCGCAAACCTGAAGCAGCGGGTCGATGATCTGTTGCAGGTACGGGTCCGCGATCTGGAAATGCCGCCCGATATCGCGGCACTTTACGAGGTCCGATCCAGCAAAATCCGCCGCGCGGTGATGAGCGCTTGGTTTTTTTGGGTCGGCACCATCAACATCCTGCTCTCCGGCTTCGATATTTTTGACCTTGCCCCACCCGCACTGACAGTCACGCTGGCCGCCCGCATCATTATCTCGCTGGTCTGTCTGATCAGCGGCGTCATGCTCCGACAAGGCTACTTTATCGGGCGCGAAAAATGGCCAGTTATCGCCATGCCGCTGCTGTGTATCGCGGCAGCCGGCCTGGCGGGGCATGTATCGCATCAGCCTGAGATCGCCGCTGGGTATCTCATCAACGCACTGCTGGTGGTCTACTCAGTCATCATGTTTATCCACATTGATTTGAAGGACTCCAAGCTGCTGGCAAGCCTTGCCATGGTCCTGATCGTGGTAAGTATGATCACCGAGGGTGGCGGCGATGCTGCCATCAAGTCACAACTTTTCACTCTCTACGCCGCCACCGCATATGCTCTGCTGCAGGCCCGCCGGATTCATAACCGTTTCCAGCACCGGCTGTTCCTCATCAATCTGCGCGATGAGATGAACGCCAAGGAAACCGCCAGCCGCAATGCCGAACTATCATCGATCGCCTATATCGACCGGCTGACCGATATTCCAAACCGGCGCTATTTCGATGAAATCTGCCATGCCATGAGCGAGACCACCAAAAACCTGATGCCGCTCAGTGTCTGCATGATCGACATTGATAAATTTAAATCTCTCAACGACCATCTGGGTCATTTGCGAGGTGACCATTGCCTGCAAGTGGTGGCTAATACCATTCGCAATAACCTGCGCGGTAAAACCGATATTTTAATCCGCTATGGCGGCGATGAATTTTTACTCCTCCTGCCGGGTACCGACCGGGAGCGGGCCTTGGATGTGGCCGAGCGCGTTCTGTGTGCCATCACCGACCTGCAACATAGTAATCCAGGTTCGCCGTTCGGGATCATCACTGCCAGTATCGGCGTCTATACCCACCTCACCCACCCAGTCAGCGGCGAGGTTTTAATTGAACATGCCGACACCGCGCTGTACCGGGCAAAATCAGCCGGACGCAACCGGGTCAGCGCCTGAGTAGTTTCCGAGTCTGCCCAGCCCCTTGCCAATGGTGCTTAAGGGCGTGGCAATTGCGAATGACCAGACCCGCGTCTTGGGCGTGCGTAAACCACCGGAGATTGACACAGATCAAAGCGAATTCTCTAACTTTCACCGTAATGACGGCTACATTTTAAGAACGGACAAACAAATGGCCAGAATTACCACCGATCACCTGCCTTGGCTGCCTGCAGCACTTGTCATCACCGGATTGATCGCAACGGCAGACCCGGCACACGCTATACCAGCATTTGCCGCCCAGACCGGGGAGCCATGTTCGGCCTGTCACATCGGGTTTCCACAGCTCACCCCTTATGGGCGTGAATTCAAGTTGGAAGGCTATGTCGCGGGCGGAATGTTCCCGGATTTCAAAAACCTCGCGGTGATGTCGCAAATCGGCTTTACCCATGTGCAAAACAAGGTTGCGGGTGGTCTTGCCACCAATTACCCCTCCAATAACGCCTGGTCAGTGCAACAAACAAGCATATTCTACGGCGGTGCGCTGGACGCTAAAATCGGTCTTGGGGCTTTTATTCAGGCCACCTACAATGGCATCGGCCATACCTTCAGCTGGGACAACACCGACATCCGGCTGGCACGACTCACCACCTTCCTTAAAAAACCGCTATTCTACGGGTTCACCTTCAACAACAACCCAGGTGTAACCGATTTATGGAACACGCCACCCGCCTGGGGTTATCCGTTCCTGCCCGACGCGTTGGGTGCCGGTCCGCCAACGGCCGTGCAGTTGGCCTCGCTGGGCGGGCAAGTCATGGGCCTTGGCGGTTATGGTGCGATGAACATCACACTGAGCGACATGCTGTACGCGGAAGGCAACGTTTATCAATCGCTTCCCAACAATCTGGGTCATACGCTGGGGGCTGGTTACAGCCCGATCGCCGGGGTAATTCCGTATGCGCGGGTCGCCTGGCAGCATAGCTGGGCGAGCAATTCCTTTGAACTCGGCGCCATCGGCCTGGAGGACAACCCGATCCCCAGCGGCATCTCGCACGCCGCTGCCGATCACAAGATGGACCTAGGGGTTGATTCGCAACTGCAATTCATCTCGGCCACCCATGCACTTTCGTTGCAGGCCGCCTATGTGCATGAATGGCAGCACCTGTCTGCAAGTTATGCCGCTGGCAACAGCAGCAACCTGAACGACACCCTTGATACCGTGACGCTGACAGCCTCGTATTTATACCACCAGAAATACGGCATCACCGAGACCTACAGTAATATAGTTGGCAGCGGCGATGCCCTGCTTTATGGTACTGCCAATACCAAGCCCGATACGAGCAGCTTCACGACCGAGGTTGACTATTACCCCTGGAATAACGGCGGTCCATCGTTCTTCCCCTGGGCGAATGCTAAGTTATTTGTTGAGGCGATCGTCTATCCTACCTTCAACGGCCGCAGCAGCAATTACGACGGCGCGGGAGCCAGCGCGAATGCCAATAACCTGTTATTCACTGGCATCTGGCTCGCTTTCTGAAACTTTTTTGTAGGGAAACTGCAATGACATCCACGAGCAAATTATTTGGCCTGGCAACCGGCGTTCTGATGCTAGCCGGCGCCAGCGCCGCCCATGCGGCAGGCGATGCCGCCAAGGGCGCCGGCGTTTTTCAAAGCCAGTGCGCGATGTGCCATGGCGTGACAGTCGGTGCCAATGGCATCGGGCCATCGCTTGCCGGGGTTTATGGCAAGCCCGCCGCAAGTGTGGCGGCTGGCTACGAGTACTCACCGGCGCTGAAGGGTGCGAATCTGACTTGGAACGATGCGTCTCTGGATAAATTCCTCGCGGCCCCGCAAAGCGCGGTCCCGGGCACTAAAATGCCTTACGCCGGGCTGCCGGATGCGGCTGACCGCGCCGACGTGATTGCTTACCTGGCCACACTTACAGGTAAATAATCAGCTCCATTAAAGCCGGGGCGCTTAGCGTCCCGGTTTTTTATGGCCCCGGCAGCATTTTACCGGGATTTAACAGGCCCATGGGGTCAAATATTTTTTTCAGCGCCCGCATCATATCCAATTCCACCGCTGATTTGTGCATGGCCATGCCTTCAATGCGCATTTGCCCAATGCCATGCTCAGCGCTGAAACTTCCGGCAAACGTCATCGCCAGATTTTCCACGGCGGCGGTGATCGCATTTTTCTGGGACGCGATATCAGCCAAACTGCGCCCCGCCGGCGGGCGCACATTCACATGCAGATTACCATCGCCGAGATGTCCGAAAATATTCAACCGCAAGCCGGCAAACCGCTGTGCGATCAGGGTTTCAACGGCAGCGACCACCGCAGGAATATCAGCAATCGGCACCGAAATATCGTGCTTCACCGAGCCACCTGCCGCTAACTCGCCGTCAGAGAGGGTCTCGCGGATCCGCCACAAATCTGCCCGCTCGCGCTCCGACTGCGCGACCACCGCATCGCTGGCGGTCCCGTCTTCCAGCAAAGGCTCCAGGGCGGAAGCCAATAGTTCCTCAACCGCCAGGCCAGGTGTCGGGGTGGTGATTTCCACCAGCACATAATTAGCCGCGGTAAATGGTAACCGCAGCGTCGGGGCGTGCGCCAAGCCCACCGCCATCGCATTTGCGGTGATAAACTCGCAGGCTGTGAGAGACTGGCCTGCCTTAGCCTGTACTGTTTTGAAAACCCCCACGGCCGCGTAAATATTGGAAACCCCCACCATTGCGGTGGCGTGCGCGGTGGCCGCCGGATGCAAGCGAAGCACCGCCGCCGTGACGATGCCAAGCAAGCCTTCGCCACCGATGAACAGCTGCTTAAGGTCAAAGCCGGTGTTGTCTTTGCGAAGCACCCTCAGACCATTCCAAATTCGGCCATCAGCCAGCACCACTTCTAAACCCAACACCTGAGCGCGCATCGAGCCATAGGCCAACACCTGAATCCCGCCGGCGTTGGTGGAAATCGCGCCGCCGATCTGCGCTGTGCCCTCAGCGGCAAGACTAACCGGGAACAACCGCCCTGCCTCCACCGCCGCCTCCTGTACCTCCTGCAAGGTAACGCCAGCTTCCACAGTTATGGTATCGCCTGTCGCATCGAGGGCGCGGATTTTGTTCATTCGGCGCAGATTCACAATAATTTGCGGTGCCCCCGCCACCGGCACACCGCCCGCTACCAGCCCGGTATTACCGCCTTGCGGCACAATTTTAACCCCTGCGGCCGCTGCCAAACGCAAGGTGGCGGCCACCTGATCTGTGGTTTCAGGTAGTACCACACATACCGCCTTATGGTGATGTAGCCGCCGCCAGTCGGTCTCAAACGGCGTTGTATCCGGCGTGTCGGCAATCACTGCCTTGTCGCCCAGCGTGCTGCGCAACTGGTTGATCAGATCCTTCATAGCCATTTAACCTTCGCAAAGATTGACCTTCTCGCATGACTGAATAATGAAAGCGGAAGTATCAAAGGACAACATCAATGCCAGAATTTGAAAGCATTTTTACGCTCGAAGCAACCCAATTAAAATTTGGCGACGGCAGCGCTGAAGAATTGGGCTGGGAACTAAAGCGGCTTGGCCTGACCAGCGTGATATTGGTGACCGACCCGGCGTTGCATGCTTGGGGGCTGGTTGAGCGCATCGAAGCCATCATCGCCAAGGCCGGGGTAAAGTTTGCCCGATTCGAGGATATTCGGGTTGAGCCGACACTAGAGTCTCTCAACAAGGCGGTCGATTTTTGCGCTCAGCATCGGGCGGAGGGGTTTGTGGCACTGGGCGGCGGCTCAACCATCGACACCGCCAAAATCATGAATTTGATCGCGGTGCATGGCGGCGCGATTATGGATTATGTGAACCCACCAATCGGCGGTGGCAAAAAGCCCCCCTCACCGCTGATGCCGCTGATTTGTTTGCCCACCACTTCGGGGTCCGGGTCGGAGGCCACCACCGTGGCGATACTCGATATCCCCGAACTGCATGTGAAAACCGGCATTTCACACCGCTATATGCGGCCGACTTTGGCGATTGTGGACCCTGACCTGGCGCGGTCCACCCCTGGCGGCGTAACCGCTTCGGCGGGGCTGGATGTGCTTTGCCACGCCATTGAGAGCTATATTTCCAAACCTTACAACGAACGCCCGAAACCAGCCTCACCTGATGAGCGCCCGCCCTACCAGGGCTCGAACCCGGTGGCGGATATCTGGTCGCTGAAAGCCATCGAGTTTGCCGGGCAGTTTTTGGCGCGCGCGGTGGCGGATGGTGATGATACCGAGGCGCGCGGCACCATGATGCTGGGGGCCACGATGGCGGGAATCGGGTTTGGCACTGCGGGCGTGCATATTCCCCATTCCATCGCCTACCCGATCGCGGGGATGAAACATGTATTTCACGCGCAAGGGTACGCGCGCAATTATGGCTTTGTGCCCCATGGGTATTCGGTAATTGTTAGTTCGCCGGCGGCGTTTCGTTATACTTATGACGCAGCGCCCGCCAAGCATATACAGGCGGCAGAATTATTGCGGGGGCACAAAATTATAAATCCCGATGCCGAAAGCCTGCCAAGCGCGTTGATTGATATGATGAAAGCGATTGGAGCGCCCTCGGGAATTGCCGAACTTGGTTATGGCGAGGCCGATTTTCCGGAGATCATCGCAGGGGCATTGAAGCAACAGCGGTTGCTGGCAGGGGCACCCAAGGCGGTGAACGCGAAGGTGTTGGAGACGATACTGGCAGAGTCGCTTTACAACTGGAAATAACACCAGGTTAGCAATGTGACACGTGTCACATTTTGCTTGTAAGTTATTGGCGTAATTAAGAAATTCGGGAATCAACTAACTGAAAGTTAGAAGATTCCCGTTTGCGTGGGAAAGCCGAGGGGAGCCGCGGGAATAACAGCCGAGAGGGGTAATTCAGCCTTTCCCCAGCTTCTTCGCCAGCGCTTCCTCGGCCGTGGCGACACCGCCATGGGCGGCAGACCATTTCATCGGATCTTCCAGAAATTTACGCACGCCGGCCAACGCGCTGTCGGAAAAATACGGCCGGTCCTTGGCGGCTTCCAGCACATCCCACCAGGTGCACAAATGATGCAGCTCGATGTCCATTTTCTTCAGTGTCTCGAAGCTGCCGGGGAACACGCCGTAGAAAAACACCACGAAGGTATGGTTACAAATGGCGCCGGCGTCGCGCAGCGCCTTGGCGAAGGCAATTTTCGAGCCGCCATCGGTGGTGAGGTCTTCCACCAGTAACGTGTTCAGCCCTTCTGGCACATCGCCCTCGATCAAGGCGTTTTTGCCGAAGCCCTTGGGCTGTTTGCGCACATAGGCCATCGGCGCGCTCATGCGCTCGGCGATCCAGGCCGCGAATGGTATCCCGGCAGTCTCACCCCCGGCGACTGCCTGAATGGCCTCATAGCCGATGTGGCGGGAGATTTTCTCGACCGCGAGGTCGCAGATTTTGGCCCGCGCCCGGGGGAAATAGATGATCTTGCGGCAATCGATATAGACTGGGGATTTCCAGCCAGAGGTGAGTGTATAAGGCTCCTCGGGCCGGAAGTTCACCGCCTTAATCTCCAGCAGCAGCCGAGCGGCGGTCAGCGCGGCGTCGCGGTCCCAGTCGCTTGCCCAGTCAATTTTCGCCGCAATCCGTCCGCTCATTGAAAGCCCCCTTGGTTGAAGCGGTTTTCTATCGCGCCCGGCGCATGGCGTCCATGCGGGGTTAGCCGGGGTTAACGCGCGCGTCAGGGTTGTCGGGCCGGGCGATGATGATTAGGGAATGACTATAACTCAGGAGCTGAAATATGGCCAAAATCAAGGTAAAGACGCCGGTTGTTGAAATGGACGGGGACGAGATGACCCGCATCATCTGGGGGTTTATCAAGGAAAAGCTGATCCTCCCCTACCTCGACATCGACCTGAAGTATTTTGACCTCGGGATCGAGTACCGAGATGAGACCAACGACCAGGTGACCCTGGATGCGGCCTATGCCACCAAGCAATATGGTGTTGGCGTGAAATGCGCGACCATTACACCTGATGAGGCGCGGGTTAAGGAATTCAACCTTAAAAAGATGTGGCGCAGCCCGAACGGCACGATTCGCAATGTGCTCGACGGCACCATTTTCCGTGAGCCGATTATTTGCAAAAACGTGCCGCGCTTGGTGCCGCACTGGTCCGAGCCGATTGTGATCGGGCGGCATGCTTATGGCGATATCTACCGCGCCACCGAGACCAAAATTCCCGGCCCTGGTTTGGTGCAATTAACCTATCATCCGGCTGACGGCAGCGCGCCGATGCTGATGGATGTGCATGATTTCAAAGGCCCCGGCGTCGCGATGGGGATGCATAATACGCTGGCTTCCATTCAGGGATTTGCCCGCGCCAGTTTGAACTATGGTTTGATGCGCAAATATCCGGTGTATCTCTCCACCAAAAATACCATCCTGAAAGCCTATGACGGCATGTTCAAGGATGCGTTTCAGGAGATTTACGATACCGAGTTTAAGGACAAATACGAAGCCGAAGGCCTGACCTACGAGCATCGTCTGATCGACGACATGGTGGCGAGTGCGCTGAAGTGGAATGGCGGGTATTTGTGGGCCTGTAAGAATTATGATGGCGACGTGGAGAGCGACATTGTGGCGCAGGGTTTCGGCAGCTTGGGTCTGATGACCTCGGTGCTGCTGAGCCCGGATGGCAAGACGGTGGAAAGCGAGGCGGCGCACGGCACCGTGACGCGGCATTATCGCGACCACCAGAAGGGCAAGCCGACCAGCACCAACCCGATCGCCAGCATTTTTGCCTGGACCCGTGGGCTGATTTACCGCGGACAGTTTGATGGCACACCGGATGTTGTGACGTTTGCCGAAACATTGGAGCGGGTGTGCGTGGAGACGGTGGAATCCGGTTTCATGACGAAGGATCTGGCACTGCTGATCAGCAAGAGCGCACCCTGGCTGAATACCCAGGACTTCCTCGATAAAATCGATAGCAATTTACAAATTGCGATGAAGTAAACGATGCGAAGACATGCCGGTTCCCTCGAGGCGGGGACCGGCATGATTTGCGTATGTTCCATGGCTTTCATGGCCGTGATGATACTGGGTAGGCTGTAGAGACGGGTTCAGACATTAAGGCGAGCCTTAAAATGGTTCGCCTTGATGTTATCGCGCGTTAGTCGTTACCAGAGTCGATCGAATTTTCCAGAACCGCCCCGGATTGCGCGTCAATTCCGACCTCATGAACGATATTGGCTGAGGTTTTGACATCGAACGAATAGCGCAGCGATGAGCCGCCCTTCTCATGTTCGAGCTCGGTATCGACGATTGTACCCGGCTGGGCCGAAAGCGCGATTGTTTGAGCCTGTGCCAGGGAAATTTTGGCATCCTTGGCGAGAGATTCACCATTGTATGCAAAGGCTGGCAGGCTGGAAGCCACCAGACCCGAGATACAAAGGGCGGCGAGGGTTGGTGAGAATTTCATAATCAAAAGTCCTTTTGTTGTTGCTACAAAAGGACTTTCACATAAGGCACTGTACCCGGCTTTGGCCGGAGCTGTACGGTTTTTTAACCCGTGTTATTTGGCCGCCGCAGGCGCCTGCGGGTATGTGCCTTCCCAACCGCCGCCCAGGGCCTGATAAAGCGTGACCAGGTCTGTTGAGACCTTGGCGACTGAACTTGCCTCAGCCTGCTGGGCACCAAGATAGCTTTGTTGAGCGGTTAGTACGGTTAAATAATCGGCCAGGCCTTGGCGATATTGTTCCTCAGCCAGGTCCATCGCGAGGCGGCTTTGCTTGGTCTCAATCACCAATTGATCCAGAGTGGCGTGCTCCTGATTATAAGTCACCAGAGCAACATCAACCTGGTAAAACGCCGTCAGCACGGTTTTGGCGTAGTTCAGGGCGGCTTCCTGTTGCTGGGCCTTGCGCAGATGCAACTGCCCCATCAACTGGCCGCCCTCAAACAGCGGAATGCTGATCTCGGGGCCGACCGCATAGGTGATGGCCTTGAACTCATTGAGGTTTTTAAGCTGCAAAGCCTGCAAGCTGACCGAACCTGAGAGTGAGATGTCGGGGAAAAAGCTGGCAACAGCGACACCGGTTTCAGCGGTGGCTTCATGCAAGGCGGCTTCAGCCTCACGCACATCGGGGCGGCGACGCAATAAATCTGAGGGCAGACCTACCGGCACCACGGGCGGGGCCAGCGGGACGGCTTCAGGATTGGTGAGGTCGGCCGGCAGTGCGACCGGTGTGACGCCGAGCAGCAAGCCGATCTGACCGATTAGCGTATCGCGCTGGGTGGTGAGGGTGGGAATCTGGCTGGCGATTTGCGCCTGGGCGGCGCGGGCGTTGGCGACATCGAGCGCGGTGGTCAAACCGGCTTGTTCGCGCTCATTGGTGAGTTTTACGAGCTGGTTGGCTGAATCGAGGTTCTTTTGAGTGATGGTCAGCACCGTCTCGGCACCGCGCAACTGAATATAGGCGCTGGCAACCTGGGCCTCGACGTTCAATAGCGCGGCCCGGCGGGCTTCCTCCGATGATTTCGCGGCGGCGACGGCGGCTTCAACCGCGCGGCGGTTTTTGCCCCATAGATCGAGGTCGAACATCGATTGCAGCCCGTACTGGTAAAGGTCGAGCGGCACGATACCGCCACCTGCCAGGCCACTATTGGCGCCGGAACCGAAGGCATTGAAAATACCTTCCTTGCTGGGGGCCTCTCGGGTGTAGGAACCGTTGCCGTTGAGGCTGGGGAACAGTGGCGCTCCGGTGATTTGCGCCTGGGCCTGCGCCTCCAACAGATGCTGGGTGGCAATTTGCAGATCGAGGTTGCCTGCCACAGCCTCGGTTTCGAGCTTGGTCAGCATGGGGTCGTTAAAACTTTCCCACCATTTGGGGTCCACCGCATCGCCGGAGACATAGGGCGTGGTTTCGGCGGCGGGCTGGTCCTGGATGTAAGCGGGTGGCACAGCGGCATGGGGCTTGGTGAAGTTTGGGCCGACTTCGCAACCGCTCAAAGTGGTGCTGAAGAGGCAGGCAACCAATAGCCGAGACTTAAGGGAGGTGACCAATAAAAGCTCCTATGCTGCCGATTTCGGCGACGATTTTATCAAAAATACCAAAGGCCAGAGCACCAAAGCGATGATGCCGATGAGGTGAAACATGTCCAGATAACTCAGGAACGATGCCTGAGTTTGCACGATTGGACCGATTTGAGAAACCCGCAGACCATGCAGGCTGGTATACGGCGTGATCGCCTCTGTCAGCCGGGCATGATGAAATTGCTGGCGGTAAACCAGCATGGTGTTGACGAATGAGATGCCGACCGAACTGCCGAGATTGCGCGATTGGTTGATAAGCGCCGAGGCCTCGCCGTTATTTTTCGGGGGCACGCCAATGTAGGCGACCGAATTCAACGGAATGAAAATGAACGGCAGTGCGATGACCTGCATCACCCGATAGGTTGAAATAATATTGAACGAGACCTCAGGCGCGATTGAACTTTGCAGGAGCAAGGCGATGCCGACCTCGATAAAGGCCAACCCCATCAACAGCTTTGCTGAGACATAGCGACCGGTGATGAAACCTGCCACCGGCATCAACCCGATCGTAAACATGCCACCAAGCGCCAAGGCAAAACCCGAGGTGGTGGAATCGTAGCCGAGCAAGGTCTGGGTAAGTTCGGGGAGTAACTGGGTTGAACTGAGCAGGATGAAGCCCACGAAAAACAATAAAATATTGCCGACCCAGAAATTGCGGACTTTGAACAGCCGGACGTTCATCACCGGATAAGGGTGCTGCCATTCCCACACCGCCAGCAGGCTGAGCGAAACCACCACGATGATGAAGCTGACGAGGATGAAATGTGAGGAAAAACCATCGTCTTCCTGGAATTTATCGAGGAAGATCTGCAACATGCCAAAACCCGAGGTAACCAGAAACAGGCCGACATAATCAAGCTTGAGGCCGTCTTTGAGCCGCTCGATGCGCTCCTGGACCATGATGGCGGGTTCAGAGGTGAAAACGCTGATGAGGGTGAAGGCGATCAAGCCGACCGGCAGGTTGATCAGGAAAATCCAGTGCCATGAAAGATTATCAGTGAGCCAGCCACCGAGGATGGGACCGATGGCGGGGGCAGCGATGACCGTGAGGCCGAACACGCCGAAGGCCTGGGAGCGTTTGGCCGGTGGAAAACTGTCGGCCAGCATGGATTGCGTGATGGGTGCCAGGCCGCCACCACCGAGGCCCTGGAAAACCCGAGCAATCAACATCATCGGAAGGGTGGACGCGAAGGCACAGCCGACCGAGCTGACGGTGAAAAGTGCCACGCAAATGAGATAGAAGCGCTTGCGGCCAATGACATTGGCGAGCCAGCCGCTGATCGGCAGGATGACGGTGTTGGAGACCAGGTAACTGGTGAGAATCCAGGTGCTTTCATCCTCGCTGGCACCGAGTGAGCCCGCCATATGGGTGAGTGCGACATTGGCGATGGTGGTATCGAGCACCTCCATGAAGGTGGCGAGCGAGACCACACCGGCGATGAACCAGGGGTTAAACGGTCCTGCCGGGGAGCGCGGCAGGTCGTAGGCCGGGCTGGTGGCAGCAGCGTTCATGGTTGGATGGTGATGCTGGGCAATACTGATAAACCGGGTGCGAGGCCGTATTGCGCGACGCGGTTGTCGTCGAACACCAGCTTCACGGGAACGCGCTGAATAACTTTAACGTAATTACCGGTGGCATTTTCCGCCGGTAGCAGGCTGAACACCGCGCCGGTCCCTGCCCCGATGCTATCGACATGGGCCTTGAAGGTGACGCCGGGGATGGCATCGACCGTGATGGTGGCGGGCTCGCCGGGGTGGATGTCCGGAAGTTGGGTTTCCTTGAAGTTGGCGGTCACCCAGACGTCATCGCCGACGACAGCCATCAGCCCGGCGCCTGCGGGTTCGACATCGCCGGCGCGAACGGTGCGCATGGCAACGCGGCCGGCGGCGGGGGCGATGATGCTGGTATAGGAGCGCTGCAGGTTGGCGTTGTTGACCTCCACATTGGCGGCGGTGAGTTGAGCCTGGGCGGCGGTCACCGAGGATTCTGCGCCCACCTGCTGCTGAACGGCAGCGTCGTATTTCGCTTTGGCGGCACGGATGGTGGCGGTGGCGGAATCGAGTTGCTGCTGGCTGATGGCGCGCTGGTTGACGGCACGATAGCGTTGATAATCCTGTTGGGCTTGCAATAATGCGGCATCGGCGACGGCGACATTGGCGGCGGCCTGACCCTGATTGGCTTGCGCCACAGCGACCTGCGCCTGGGCCTGCGCAAGATCAGCCTTGGCTTTGGCCAGAGCGGCATCAGCGTCGCGCGGGTCTAGCTGAACCAGAATTTGGCCCTTGGTGACGTGCTGATTATCGGTTACCAGGACTTGCTCGACCTGCCCGGCCACCCGTGGCGATATCTGGTAAATGTTACCGTCGATCTGGGCATCGTCGGTGGTTACATAGCCGCGGTTGATAAGGTAATAGACCAGTCCGGCAACGGCGACGCCACCCAACACCAGAAATAAAATGACAAACGGCTTTCTGCTGCGGGTTTGCGGTGGCTTGCCCATGGACGTCTCCCAAAATGACCGAACGGTTCGGCCATCTTGCGTTTCGCATCAATTCGTTTCAAGATCAAGAGATGGCAGACCATGCTTATTCAGACCCGGATATGCTCTCCTCTGATCGGCGTGACCGGATTGTGGCCGGGGCGGCGGCAATTTTTATGCGGGATGGTTATGAAGGCGCCTCGATGTCGCAGATTGCGGTGGCGGCAAATGTATCGAAGGGCACGTTATATAATTACTTCCCGGGCAAAGACGCCTTGTTTGCCGCCTTTGTGCGGCAGAACTGCAATTGTCTGGTGCAGGAAGTTTTTCAGGACGCGCCTGGAGGGCTCGCCATTGAGGCTGAATTGGCACGGATTTGCCGGACGATGCTGCGGATGATGCTGTCAGCGCGCGGGATGGCGATTTTTCGGGTGGCGGTGATGGAAGCCTCGAAGTTTCCCGAGTTGGCGCAGGCGTTTATCGAGGCCGGACCGAATGTCATGATTGCCAATATGGCCGCGTGGATCGAACGGCAGGCGGCAGCGGGGTTGCTGAAGGTTGATGATCCGGTATTTGCTGCTGAGCAGTTTTTTGCGCTCTCCCAGACGCGATTGGTGATGCGGGCACGGACCAATGCGGCGTTTGTGGCGAGCGAAGCAGAGATTGAGCAGGTGATTACAGGGGCTGTGCGCGTATTCCTGGCAGCCTATTACAACTCAGGGTTATAGCCGCCTATTTGGAACAGCCTGTGGATATATTTATGCGCAGTCCGAAGGCTTGGCCGAACATTCCTGAATTATAAACATATTATGAATACGGCGCTTGACGCGATTACTAAAATTTAATTTCAAATTTACGTAAAATACATCTTGCATCTCGAGTCGTTTTAGTCAGTATTCTATTTAAGGTTGTATTAACCTTTAGTAAAACGGAGACTAAAATGGCAATCGTGAGTCTGGATGCGTTGGTACGGCAAAAATTGCGGGCCTGGCCGAACCGACCACCGGGGTTGGACCAGGGGATGTGGGGCGGAGCCTGGGTGAAAGCTCGTCCGGTGGTGAATGATGACATAGATTATCCCTACCTGAAATTACCCGGCACCAACCGGATGCGGACGGTACCTGATGGGCTGTGGATGAATTTTGGCGGCAGTGAGCGGGACCCGTATGTGGATATTTTTGTTATCGAGGTTTGTGGATCATTCCCGAATTTGCTTGATAAACGCTCGCGCTTCTCACCCTCGATGCATTCACTGCTGGCGGTGTGCCCGCTGAACTGGCTGCTGGGCGAGTATGCCACAACCGATGGCACGCCACGCTGGAAGCGCACCGAGTTGCTGAAAGCCGTACCGACCGAGGCGATTACGGTGCCGGTACGCGATATACGAGTGATGTATGGGTTGCGGCCGAAGGACTATGAAGGGTTTTCAACACACCAGGTGCCGCATGCGCATGAGTTTTTTGTGCCGGTGCATGTGCTGTTGGGGCCGGATGGATGGCTGCAGCCGGAAATGCGGACGTTTATTGCCCGTACCTCACCGCAGGCGAATTTTTGGGCGTTTAACGTGGCGGCGGAATGAAGCGGGTTGGGTAGTCGGTCATGATGACGTCGATCATGGGTGACAGGCGGGTGAATTGCGCCGGGTCGTTGACGGTCCAACTGTAAATCTTGAGGCCCAGGGCACGGGCCTCATGGATTTTATGTTCGCTTAAGGTCTCAAAATGCGCAGCCCAGGCGGTGGCACCATTATCGGCCACTGCCTGCGGCGTGCTTACCGGGCTTGGCACGCCCCACCATAACGCTGGTTCGGCTTCGGTGTCAGGCGCGGTCAGGCAGACGCGGGGCATGGTGGGCGCGCGGGCGGCCACTTCGCGCAACACCGACCAATCGAACGCCAGGATGCTGATGAGGTGTGGCGAAATGCCGGAGGCCGCGATCGCTTCGAGGGTTGTTTCCACCATCAGCGCGGGGGCAAGGCATTTCTCGGGGGTTGGCGGGAAGGTTTTAATTTCCAGCAGCCAGTTGAGGTGGGGGAATTGTGCCAGGGCTTCTGCCAGAGTGGGAATGTTGGAGAGTTCGGCGAAATTCAGGTTACGGATCAGCCGGCCGTCCGCGAGGTCGGGGTTGTGGTGCAGCACCGGGATGTGGTCGGCGGTGAGCGAAATGTCGGTCTCGAAGCCGGTGACGCCGACGGCGAGGGCGTGGGCGAAACCCGCCAGGGTGTTTTCGGGGCACTCTCCCCTCGCCCCGCGATGGCCGTAGATGGCGGCATTAGTCATTCGGCAGGTATGCCGTGGCGAATTGCTGCTGCGCCTCGGCGACCTCCGAGGCGGTAAGCAGCACCGGGCCGCCGATGCTGAGCGAGAGGCAATATTGTTTGGCGAGCATTTCCAGTTCTACCGCTGTCCCCATCGCGGCATCGAGGGTGGCGCCGGTGGCGATGAGGCCGTGATTGGCGAGCAGGCAGGCCGTGCGGCCTTGTAGCGCCTCGACCGCCAGTGTGGACAGCGCGGCGGTGCCGAACAATGCGTAGGGGGCACAGCGGACGTCACCACCACCGAAGCGGGTGACCATATAGTGACAGGCGGGAATTTCCCGCCGGGCGATGGCGAGGGCTGTGCAATAGGGCGCGTGGGTATGGACGATGGCACCGATATCCAGGCGGGCCCGCATGATGTCGAGGTGGAAGCGCCATTCCGATGAAGGGCGTTTTGGGCCTTCCCAGGTGCCGTAATCACTTGTCAGCGGCATCATCGCGATCATTTCCGCAGTCATGTCATCGTAGCGGATGGCCGAGGGGGTGATGAGCATGCCGTGGTCGGTGCGCAGGCTTAAATTGCCGGCCGTGCCGGTGTTGAGGCCTAAGCCTGTGAGGCTGCGGGCGGCAGCAATCAGGGCGGTGCGTTGTTGCAAATGCGGCATCGGATACTCACCTTGACGTAAACGGGAACTACGGCTCAACTGATGGAAAGCTGAATGCCAATGGAGGATAATATGGTCCAGATCAATGGATGTATCGAGTTGAGTGTTGCCGATGGTGTGGCTCTGATTTTGGCCGATAACCCACCGGTGAATGCGTTGGGTCATGCAGTGCGGGAAGGCCTGGTGGCGGCGGTGCGCCAAGCGGTGGCCGATCCAGCGGTGCAGGCGATTGTGCTGGGCTGCAAGGGCCGGACATTTTTTGCGGGCGCCGATATTACCGAGTTTGGCAAACCGTTAAAGCAGCCGGGCTTGCAGGAAGTGATTGCGGAATTTGAGGCCAGCCCGAAGCCGGTGGTAGCGGCGATTTTTGGCACGGCACTGGGTGGCGGGTTGGAGATTGCGCTTGGGTGCCATTTCAGGGTGGCGCGTGCTGACGCGCGGATGGGTCTGCCGGAAGTGAAACTAGGGCTGTTGCCGGGGGCTGGCGGCACACAGCGGTTGCCGCGATTGGTGGGGCCGCAAAAGGCGGTGGCGATGATTGTGGCCGGCGTGCCGGTGGCTGCAAAGGTAGCGCTGGCGGATGGGATTATTGACGAGATTGTGGCGGAGCCGATTGCCGGGGCGGTGGCATTTGCCAAGCGTGTGCTGGTGGAGGCAGTGCCTCTGGTGAAAGTGCGGGACCGCGAGGAAAAAATTGTGTCAGCACGTGATAACCCGGCCGAATTTGAGGCAGCGGCGAAAGCGGCTTTGAAGAAATTGGCAGGGGTGGAAGCTCCGGCGGCGTGCGTGGAATCGGTGCGCAATTCATTCATGCTGCCATTTGAGGCGGGACTGGCGGCAGAGCGCGATTTGTTTATGAAATTGGTGGTGGGTGACCAGAGCCGGGCGCAACGGCATATATTTTTCTCGGAGCGCGAGGCTGCGAAGGTGCCCGATATGCCTGCCGGTGTGAAGCCTGCCGCCATTAAAAAAGCCGTGGTGATTGGCGGCGGTACAATGGGGGGAGGCATTGCGATGTGCTTTGCCAATGCCGGTGTGCCGGTAAGCATTGTTGAAACAACAGAGGAATTTCTTGCCAAGGGGCTGGCGCGGATTAAGCAGACCTATGCGGTTTCAGTGGAACGTGGGGCATTGAAGCAGGAGGCGATGGACAAACGCTTAGACCTGATTGCCGGTACGCTGGATTGGAATGTGATTGCCGACACTGACATCGTGATTGAGGCGGTGTTTGAAGAGATTGGGCTGAAGAAAGAAATTTTCGGCAAGTTGGATAAGATTGCAAAGCCAGGAACATTGCTGGCCTCGAACACGTCCACGCTGGATGTGGATGCGATTGCTGAAAGCACGTCGCGGCCTGGCGATGTGGTGGGGATGCATTTTTTCTCGCCGGCGAATGTGATGAAGCTGCTGGAGATTGTGCGGAGTGCGCATAGCTCGATGGAAGCGATTGCGACGGCGGTGGCGGCGGGGAAACTACTGGGGAAAATTCCGGTTGTAGTGGGTAATTGCGATGGGTTTGTGGGAAACCGGATGTTGGCGCGACGCTCGACCGAGTGTGAACGGTTATTGCTGGAGGGTGCTAAGCCGGAGGATGTGGATGCGGTGGTGCTGAAGTTTGGGTTTCCGATGGGGCCTTATGCGATGGGGGATCTGGCCGGGCTGGATGTAGGCTGGCGGATTCGTAAAGGCCGTGGCGTGACAGCGCCAGTGAGCGATGCGCTATGTGAGGCCGGACGGTTTGGCCAGAAGACCGGTAAGGGATATTATATTTATGAAAATGGCGCGCGTGTGCCGATGCCGGACCCGGAGGTTTTAGCGCTGGCCACTCAAAAAGCTGAAGAGCTTGGGATAAAGCGGCGCAATATTTCGGAGCAGGAAATATTCGAACGGATGTTTTATCCGATGATCAATGAGGCGGCACGGATTTTGGAAGAAGGCATTGCGGTGCGGGCTTCTGATGTTGATGTGGTGTGGGCCTATGGCTACGGCTGGCCGGTTTGGCAGGGCGGGCCGTGTTTTTATGCAGACCTCGTGGGTGCCAAGGTGATTTGCGCGGCATTGGACCATTATGCAGCGCTCACCGGCGATGCGGGGTTACAACCGTCGGCGCTATTGCGGAACCTGGCTGAAACCGGCGGTAAGTTTGGTGATATTGGCGTAGTGGCAAAGGTGGCGGCGTAATGGCACGGCCGTTTGCTTGGGAGGCATCGTACCCGCCGGGGTTGGTTTGGGATGTTGCGCCACCGCAGATTTCGCTGCCCGAGCATTTGCAGAATTGCGTGACGGCGCATGGGCATAGGCTGTTTATTGATTATCGCGGGACTGAAATTTCCTATGCCGAGTTTGGTCGCAAGGTGCATCAGACGGCAGCCGGGTTGTTGGCACTGGGATTGCAGCCCGGCGCGAAGGTGGCTTTGTATTTACCCAATACGCCGTATCATCCGTTTAGTTTTTTTGGCGTGTTGAAGGCAGGCGGGGTGGTGGTTCATCTATCGCCTTTGGATGCGCCGCGTGAGCTGGTGCATAAGTTGACCGATAGTGGGGCACGGATTTTAATCACCACAAATATTGGGCCGATGCTGGAGGGCGCACAAAAGTTGTTGGCCGGTGGGTTTATTGACCGGTTGATTGTGGGCGATGATGCGGTGTTCGGCCCTGCCCCGGGTTTACCGATTGTGGCGGTGCCGGAGGGGAATCCGGCGATCGTGAATTTCAATACTTTGTTTGAAGCTGCATTGCCCGAGACGTGGCCGGTGCTGGTGCCGACGGACCTTGCGGTGCTGCAATATACCGGCGGCACCACGGGGCTTCCTAAAGGGGCGATGCATACGCATGCAACGCTGGGAGCTTCGATTGCCATATATAACCAGTTTTACGAAGGCCAGACACCAGAAGATAAGAATGAAAAACTGCGGGTAATTGCCGTGCTGCCGTTTTTTCATATTTATGCGTTGGTGGTGTTGCTGCTGTGGCAGATGAAACGCGGCTCAGCGTTATTGTTGCATTTACGGTTTGATGCGGAGGCGATTTTACACGATATTGAGGTGAAACGCGCCAGTTATTTTCCGGGTGTGCCGACGATGTGGATTGCGCTAAGTACGATTGCGGGCATTGAGAAGCGTGATTTTTCATCGTTGAAGCATGTGGCCTCCGGCGGTGCGCCATTGCCGGTGGAGGTGGCGGCGCGGTTTGAGCGTTTGGTGGGCAAGCGGATTGGCGGCGGATGGGGGATGACCGAAACGGCTTCGGCCGGGACCGGGCATTTGATGGAAGGGATTTTCCGGGAAGATTCCGTAGGTGTGCCGTTGCCGGGGATTGAGGCGCAGATTGTAGCCCTTGATGACCCCGCGCGCGTGTTGGCCCAGGGCGAAACCGGCGAATTGCGGGTAAAGGGGCCCAATATATTCAAGGGCTACTATAATAAGCCCGCTGATACCGCCAAGGATTTTATCGATGGGTATTTTCTGACGGGTGACATTGGCAAAATGGATGCCAATGGGATGCTGTACCTGGTGGACCGTAAGAAGGATATGATTATTTCGGGCGGGTTTAATGTGTATCCGCGCTATATTGAAGATGCGATTTATGAGCACCCTGATGTTGAGGAATGCAGCGTGATTGGGGTTGTTGATGACTATCGCGGCCAGGCGGCGAAGGCGTTTATAAAGTTGCGGGCTGGAGCGATAGGATTTTCGCTGGATGAGTTACGGGTATTTCTAGCTGATAAGATCGGGCGCCACGAAATGCCTTCGGCAGTGGAGTTTCGGGACGCGTTGCCGAAAACGCCGGTTGGGAAGTTGTCAAAAAAAGAATTACTCGCCGAAGAGGCGGCAAAACTGAAGGATCAAGCACATGGTTGAAGCGGTAATTGTCTCGACGGCGCGCACACCGATTGGAAAAGCGTTCAGGGGTGCGTTTAACTTAACCCATGGTGCTGCCATGGGTGGCCATGTGATTGCGGCGGCGTTGGCGCGGGCCAAGGTAGAGCCAAGCGAGATTGAGGATGTGGTGATGGGATGCGCGACCCCTGAGGGGGCGACAGGCGGCAATATTGCACGGCAGGCAGCGTTGCGGGGGGGCATTTCAGTGGACGCGGCGGCGATGACGGTGAACCGGTTTTGTTCGTCAGGCTTGCAGGCAATAGCCCTGGCGGCACATGAGATTTTGCTGGAAGGCGCACCGATTGTGGTGGCCGGCGGATTAGAAAATATTTCGCTGACCCAGATGAGTGCCAACCGGCATTTTGGTCAGGATGAATGGTTGTTGGCGCATAAGCCTTCCATTTACATGACGATGATTGAAACGGCCGATAATGTGGCGAAGCGTTATAATGTAAGCCGCGCGGCGCAAGATGAATATGCGTTAGAGAGCCAGCGCCGCACGGCCGCTGGGCAGCAGGCTGGGCGGTTTAATGATGAAATTGTTCCGATGCATACGACGAAGGCTGTTGAGAATAAAGAGACCAAGGACATTACGCATGAGGCGTGTTTTTTGAAGCAGGATGAAGGCAACAGACCCGAAACGAATTTAGAAGGTTTGCAGAAGTTAAAGCCGGTGCGAGGTGAGGAATTTTTTATAACCGCTGGTAACGCTTCGCAACTTTCTGACGGAGCATCGGCTTGCGTGATGATGTCTGATACCGAAGCAGCACGACGTGGTTTGACGCCGATGGGGATTTTCAGGGGCTTTGCGGTGGCGGGGTGTGAACCTGATGAAATGGGCATTGGGCCTATTTATGCGGTGCCGCGGTTGTTGAAGCGGCATGGGTTGAGCGTGGATGATATTGGTTTGTGGGAACTAAACGAAGCATTCGCCAGCCAGGTGATTGCCAGCCGGGACCGTTTGGGAATTCCCAATGATCGGCTGAATGTCGATGGTGGATCGATTTCGATCGGGCACCCATATGGGATGAGCGGGGCACGGATGACCGGCCACGCGCTGATTGAAGGCAAGCGCCGGGGTGTAAAATATGCGGTTGTGACCATGTGTATCGGCGGTGGCCAGGGTGCGGCTGGTTTGTTTGAAATTGTGTGAGGAGATCATCAGATGGATTTGAATTTATCGGCTGAAGAACTGGCGTTTCGCGATGAGGTGCGGGCATTTATTGCAGCTGAATTATCGCCCGAGACGCGCGAGAAACTGGTGCTGGGGCGCGAGATTGGTAAACATGATTTTGTTGAGTGGCAGCGCAAGTTAAATGCCAAGGGTTGGGCCGTGCCGCATTGGCCGGTGGAATGGGGCGGCCAGAATTGGGGGCCGATGCAGGAGTATATTTTTCTCGATGAGTTGCAGCAGGCCCCTGCCCCTTCGCCTTTGCAGTTTAATTGCTCGATGGTGGGGCCGGTGATTGCGACGTTTGGCTCGGAGGAACAAAAAAAGAAGTTTCTGCCCGCGACGGCGAATTTGGATATATGGTGGTGTCAGGGATTCTCAGAACCTGGGGCTGGGTCGGACTTGGCCGGGCTGAAGACCACGGCGCGGCGTGAGGGGGATTTTTATATCATCAACGGCCAGAAGACCTGGACCACTCTGGCGCAATATGCCGATTGGATTTTTGTGCTGGCGCGGACCAACCCGCAAGCGGAGAAGAAGCAGCAAGGGATTTCGTTTATTCTGGTGGATATGAAAACACCGGGTGTCACTGTGCGGCCCATTCAGTTGATTGATGGCGGGCGCGAGGTGAATGAGGTGTGGTTCGATGAGGTGAAGGTGCCGGCTGAGAATTTGGTAGGACAGGAGAATCGCGGTTGGGATTATGCCAAGTTTCTGCTGACCAACGAGCGGATGGGGATTGCGCGGATTGGGGTTTCCAAGCAACGCATCCGGCGGATTAAGGAACTGGCGAAGAGTGAGCGCTATGGCGATACGCAATTGCTGGACCAGCCTTGGTTTCGTGAAAAACTGGTGAGTGTGGAAATTGAGTTGAAGGCGCTGGAGATTACCCAGTTGCGGGTACTTGCCGAAGCACGCAAGCGCGGCAAGCATGGTGAAGCGGACCCGAATTCCTCGATATTGAAAATCAAAGGCTCGGAATTGCAGCAAGTGACGACTGAGTTGATGATGGATGTGATGGGGCCCTTTGTGCTGCCGTTTGCGGCTTCGATGGATGATGAGGACCGCACCAATGAGCCGCCGATCGGGCCGGATTATGCGGCTTCGGCAGGACCGACCTATTTTAATTCGAGGAAGATTTCGATTTATGGTGGGTCGAATGAGATCCAGCGGAATATTATTGCGAAGGCGATTCTGGGTTTCTGAAAGAAGTTTCCCGCCTGCGCGGGAATGACGATTAGGCGGAAATGGGGGATGTATTATGGATTTTGATTTTTCCGATGACCAGAAGTTGCTGAAGGAAAGTGTTGGGAAGTTGATGGCCTCGCGCTATGGGGATTTTGAGAAGCGCAAAGGGTATCAAACGCATACCAATGGCTTCGACCCGGCGGTGTGGGCGGAATATGCTGAGGCCGGCATATTGTCCCTGCCCTTTTCAGAGGAGCAAGGCGGGTTTGGCGGCGGGCCGGTTGAGACCATGATCGTGATGGAGGAGATGGGCACGGCGCTGGCGGTGGAGCCGTATCTGGCGTGCGTGGTGCTGGCGGGGGCGGTTTTGAAATATGGCAAGGCAGACGACAAAATTCCTGAAATTGCCACGGGTGAGGCGATTGTGGCGCTGGCGAATATTGAGCGCTCATCGCGGTATGATTTGAATGATGTAAGTCTGCCCGCAAAACTGGATGGCACTGCGTATGTGCTGGAGGGTGAAAAGAGCGTTGTGCTTGGTGGCGGGGCGGCAGATTATTTTATCGTTGCAACGCGGACCTCGGGCAATCGGCGCGATGTGGATGGAATTACATTATTGCTGGTGGATGCCAAAAGCCCTGGAATTTCCCGGCGTGGCTACCCGACGCAGGATGGGCAACATGCGGCTGAGGTGTCGTTTGGCTCAGTGCGGGTGCCGGTGGCAAATGTGATTGGCGAGGTTGGCAAGGGGCTGCCGATTTTGGCGCGGGCGGTGGATGAGGCGATTGCCGGGCTTTGTGCCGAAGCGGTGGGCGCCATGGATGCGCTGGTGAAGATGACCGTGGAGTATTTGAAAACCCGCAAGCAGTTTGGCGTGGCGATTGGCTCGTTCCAGGCGTTGCAGCATCGCTCGGTGGATATGCTGGTGATGCTGGAGCAGGCGCGCTCGATGGCAATATACGCGGCGCTCAGTGTGGACGATGCCGATGAAGTGGCACGCGGCAATGCAATTTCAGCGGCGAAAGTGCAGATTGGACGGTCGGCGAAGTTTATCGGCCAGCAATCCGTTCAGTTACATGGCGGGATTGGGGTGACGATGGAGTATAAGGCTGGGCATTACTTCAAGCGCCTGACGATGATTGAACAGATGTTTGGGGATTCTGATTATCATATGCGGAAATTGGCGGCGTCGGGGGCGGCAATCGCAGCGTAGGGGGTTTCCTTTCGCGTGTAGTTGAGCGATTGTAAGCAACCCCTGGTTGGAGTTTTGCTTGCAGCGCCGCTTGTTTATAGCCTTGTCGGGAGTTCTGTTGAGCGGTTGCGCGGTGATGGCGGCTGATGGGTCACGGCTGCCGAAACTGCCAGTCGGGCCAACTGGTACCTACCGGTTGGGGGCGGGCGATGGGCTGAAGATAAGGGTTTATGACCAGCCGCAATTATCGGGCGATTTTATTGTCGATGACAGCGGGATGATCGATATGCCGCTGCTGGGGTTGGTGCCCGCGGCGACTGATACGACGTCGGAATTGGCGGATGCGATTACCGCTTTGCTTAAAGCCAAGAATTTGATTCTGGCGCCGAGTGTGGCGATTGAAGTTTCCAAATACCGGCCGTTTTATGCGCTGGGCGAGGTGAATACGCCGGGCCAGTACCCATACCGCCCCGGCATGACTGTCCTGACAGCAATATCCATCGCCGGAGGCTTCACGTACCGGGCGGAGCAAGGCTACGTAGGGGTAACGCGTGATTTTGGCAGAGGCGCTGCCCAGTATCGCGCCTCCATTACGGCACTGGCAGAACCTGGCGATGTCATCACGGTTTTTGAGAGACGATTTTAAACCAGGTAAATTTGGCTCCGGCACATTTGGCCCCGGCACCTGGCAAATGAATGTGGCGGTGATTGCTGCCGGGATTGCCACTTTTATAAACATGTACTGCACACAGTCGATTTTACCGGTGCTGGCGGAGGCGTTTCATGTGCCGCAGGCGCAGACCGGGCTCTCAGTGACCGCGCCGCTGTTGGCGACCGCGATGGTGGCGCCGGTGGTGGGGGCGATCTCCGACCGGTTTGGGCGCAAGAGACTGATATTGGGAGCAGCCACATTATTGGTGATACCCACGGCTCTGGCAGCGGATGCCGGTAATTTTGAGATGTTCGTGTTCTGGCGGTTCGTGCAGGGGCTGATGCTGCCGTTTATTTTAACGGTGACGATTGCCTACATTGGCGATGAATCCGACGGGCCGATGACGGCGCGGTTGGCCGGTATTTATATGGCCGGCACCATTACAGGCGGGTTCAGCGGGCGGTTGATTACCGGATTTGCTACAGAGTTCATCGGCTGGCGCGGCGCGATGCTGGTGGTGGCGGCAATTACCTTCACCATGGCAATGGTGGTGGCTGTGATGATGCGGCCTGAGCGGCGCTTCAAGGCGCAGTATGGAATTGGGCGGGCGCTAAAATCATTTCCGATCCATCTGTCAAACCCGCGGTTACTGGCAACATTTGCGGTGGGGTTTGGGGTGTTGTTCAGCCTGATCGCGATATTTACCTACGTGAATTTCCGGCTGGCGGCGGCACCGTATTTTCTGGGCCCCGCCGCGTTGGGCAGCATTTTTGTGGTGTATCTGGGCGGGGTGGTGATGAGCCCGCTGGCGGGGCGATTGGCGAACCGGTTTGGACGGCGCCGGGTGATGGCGGCGGCGGCGCCGGTATTGGTGTTGGGGCTGATGATTACGCTGGCCGGGCCTTTGTGGATGATTATTGCCGGGCTGCTACTGTTCTGCTCGGGCGTGTTTGTGCAGCAGACGGTGGGCACGGCGTTTGTCAGCCAGGCAGCGCGGGAGGCGAAATCAACCGCCGTGGGGCTGTATGTGATGTGCTATTATATTGGCGGCAGTGCTGGCGGAATTTCACCGGCGGGTGTGTGGCACGCTTATGGCTGGCCCGGATGCGTGGCGATTGTGTGCGCGATGCAGGCGATGATGCTGGCGGTGGCGATGCGGTATTGGACTCCGCCTACGAGTTGAGCTTACGACCTGAAGTGAATCGGCTGACCGATGGGCGTGGCGACTTCGCCCTCGCGCATGACGATATTGCCGCGCACAATGGTGGCAGCCGGCCAGCCAGTGACAGACACACCGTCAAACGGGGTCCAGCCGCATTGGCTCGCAATGGCGGTGTTGCTGATGGTTTCAGTTTTTTTTAGGTCCACAATGGAAAAATCGGCATCGTAGCCGGCTGCGATGCGGCCTTTGTTGACCGCGCCGTAGATACGGGCGGGGCCGGCGGACATGAGGTCAGCCAGGCGCAGTAGCGAGAGTTTGCCCTGGTGGACTTGCTCTAACATCATTGGCAACAGAGTTTGCACGCCGGTTAAGCCTGCCGCGCAATCGGGCCAGGGTTTTTCCTTGTTGGCGCGGGAATGTGGCGCGTGGTCGGAGCCAATGGTGTCGACCGTGCCATCGGTAATGGCGGCCCAGGCGGCGGCGACATGGCGGGTATCGCGGATCGGCGGGTTCATCACGCCGTAAGCGCCGAGACGTTCATACACGTCGGGGGCGGATTGCACGAGGTGGTTGAGGAGGACTTCGACGCTGGCGATGTCGTGGAAACCTTTGAGGTAATCCAGCTCCTCGGCGGTGGAAACATGCAGGATATGGGCCGGACGTTTTGTTTTGCGGGCGAGCGCCATGATGCGGCGGGTACCGAGGAAAGCGCATTCAACATCGCGCCAGATGGCGTGGTTGGCGTAGGCATCACCTGAGGAAAAACTTTTGCGACGCTCCTGCAAGCGGGTTTCGTCTTCAGAGTGGAAGGCGATGCGGCGGCGGCCGGAACGCATCACGCGCTCGATGTCATGGTCGGAGGCGACCAGGAGATTACCTGTGGAGGAGCCTGCGAAAACCTTGATGGCGCAGACGGCGTCAATGGTTTCAAGATTGCCGATGGTGTCGGCATTGTCGGTGGTGGCGCCGACGTAAATACCGACGTCGCAATAGGCGTGGCCGGTGATGTACTTGCGCTTGGCGTTCAGGGTTTCGACGTCGATGGCGGCGGGGGTGGTGTTGGGCATGTCGAACACTGAGGTGACGCCGCCAAGCACCGCGCCCTTGGTGCCGGAGAGGAGGTCTTCCACGCCGTTGATGCCGCCGTTGCCGCCGTCGCGGAAGTGCACATGCGGGTCGATGATGCCGGGGAGGATGTGCAGATGCGTGGCGTTGAATGTTTCGGGGGCGGTTCCGAGGTTTCTGCCGATGGCGGCGATGCAGCCCTGGGCCACGCCGATGTCGGCCTCGATGATCCCCCAGGGGAGGACGATGCTGCCGTTCTGGATGAGAAGGTCGAAATTCATGGTTGCCTCATGGGTTAGACGATGGCGATTTTCAGAGCAATGTTTGGGCGGCAGCCAGGGCGGCTTCAACCGTCAGGCCTTGCATGGGAGCGCCGCCCGCGGGGCCGGGGGCAACGGCAATAGCCGTGTGCAGGCCAGCAGGTGCGTATTCATCGGCGCGGGAGCGGCCAAACAGGCCTAGCGTGGGGGTGCCAGCGGCGGCGGCGATGTGCATCAGGCCGGAATCATTGCCGACGAACAAAGCGCAACGGCGCATACTGGCGGCGACTTCCGGGAGCGTGAGGTTGCCGACTAGGTCGATGGCGCCGGGGAGTGCGGCCATCACTGGGGCGGCCATGGCGCGCTCGGCGGGGCCGGGGCCGGCAAAGATGGCAGGCCGGGCATTGGCGAACGGGCCAACCGCCAGGGCTTTGAACAGGGCGATGAAATTTTCAGCGGGCCAGACCTTGCCGGACCAGTTGGCGGTGGGGCCGAGACCGATAATCGGGCCTTCGGGGAGCAACGAGGCGGCCTTGGCTTCATCCACCGGCGCGACCCAGGTGACGGGCAGTGGTGGTGGAGTAAACCCCATGCCGGCGGCGAGTTGCTCATAACGGCGGCCAGGGCGGCGACCACCGCGCAGCATGTGGCGTTTTTTAGTGAGCAAAAATAAGGCCATGCCGGAGCCGCGGACATCGACCACGATGTCCCACACATGAGGGATGAGCTTGGTCCATAGGCGTAACCAATGGGCGTCGAAACGTTCCTTCTCGAACACGATCAGGCGCTCAATCCCGGGCAAGCGAGCGAAGACGCCCTCAGCCACAGTGCCGCAGGCCACGGTGATGCGGGCGGTAGGATGGTTTTGGCGGAGACGTTCCAGAATCCCGCTGGAAATCACGGCATCGCCGATACGTGAAGAGGTGATGAATAGAATCCGCATGGGGTGGCGCTGTAGCATGGGTTGCCGTGGCGTAGCCATGCGCCCACTTATCGGGACATGGTCAATATAGCGCATTTATCAAATCGTAGCGTGATTGCCGTAACCGGGGCGGACCGGGTGGCGTTTCTCAACGGGCTGGTCTCCAACGATGTGGCGCAGGCGGCGCACGGCCGGGCGGTGTGGGCGGCGATGTTGTCACCGCAGGGTCGGTATTTTTCGGATTTTTTCATTTTTTTCGATGATGCGCGGTTGCTGCTGGATGCGCCGCGCGAGGCCGTACCGGAGATTGTGAAAAAATTGTCGCGCTACAAGCTGCGGGCGGCGGTGAGCCTTACGGATGTATCGGATGAGTTGGCGGTTTATGCGGTGTGGGATGGCGCCCCGCCCCGGGTTGCGCTGACCGCGCCCGACCCGAGGTTGCGTGAGGCGGGATTCAGGTTGTTGAGCCATGAGGCGTTGACCGCCACGGCCGATGAGGCTGCCTATGCAACCCACCGGCTGCAGCTAGGTTTGCCGGATGGACCGCCTGATCTGGAGCCTGACAAGACGCTGCTGCTGGAAGCCGGGTTCGATGAGTTGAACGGGGTGGACTGGAAAAAGGGCTGCTACATGGGCCAGGAGCTGACCGCGCGGACGAAGTATCGTGGGCTGGTGAAGCGCCGGTTGGTGCCGGTGATGGTCAACCACCCTGCCCCGGCCCCTGGTGCCGTGATTATGGCTGAGGGACGCGAAGTGGGCACGCTGCGCAGTGCTTCCGGGGGCATGGCGCTGGCGATGCTGCGGGTGGATGCGCTGGCATTGCCATTGTGGGTGGATGAAGCAGCGGTGACGCCAAAGCTGCCGGGCTGGTTGGAGCTGAACTCATGAACCGATCTGTTGCGGCGGGTTTATGGCTGCTGGCCGGATTGCTGCTGGTCGGATGCTCGACCCCGCTGACACCTGATAAATTTGCTGGGACCGGGTATTTTGATCCAGTAGCGTTTTTTACGGGGCATGTGACCAGTTGGGGTGTTGAGGAAAATCGCGATGGTCAGCCGATTGGGATTGTGACAACTGATTGCGTGGGCACGCCGACCGGTCCGCATAGCATCAACATGGTGCAGACCCTGCATGTGGATGGCAAAACCCAGGTGCGGACGTGGCAATTCAGGCAGGTTGGCGATGGGCAATATAGCGCCACGGCAAATGATATGGATGGGACGGCAGCGGGGACGGTCTCGGGACGGGCGTTTCACTGGACCTGGATATTGCAAACCTCGCCTGGCAATTCGTTAAAAAACGTAACCATGGACCAGTGGTTTTACCGGATGGATGATGGTGCCGTGATGATCCGCACCATTGTGAGCAAGGCTGGGGTGAGGCTGATTGAGGTTTCGGAGCAATTTGAGAAGCGGACTTCGTAACCTGAACACGGGGAACTCCCCGCTCGCGCGGGGATACCCGTGGGTCAGATGTATGGCGGGACCGTGAAGCCTGCCGGAGAGAGGGTGAAGATTTCGCAGCCGGTTTCTGTCACGCCCACCATATGCTCAAACTGGGCGGAGAGCGTGCGGTCGCGGGTGACGGCTGTCCAGCCGTCTTCAAGGACTTTTACTTCCGGGCGGCCGGCGTTCACCATCGGTTCGATGGTGAAGAACATGCCGGGCTTAAAGACCGGGCCTTCACCGGGGCGGCCAAAATGCAGCACGTTGGGGGGCTCATGGAACTGCCGGCCGATGCCGTGGCCACAGAAGTCTCGCACCACCGAATAACGCTGCGATTCCACGAATTTTTGGATGACATAACCAACATCGCCGAAGGTGGCCCCGGGCTTGACTACCGCAATGCCGCGCATCAGGGACTCGTAAGTGATGTCGATGAGGCGCTTGGCGCGGGTGTTGGCGGCGCCCGCCACATACATGCGGCTGGTATCGCCGAACCAGCCTTCCAGGATGACTGTAACGTCGATGTTCACGATATCGCCGTCCAGCAGCTTTTTATCGCTGGGGATACCATGGCAGACCACATGGTTGATCGAGGTGCAGATGGACTTCGGGAAGCCCCGGTAATTCAACGGCGCCGGGATCGCGTTATGGGCGGTGATGAAATCGTGGCACAGTTTGTTCAGCGCGTCGGTGGTTACACCAGGCACCACATGCGGGCCGATCATGTCCAGTGTTTCCGCGGCCAGACGGCCTGCGTCGCGCATCGGGGCAAAATCTTCGGGGTCATATATTTTAATCCGCCGGGAATCGGCGCCGCCGTCCATCATGGTTATCTTTCTCTGAGTTCTACCGCGTTCCTACCACATGCGGGCGCAAAACTTCAAAACAAGAGGCGGCGGCCACGCTGAGCGAGGCGATAGCAGCCAGGCCATAGGGTAGGCCGAAGCTGCCGAAACTGGCCATTAGTGCCCCCATGGCAGGCGGGCCAAGGATGCCGCCGATGGTGTAAACGGCCACTGAAAGCGCCACAGCGGAGGCCAGAGAGCCGCCTTTGAAGCGGGCCCCGAGGACGACCATGCCGAGGGTGAACATGCCACCGATGGCCAGGCCCCAGGCCAATAAGAGCGGCCATACCAAGCTGCTGGCATAAAACAACGGCAAGGCCAGCGGGGCGGTGATGGTGATGAACCCGGTGCCGAGCAGGATGGCAGGGCGGCTGAATTTGTCAGCAAGGAAGCCAAATAGGAAGGCGCCCGCAGCGCCTGCCCCTTGCACGATAACCACGTACATCGACGCGGTGGCGGCGGTTGCACCCGCACCCAGGGCAAATAAGGGCAGTAAGGAGAGGTTGCAGGCCTCGGTAACGCCGACCAGCGCAATGCCGGTGAAGGCTGCGGCTTCTAGACTGAGGATGCGCCAGAGGGAAAGGTGAATTTTGGCGCGGACTTTGATGGCGGATTCGCGGCCGGCAATGAGCAACAGCCCCGAGGCGGCTGTGACAATGGCGGCGCAGGTAATAAAAGGCAGGGAGCCAGTGTTACCCAGAAATACTAGGCAAGCCGGTCCGGCGGCGATGGAACCGCTGGCTACCAGCTCATACAAGCCAATGAGGCGGCCACGGGCGTGGTCGGGTACGGCACCGTTGATCCAGGTGTCCATGGCGGCCCAGCGCAGGCCCAGCGTGGCGCCTTGAATACAGAACAGGAGGCTCCAGAGGATAACCGAGCGGGTGGTGGCGAAGCCGATGAATACCAGAATGGAAATGAGCATTCCCGACAGGACAGTTCGTTGCAGGCCGATCCGGTGGATCAGGCGCGGCACCAATGGGAGCACCGCCAACAGCCCGACCCACGGCAAACCCGAGATGATGCCGACCCAGAGGTCGCTCACCCCGTCACGGCGCAGCGATACGGCGATCAGCGGTAGCGACATCCAGAATGACGAGGCGGAAAGAAAGCCGCCCGCAATGGCGATAAACAAGCGAGCGCGGTTCATGGGGGTGGTTTAGTGACCCGGCCACAGCGCTACCACCCCGGCGGCAAGAGGGTCTGCTATAATGGCAGGCTTATTGACCAACCCTGAGAGGGCCCATATGAGCGCCATGGCCATTGTGTCGGGTTTGCGGCAAATGTTTGGGAAAGAATCGCGTTAAAACTTGGGGTACGGATGAAACAACAAATTTTCCGTCTGGCCGGATTGGCGTTGTCAGGGCTGCTGATGCTGGTGACCCCTGCGTGGTCCCAAACCGCAAATGCACCACCGCCGACCGTAACAGTAATGAATGTTCAGCAGCAACCGGTTTACGCCCAGCAATCATATGTGGGGCGGGTGGCGGCCATGGATATTGTGCAATTAAATGCACGGGTGACTGGGTATTTGCAGTCGCAGAATTTTAAGGATGGCGAGGACGTAAAGGCTTGGCAATTACTGTACGTGATTGAGCAGGCGCCCTACCAGGCGGCGGTGGCGCAGGCACAAGCGCAGGTTGAAGCGGCGATTGCGCAGTCGCAAAACGCCAATGTGACGTTGCAGCGCGCCGAGGCGTTATTGCGCACGCCGGCGGGGCAGCAATCGACGGTGGATGCCGCGAAGGCAGCGGCGCTGAGCGACACAGCGCAGATTGATGCCGCCAAAGCACAACTGCAAACGGCAAAGATCAATTTGGGCTACACCGAGATACGCGCTCCGCTGGATGGCCAGATTGGTGCGACAGCCGTGAACGTTGGCAATGTGGTGGGCCCGACCAGCGGCGTGCTGGACACGATTGTGAGCGAAGACCCGGTTTATGTGACCTTTGCATTGCCGGTGGTTGATGCTTTGAAGTTTCGTAATACGGCGCAGGCGCAAGGCGGGCTGAGCGGGATCGACCTGCTGCTGCAACTGCCAGATGGGCGGATGTACGGGCAGACCGGCAAAATTGATTTTATCAATAATCAGATCACCGCCACCACCGATACACTGAACTGGCGTGGCACCATCGCTAACCCTCTGCTCCCGGGCACTGGAAATATTCCGGGGGCTGCAAGGGAATTGACATCTGGCGAGTTTGTAACGGTGATTTTACGTAACCGCACGCCGCAGAACCAAATTGTAGTGCCCCGTGATGCCGTGATTACCGACCAGCTTGGTGATTTTGTCCTGAAGGTGGGCAGCGACAACAAGGTGGTGCGCCAACCGGTGACGATGGGGGCCAACACCAACGATAGCGTCGAGATTGTTAAAGGACTTAGCGCGGGAGACCACGTGATTGTGGATGGCATCCAACGGGTTCATCCGGGGATTGTTGTGAACCCGAAGCTGGCGAAATAACCGCATGTTTTCAGCTTTTTTTATTGATCGGCCGCGCTTTGCCATTGTGATTGCGTTGATCATCACGCTGGCCGGCGGCATTGCGTTGACGCGGATACCGGTGGCGCAGTTCCCCTCGATCGTGCCGCCGCAGGTGCAGGTGACCGTGACGTATCCGGGTGCTTCGGCGAAGGTGGTGGAAGACACCGTGGCCGAGCCGATTGAGGAGGCGGTGAACGGGATCAATGATGAAATTTATATGTCATCAACCAGCGCCAACGATGGCAGTTACGCGCTGACAGTCACATTCCGGGTGGGTTCGAACCCGGACATTGATACCATTAACGTAACTAACGCGGTGCAGCAGGCAACATCGCAGTTGCCAACGCAAGTACAGCAGGAGGGCATTACGGTTCGTAAACGCTCAGCCGCGGTGCTGGCGTTTTTGTTTGTCTCCAGCCCCGGCAATAAACTATCACCGCTGCAAATTTCCAACTATGCGACGATTAATCTGCTGGACCCGCTCTCGCGGGTGCCGGGGGTGGGCCAGGCATTTTTGTTTGGTGCGCAGAATTATTCGATGCGGATCAATTATAATATCAACCGGTTGGCGCAGTTGGGGCTGACACCGGGGGATATAATCACGGCCTTGCAGCAGCAGAATGTGCAGGCGCCGGTGGGCGCGATTGGGATGCCGCCGGATGCCAGTGACCAACAGATGCAGATGACCGTGGAGACGCAAGGGCGGCTTTCCACGCCGGAGCAGTTTGGCAATATTGTGATTCGAGCCAATCCGGATGGGTCGTTGTTGCGATTGAAAGATGTGGCGAGCGTGGTACTGGGGGCGCAGACCCAGAACCGGATCAACAAGATTGATAATAATGCCGGTCTCGCAATGGGAATTTACTTAGCACCCGGCGCCAATGCGGTGAACACCTCGGCGGCCATTCAAAAGGAGATCGCGGTACTGCAAAAGCAGGCGCCGCCTAGCCTGCAAATCGCCACGGTGTATGATACTTCGGCCTTTGTGCTCGATACCATCCATGAGGTTGAGGCCACGCTGGCGGAAGCCTTTGCGCTGGTGGTGCTGGTGGTGTTTTTATTCCTCGGCGACTGGCGAGCGACGATTGTGCCGATGGTGGTGGTGCCGATTGCGCTGATTGGCGCGTTTGCATTTATGCTGGCGTTTGGATTTTCCGCCAATACCGTGACGTTGCTGGCGCTGGTGGTGGCCACCGGCATTGTGGTGGATGATGCCATTGTGGTGGTGGAGAATGTTGAGCGGGTGATGGCGGAGCATCCGGCGATGAACGCCAATGACGCCACCAAGCTGGCGATGACGCAGATCACCGCGCCGATTATCGCGATCTCGCTGGTGCTGCTTTCAGTGTTTGTGCCGATTGCGTTTATCCCTGGGCTGTCCGGGCTGTTGTTTCAGCAATTTGCCTTCACCGTGAGCGTGGCCATGCTGATTTCAGCGACCAATGCGCTGACGCTCTCGCCGGCACTTTGCGCGTTGCTGATTAAGCCGCAACATGCGCGGCGCGGAATTTTGGGACGGATTTTGAACGGCATTGACCATACGCGTAACGGCTATTCCAATGTCGTGAAGCGGATGCTGCGTAAATCCTGGATTGGCGTGGTGGTGATCCTGGTGTTTGCCGTGGGTGCCGGGGGGATTTCATACATCACGCCCGGAGGGTTTTTACCGACTGAGGACCAGGGAGCGTTTTTTGCACAGGTGACCTTGCCGCCGGGGGCTTCGGTGAACCGTACCGAGGTGGTGGCTGACAAGCTGACCGATGAGGTACGGAAATTACCGCAGGTGCAGCAGGTGATTTCGATCATCGGGTTTTCGCTGCTGGACGGCACGACGGAATCGAACGCGGCGTTTATTGTGGTGCGGCTCAAGCCTTTTTCGCAGCGTCCTGGGTTAGCCAACGGGGTTGACGCCGCCATTAAAAAACTGTTCGCCATTGGCAGTCAGTTGCAAAGCGCGCAGTTGGTAGCGTTTAACCTGCCGCCGATCATCGGGCTTTCAACCAATGGTGGGTTTCAGTACGAGCTGGAGAATACTCAAGGGGCCTCGCAATCGCAGTTTCAAAGCGTGCTGAATGGGCTGCTGGTGAGTGCTAATCAGGACAAGCGCCTGAGCCATGTATTTTCGACGTATAATGCTAACAACCCAGCCATTTATTTGAAGGTTGACCGTACCAAGGCGGAGGCGCTGGGGGTGAATATCAATGACATATTCACCACGTTGCAGGCCACGCTGGGCGGTTATTTTGTTAATCAGTTTAATCTGTATGGCCGGATCTGGCAGGTGAATATTGAGGGTGTGGCATCCAACCGCGATACGCCGGATGCGATTTTCCAGAGCTATGTGCGAAGCCAGTCAGGAGCGATGATCCCGATGCGCTCGCTGGCGAGCGTGAGCACGATATTGGAGCCACAGATTATCTCGCGTTACAACGATGTGGAGGCGATACCGATTATCGGCACGCCGGGGCCGAATGTGTCCTCGGGGGATTCAATTAAGGCGATGGCGGAAGTTTCGGCACATACGCTGCCGGCTGGGTTTGCCTATGAATGGACCGGCACGGCGTACCAGGAACTTTCCGCCGCCGGACAGACCGGGCCGATTTTGGGGCTCTCGGTGCTGTTTGCCTACCTGTTTCTGGTAGCACTATATGAAAGTTGGATTATTCCAATCCCGGTGCTGCTCTCAGTGGTGGTGGGTGTGTTTGGAGCGATGCTGGGGGTTGCGTTGTGCGGGTTGAATGTGAATCTGTACGCGCAGATTGGCATGGTGACGCTGATCGCGTTGGCGGCGAAAAACGGCATTCTGATTGTAGAATTTGCCAAGGACCGCCGCGAAGAAGGTATGCCGATTTTGGAAGCCGCCGAAGCGGGGGCGCGAATGCGGTTCCGCGCCGTGATGATGACCTCGATTGCCTTTGTTTTTGGCCTGTTGCCGCTGGTGGTGGCAACCGGGGCGGCGCAGATTAGCCGCAGGTCACTCGGCACGCCGGTATTTTTTGGGATGATCGCCGCCAGCCTGATTGGGATTTTTGTGATCCCCCTGCTTTATGCGGTGTTCCAGACGGTCAGTGAACGATATTTTAAGCCGCGCAAGACACGGGAATAGCCTTACTTTTTGAGGTTTACTCCCATATAATGTTGCAACGCACAGCAGGAGCATTTTGATGACGAAATTTGGCATGTCGCAACCGGTACGTAGGGTTGAGGACCCCAGGCTTTTGTTGGGTAACGGGCGCTATACCGATGATGTGGCGGCGCCCGGCGCGTTGTATGGCTATGTGCTGCGCAGCGGCTATGCGGCGGCGCGAATATTGAAAGTGGATGCCACGGCGGCGCGGGCGTTGCCGGGTGTGGCGGCAGTTTATACCGGGGCGGACTTGGCCGCCGATGGGATTGGCGGGTTACCCTGTAATATCCCGCTAAAGAACCGCGATGGCTCGCCGCGTGCCAGTGTGCCGCACCCGGTGCTAGTGGTGGATATGGTGCGCCATGTGGGCGACCCGGTGGCGTTTATTGTAGCCGACAGCATTCAGACCGCACGCGATGCTGCTGAGTTGGTGCTGGTGGATTATAACGGCGTGCAGTCGATTACTGAACTGGCGGACGCGCTTGAGCCTTCGGCACCGCAGCTTTGGCCCGAAGCGCCAAACAATACTGCGTTCGACTGGGATTTTGGCGACAAGGCTGAAGTTGATGCGCTATTTGCCGCCGCCCACCATGTGACCAAGCTGAACCTGGTGAATAACCGGATTGTGGTGGCCTCGATGGAGGCGCGGGCGGCGCTAGCGGTTTATGAGAATGACCGTTGGACACTGACGACCAATACCCAGGGCGGCTGGGGCATTCGCAACATGCTGGCCGAGACGATCTTCAAGGTGGAGCCGAAAGCGTTTCGCGTGATCACCCCAGATGTGGGCGGCGGGTTTGGGATGAAGCTGTTTTTATACGCCGAGCATGTGCTGGTTTGTTATGCGGCGCGTAAATTGGGGCGTCCGGTGCGGTGGGCGTCTGAACGCTCAGAGGCATTTTTGTCCGACACGCATGGGCGCGATCATCTCTCAGAGGCAGAATTGGCACTGGATAAGGATGGCAAGTTTATTGCCATGCGGATTCGCACCGTGGCGAACATGGGGGCTTATCTTTCCAATTTTGCGCCGCTGATCCCCACCATGCTGGGGGCCAAAGTGCTGGCCAGTATTTATGATTTCAAGGCGATTTACCTGAATGTTCTGGGCGCCTTTACCAATACGGTGCCGGTGGATGCATACCGGGGCGCGGGCCGGCCTGAGAGCAATTACCTGGTGGAACGGTTGATTGACACGGCAGCCGCCGAAGTGGGGATTGACCGGATTGAGTTGCGGATGCGCAACATCGTACCGCCCTCGGCGATGCCCTACACCACAGTGATGAAGCAGACTTATGACTCCGGTGATTTTGCCCAGGTGATGAAGGCCGCGTTGGCGCGGGCGGATTGGGCGGGCTTTCCGGCCCGGCAGGCGGCGGCTGCGAAGTTGGGCAAGCGGCGCGGCATTGGGCTGGCGTATTATCTGGAAGCCACTGGCGGCGCGCCGACCGAGCGGGCCGAGATTAAGTTTGCTGAGGATGGGTTTGTGGATGTGTATGTTGGTACACAATCCACCGGGCAAGGGCATGAGACGGCTTATGTGCAGTTGACCGTTGATCAGTTGGGGATTGATGGGGACAAAATCCGAATCCGTCAGGGGGATACCGATACTATTCCGATGGGCGGTGGCACCGGCGGGGCGCGCAGCCTGTATTCCGAGGGGCAGGCGATATTACTCACCGCTGCCAGTGTGATTGAAAAAGGCAAGGCTGAGGCTGGGGAGTATCTGGAAGCAGCGGTGGCGGATATTGAATTTACGGCGGGCAAGTTCTCGGTGGTAGGAACCGACCGCGGGGTTGATATTATGACGCTGGCGCAGGCGAAGCCGGGTGCTTTGGATACCGCTGAGATTGCCAAGATTGACGCACATACCTTCACCAATGGCTGCCACGTGGCTGAGGTGGAGATTGACCCTGAGACCGGGGTTGTTGCAATTGTGAAATATGTAGTGATCGATGATGTGGGCAAGGCGGTGAACCCGATGATTGTGCGCGGCCAGGTGCATGGCGGTGTGGCGCAGGGGGTTGGTCAGGCGCTGATGGAGCGGGTTTCGTATGACCCGGAGTCCGGGCAGTTGGTGGCCGGCAGCTTTATGGATTATGCGCTGCCGCGGGCTGATGATTTGCCTGATATCGTGGTGGAATTCATTGAAATTCCCTGCACCACCAACCCGCTGGGGGTGAAAGGCGCTGGTGAAGCTGGCGCTGTTGGTAGCCCGCCGGCGGTGGTTAATGCGATTGTGGATGCGTTGAAGGTGGATGGGGTGCGGACAGTGGATATGCCGGCGACCCCGGAGCGGGTTTGGGAGGCGATTAACCTCGCGAGGGCGGCTTAAAGTCGTTCGGAAACTCTACTCCAGAGGTCATTCGACGCGGCTTTCTCGGCTTCCGGTGCTCACGTACTCAACGTACGCTGCGCGCCGGTTCTCGAAAGTTATGGCGACTGACTCACTGGAGCTAGTTTCTAAACAGACTGTAAACTTACCGTAGTGTAGTTTTTGTTTTATTTTGCACGCCGAGCATGTGACTGTTTAACTAGACCTACAAATGTTTCTGCATCTTCAAAGTTTTTTATCCAGCCACGCGAATAGCTATTCTGATCTTTATGTAGAAATCCATTTGAAATATAGCTTTCTGGATTTCCATAAAGTGTAAAAGCGAGATTATTCACTTTATGTTGCACCTTTAGTGTAAATGTGTTCAGCGGGCTATTCACCCACCGGCCAGCGCCTCGTTCAACCAATTCACCAGCCACACCCGCAGCACGAATATCTGACAGAACCCTTTTGGCGACACCTTGTAATCCTGGGGCCAATTGCCTGACATGAGCCATGAATTGATTATCACCAGTCGGAGAGCTTTGTAGTTGAGCAACTCTACGATGTTCAACGAAGCCAGTACTAACAATTTTCGGTAAAACCACGAGGATGGCGTTTTCCCAGTTACCCTCGTGAATTGCTAAAATATTTTTGGTGTCAATCATTCCAGCATTCAAATTTGGGAATACTGCAGCTTCTTGTACCACCATAATCGCTTGGGTGGATTCTGGCTTACACAAATTAACCTTGTGAACGAAGTGTGGGTCAATATTGACATTATAGACCAACAAACCTCCGATCTCATTCAATTTCATTGCAATTGGCTGTTTCATTTTTACCTCCATTAGGGATAATTTATACTGCAGTAAATACTGCAATCAATAAAATTCTTACAAGAAAGGTACTTTTGATTCTCAACTAGCTTCCCCAAGATGCGGAATCGCTGCCCACCCAAACAATAATTATTGTCACCCAAGGTACCTGAAAAGGACCTGTGTGGCCTCTTGCGCGGCCAAAACGTGCCAGATGTATTTATCGTCATGCTCGCGCAGGCGAGCATCTTTTATTTGGCCGACGATGTTGAAGAAGATGCTCGCCTGCGCGAGCATGACGTGGTGATGGGGCTCGGATTTGTAGTGACGTCCGGGTGAGGATTTTTAGGAAGATGGATTGCTTCTTCCCGCTTTCGCGGGATCGCAATGACGACTAGATACGCAGTGGCCTTGTCATGTCTTCGGGATTTATCCATTCGTCGAATTGTTCCTCAGTCGCGACGCCTAGTTTTAGGGCGGCGTGTTTGAGGGTTAGGTTCTCGCGGTGGGCGAACAGTGCTGTTTTGGCGGCGGCTTCGTAGCCGATATGTGGGTTCAGTGCCGTTACCAGCATGAGGTTTTCGGCGAGATGGGCGGCGATGCGGGGTAGGTTTGGTTGGATGCCGCTGGCGCAATGGGTCGAGAACGCATTGAGCGCTTCGGATAATAGATTGGCGGAATCAAGCAAGTTCGAGAGCATCACCGGCTTGAAGACGTTGAGCTGGAAGTTGCCTTGAGAGCCTGCGAAGGCCACCGCGGTGTCATTCCCAAAAACCTGCACCGCCACCATGGTCAGCGCCTCGCACTGGGTGGGGTTAATTTTGCCGGGCATGATGGAGGAGCCGGGTTCGTTTTCCGGGATGGTGATTTCGCCGATGCCGGTGCGCGGGCCGGAGGCGTACCAGCGGACATCATTGGCAATCTTCATGGCGGCCCCTGCCAACGTGCGCAGTGAAGCCGAGGCGGTGACGATGGCGTCGTGCGCCGAGAGGGCAGCAAATTTGTTGGGCGCGGTGATGAAGGGTTTGCCGGTTTCGATGGCGATGAATTGCGCCACCGTGGCACCGAAATTTGGATGCGCGTTCAGGCCAGTGCCGACCGCGGTGCCGCCGATGGCGAGTTCGTATAATCCGGGCAGCGCGTTTTTAATACCCGCTGATGCCGCCTGCAACTGTGCCTCCCAGCCGGAAATCACCTGACCCAACGTGATGGGGGTGGCGTCCTGCAGATGGGTGCGGCCGGTCATTACCACGTTGGCAAATTCGATGGTCTGGTTGCGGAAGATTTGCGCGAGGCGGGCGATGGCGGGGAGCAGGCGGGTTTCGATCACCTCGACGGCGGCGATGTGCATCACCGCGGGGAACGTGTCGTTGGATGATTGGCTGAGGTTGACATCATCGTTGGGGTTGATGGGGTTTTTGGAGCCGACCACGCCTCCGGCGATCTGGATGGCACGATTCGCGATGACCTCGTTGGCGTTCATGTTGGATTGCGTGCCGGAGCCGGTTTGGAACACCACCAGGGGGAATTCGGCGTCCCATTTTCCGTCGATAACTTCCTGGGCGGCCTGCACGATGAGTCCGGCTTTCTCCTCGGAGAGTTGGCCGAGCGCCAGATTGGCGCGGGCGCAGGCTTTTTTTAAGATTCCGAAGCCCCGGATGACCTCCCTGCCCCACACATAGCGCTGCACGCCGATGGGGAAGTTGTGGCGGCTGCGCTCAGTTTGCGCGCCCCAGAGTTTGTCGGCGGGGACTTCGACGTCGCCGAGGGCGTCATGCTCGATGCGGGTTTTCATGGCCCCTACATGGGAAGCGGTGCGGCCAATTAAAACATCTGGTCGCGCAGGAAACCAAGGGCCGGGAGAGGTTTCCAGCGGCGGGGTAAATCGGTCCGGCGGATGGGTTTTACCGCATAGCGCGGAAAAGGCTGGGAAGAGCGTTCCAGAAACCCGGCATAAGCGCGCACCTGGGCTTCGCGCCACGCTTGGTCGGCTAGGGCGGCAGCGCGGCTGGGATAGATTTCGGCGATGCGGATGACTTTGCCCAAAATGGCGACTACCGCCCAAAGGGCGGAATCGGCTGGCGGTTGGCGGCTGGCCTCGAGCATGGCAGAAAAGTTCGCACAGGTTACGCCGTGGCGTCAAAGTTAAAATTGTAAGGAAATGCAGATGGATATGACGGTGAATGTTTGGGTTGAGGGCCGCGTGGGGCGTATCAGGTTGAATCGGCCCAAAGCGCTGAACGCCCTGGATTTGGAGATGGTGGAGCAGGTGGAGGCCGCGCTAGAGCGATTTAAGGGGATGGCTGAGGTTCATGCTGTGCTGGTGGATGCCACAGGCGAGAAGGCATTTTGTGCGGGCGGCGATGTGAGGGCGATCAGGGCGCAAGGGATGGCCGGGGAGACCACGCCGATTGCGGCGTTTTTTGAGGCTGAGTACCGGATGAACCAGACGATTGCGGAGTATCCTAAGCCATATGTGGCGCTGGTGGATGGAATTTGCCTGGGCGGCGGGATTGGGATTTCGGTGCATGGCAGTCATCGGGTGGCAAGCGAGCATGCGATGTTTGCGATGCCGGAGACCGCGATTGCGCTGTTCCCGGATATAGGTGCCACCTATTTGCTGCCGCGGATGCCCGGCGCACTGGGGATGTTTTTGGCGCTGACCGGCACGCGGATTTTAGGCGCGGATGCGGTGCATGCGGGCCTTGCCACGCATTTTGTCAGCCGCGCACGATTGCCCGCATTGGCCCAGGCGATTGCAGCGGATGGGGTGGCGGTGATTGCAGCGTTCGCCGAGCCCCTGCCCGCTTTTACGCTGGCGCCGCATATGGCGGTGATCAATGCGGCGTTTTCGAAGCCGAGCGTGGCTGAGATTATCGCAACTTTGGAAGCCGATGGCAGCGCGTTTGCGAATGAGACATTGGCGACATTGCGGGCATTATCGCCGTCGTCGATTCATTGGTCATTCAAAATTGTAAGTGATGGGGCGCATCGCACATTGCAGCAGTGTTTAGCGGCAGAACTGCGGCTCGTGAAAAAAATCACGCTGCATCCGGAGTTTTTTGAAGGTGTGCGGGCCGTGGTGGTGGATAAGGACCGGGCGCCGAAGTGGCAGCCGGCGCGGTTGGAGGATATCGATTTGGACACTATCGACGGAATGTTTGCTTAAGCAGGGCGAGCAATATCGGAGGGTCGTCGATGAGGTAGCGCTTGGCCAGGCGGCGCGGGTTGCGGACCAGACGGTGCAGCCATTCCAGCCCGCTGTTGCGCATCCAGATAGGGGCGCGGGGTGTGGTGCCTGCACAGAATTCAAGGGCGATGCCGGTGCACAGCCCAACCCCCAGGGCGTTTGGTTGACAGGCGATGGCGTAGGCCAGCAATTCCTGCAGCGGAGAGCCAAGCGCGATGAAGGTGAAGCGGGCATTGGTGCTTACCGCGAAATCCCGGGCGCGGCGAAAGCCGATTTGATCGTTCAGCAGGTTTTGCGGCGGGGCGTGGTGCGCAAAGGTGAGATGCGGGTAACGTTGCTGCAAGGCGGTTAGCACCGCAGGTTGCATGCCGATGATGGCGACAGTCTGGGCGGTAAGACGTGACAATAATTCAGTGGTGATGTCGGCGCCGGTGGCAACCAGCGGGACCGGCTGGCGCAGAAGGCGGGCGGCGTGCCAGATGAATTTAGAATCCAACAGGCGCAGCCAGGCGGCATCGTACACCAACCGAAGTTTTGACTGGCGCTTAAGGCGGGTGAGATGGTCAGCGTTGGGGGTGACGATATAGGCGAAGCGCAAGCTGCGCGGGCGGCTTAATAACTCATCGATAATGGTGGTGAGGTTTAGATTATTGAAGTCGATACCGAGCAGGTTAACGGTGCTCGACGGCATTTATGGTGCCCAGGTGATGGTGAGCGTTACCACATGCTCGTTGGCGGCGCGAAGGTGATTGGCCTGGCGGTCGTTGAAGGTATAGGCGGTGACGAATTTGAATTGACGGTTGAGACGCCAGGTGATGGTTTCGGCGTTGCTGAGAATGGTTTCGGTGAGCGGGCTATGGAAATAATCGGCTTGGGTGGCGCTGGCGGCGGCGGTGAGGATGATGTTGCGGCGGAGTTCATGGGCGAGCGATAGTTTTGATTCCGTGAGTGTGTAGCTGGTGGCATCGAGACGCTCGGGGTCTTCGATCTCGTGGGCGGCGCTGAAGTCCAGGCTGGTGAGTTCGCTCGGCATCCAGGCGAAGGCGGCCTCGATGACAGGTACGGTTTGGGATTTGCCGATGGCGGGTAAGCGCGTGGCGATGCCACCGAGGAGGCGGAAGCTCCAGAGGCGTTCGGCGTCGTTGGAGAGGCCAATGAGGGCAGTGCCGTCATTGGCGTTTTGGCCGAGTTTGCTAAAACGCCAGTTCGAGGCGTGCAGACGCATCACCAGGCTGGTGATGGCGTCGGGGGTAAAGGTGAGCGTCAGCCCGCCACCGATGTTGGTGGCGGTTAAGTTGGCAGGGGACGCGGTGACGGCGGTGGCGTAGGTGAATTCTGGCGTGAGCGTGACCATGCCGGTGGTATATTTGTCGGAAGCGCGAAATTCGGTGCCGGTGATGGTGGTGGGTCTGAGCGTGCTGATACTAGCCAGGGCGAAGCCGGTTTCCTGGGTTTGCAGACGGGCTAGCGCCAGAACCAGGGTGTTGTGGGGCAGTAGCAGCGCCTCCCCCAACGCCAGCGTGTTGCTATTGCTGTTTTGTAAAGGTGATTGCAGGTAATTTTGTGATTGCGCTGCGGCGTACGCGCCAATGCCGAGGGCGGTGTTTTGGACCAACAGGCTGGGACCAAGGTTCAGGGTGGCAGAGGGTGACGCGATGCCGTTCGGGTTGGAATCGTAGCCGGTGCCGGCGGTTAGTTCCGGGTCAATCTCCCAAGCGCCCCAGCGGATGCCCGGGCTGTCATATTGCGGGTGCTGGCGGGTGAGGATGGTGACTTCCGGGGTGGAGTTGAAGCCGGGGATGCCGTTGGGGAGCAAGCTGTCGAGTTCGAGCGCCAGCGCGGGGTGCGCAGCGATGGTCAGGCCAGCAGAGAGGGTGAGAAACAGGAGAGGGCGCACGCCTCAGCGTTAACACAACCTTAAATTATTTCAATGTCGGTATTGGCTAAATATGCGCGGCATGGTTGTGTTTGGTATGGAACGCCGCATCGACATCGACCAGGCCAAGGGAATGGCGATTTTGCTGGTGGTGTTCGGCCATATCGTGGCGCGGGCGGACCCGGTGGGGGTGGAATGGTACGAACCACTGCGGCGGGCGGTTTATGCATTTCACATGCCGTTTTTTTTATATTTGAGCGGATTGGTGAGCGTGCTGTGTGGTGCGGCGATGTTGCCGCCCCAGCGATGGCGCGGGTTGCTGGCATCTCGCGCGTGGCGGTTGCTGGTGCCGTTTTTCGGGCTGGGGCTGATCAGCGTGCTGGGCAAGCTGGTGGTGCAGCGGTTTATTTATGTGGATCATGTGCCGGAGAGCCTTGCCGCCGGGATGGCCAGCCTGGTGTGGCATACGGCGGATAGTGCCGATGGGTCGATTTGGTATTTATTTGTGTTGTTTGTGGTGGCTCTCAGCACGCCGGTTTTGCTGTGGGTGGATGGCGGGAGATTACGGTTGTTGGTGGCCGTTGCAGCGGGTTTATATTTTGGGTCGTTGCCGCCTTATGTTTACGCCGACCATGTGGGCCGCTACGCGATTTTTTTTGTAGCCGGCGTGTGGGCGGGACGCCAAGGTGCGGCGTGGACGGGGTTTATGGACCGGCATTATCGCGGGTTGCTGGGGCTGCTGGGCATCGCGCTGGCGGCGGTGGCGGTGTTTGGGGCGCATTGGCCGGTGGCAGCGATTTTGCTGCCTGTGGGGTTGCTCTCGATGCCTGCGCTTCATGGTTTGGTAAGGCATGTGAGCGCAGGCTTTGGTCAGGTATTTCACTGGCTGGGGCGGTATTGTTTTATGATCTATTTGTTCAACACCATATTCATTGGGCTGGCGAAAGGCGTTTTACTGCGGGTCGTTAGTTGGGATGGAACGCATTTTCTGCCGTTTGCGGCGGCGCTGATGGTGGCTGGGGTGATTCTGCCGGTGGCGTTGAAATTCTATGCGTTGAACCGGGTGCCGGGATTGCGGCGGTCAACGGATTGAGCGCATGGCCGACAGTCAGGCGCTGGCGTTGTTTCTGCGCAGGATTGAACCGGCGCTGGCGCTGAGTTTTACCGAGGCGCAGCGCGACGCGATTGATTTGCATTTTGGGATGCGCTACCGGGCGCGGCATTTGATCGACTGGCGGTGGCGGATTTCATTCCCGTTCAGCCGGTTTTATATTGTGCTGCTGGCGGGGCGGGAGCCGCGTTGAGGCCATAATATGTGGGCGGAAGTAGCCGCCATAGCGGGGTTGGTACATTTCAGCGTCGGGGAAGCCGGAGGCGCGGTGGATTTTGGAATTTACACGGGTGAGCACGGTGCCAGCGATTTTCACATTGGCGGACAATAATATTTGCAATGCCGCCTGTACCACGCGGGCGGGGGTTTTGCCCCATTGCACGCATAACAAAGTAGCGTCAGCGGCGCGGGCCAGCACGCGGGTTTCGGCCAGGGCGAAGGCGGGGGGCACGTCGATAAGCACGATTTCGTAGCGTTCTCGCAACAAGGCCAGCAACGCCGTAAGTTTTGGAGAGAGAAACAGCGAGAGCGCGTCGGCTGCCTGGGTGCCGGAGGTGATGACATGCAGGCTGGTCTCGGAATCTTTCAGCGTCATGGCGTCAATGGTTGTGAGGCCGGAGAGATAGTCGGTGAGGCCGATTTGGTCGCCGGTGTCGAACATCGCCTCGAAGCTGGGCTGGCGGATGTCGGCATCGACCACCACCACAGCCACGCCGGCGGCGGCCAGGGCGCGGCCCAGGGCAACCGTGAGCGTGGTTTTGCCCTCCCCGGGTCTGGCCGCCGTGATGGCCAGCACGCGGGCGGTGCCGGCGAGTGTGAGCGCGGTACGCAGGGCGCGGAGTTGTTCGGTGAACAGCGAAAATGGCGCGTCCAGCACCGCAAAGTGCGGGTTGCTGACCTCTGGCACGGCGGCTAGGCACGGCAGGCCGAAGCGCGATTGCAGATCGTTGGTGGAACGGAAACTGGTATCGAGCGCCTCGGCCAGACCGGCCAGTAATGTGCCGAGGCAGGCACCCAGACCAAGGGTGGCTGCCAGAATCAGGCCGCGGTGCGCCGGGTTGGGTGATGCTGGGGGCGATGCCGCTGAGATGACCACCGCCATCGGGCGGTCGAGCGCGGTTTGCTGGGCTAACTGGTCGGCCTGGGTGGCGATGGCGCGTAAGGTGGCGCGAATGGCGTCGGCGCGTTGGTTGAGCGCCTGGATGGGGGCTGACTGCATATCCTGCGCCTGCGAGGCGGTGCGGGCGGTGGTTAGTGCGGCACGTAACGCGGCGACTTGCGCCTGATCGGCGGCGACTTCGGCGCGGGCGGCTTGTAGCTCCCTGCCCGTCTCGGCGTCGATTTCGGCGTTGATGGCGGCGAGTGAGGTTTGGGCGGCGACGAGATCGGGGTAGCTGGGGCCGTATTGGCGGGAGAGCGATTGCACCTGGGCGGAAAAATCAGCCTGCTCCTTGCGTAGTGGCAGTAAATTCGGCGCAATGGCGGCGTTGGCGGCGGCGGCGTCACCCTGCGTGGCGGATTTTAGGCGGGCCTGCGCCATGGCCAATGCGCTCTGGGCGTCGATGAAGGAGGCGGTGATGCGGCTGGCGGTCTCGGCTGAAAGGTCGCCTTGCATGCCGGGCACCACGCCGGCGGTCTGGCGGGCGGTGGCGAGGGCGGTTTCAGTGCTATCCAGTTGCGATTGCAGGGCGGCTTGATGGGCCTGCAGCCAGCTTTGGAAGTCTTGCAGGTTAGTTAAGTATTGTTCGCGCTGGTGGTTCAAATAAAGCTGAATGGCGAGATTGGCAGCGGCGGCCGACAGGCTGGCATCGCGGCTGGTGAAGGCGACGGTGATCAGGCGGGAATTTGGGGGAACTGCGATGGCAAGGGCGCGGCCAGCGGCGAGCGGCACGCGGTCAGGGTCCGGGGCTTCGGCTGGCAGAGGCCACCACCACGGGGTTGGCGGGTTGAATTCGGGGCGGGCGGCGAGGTTGAGTTGGGTGGTGAGGCTGCGCAGAGCCGGCAGGCTGGCGATGAGGGCGCTCTGGCTGGCGATCAGCGCCTCGGAATCCTGCGGGCTGGCGGCGATGCCGGGGGCTGGCGCCGGGGCGTTGTAGATGAGGACGCCGGTGGCGGTGTAGCTGCGCGGCTGAGTGAACAAGATGGCGGCGGCGATGAGGGGGAGTGCGAGGCTGGTGGCGATGATGAGGCGCAGATGGCGGCGCAGGATGATAAGCTGCTCCGGTAGGGGGGCGGGGCCGGCGGCGGCAGGTGGGTGGCCGGTGCTCAGGCTGATGCTCATGGGCAAGCGGTAGCAAATTTTAACGGTTAGTCAACTTTAGGTAGATTTTTGGTGTGGATGGCGGGTGTTGAAGGGGCCGCCGCGCAATCACTTATCTCTGCAATAACCAGATCTGGTCCATCTTTCTGGGCAACTTGCCCTCAACGTCGTATGGCTAACGCATATTTCAACCGAATTATTGGGATCCAAAAATGGAATCAACGCGAAATGAAAGTGTAAATATCTCAAGAAATAATAATTTTAGCATTATTCGATTGGTTTTTTCGGCTTTGGTAATACTCTCACACTCGTCTGAATTAATTTATGGAGACGCTTCCCACGAATTATTGACGTTAATTTTTGGAACAATTTCATTCGGCACGCTTGCAGTCGATGGATTTTTTTTGGTTAGTGGCTATTTGATCACTCAAAGCTACTTTTCGTCTAGCACAAAAAATTATACCGCAAAAAGAATTTTGAGAATATATCCGGGCTTTTTATGCGCTTCTATTTTTTTAATTTGCCTGGGAAAATATGTATCCAATCACAATATTAGTTTTACTCCGAAAGCGATATTCGACAACATAGTTAATGTCGTATTTTTGATGCCACCTATTATGAATAATCCATATCCTGGTTATCCTTTTCCAGACTTGAACGGTTCGATGTGGACGATTGCCTACGAGTTTCGATGCTACCTCATAATTTTATTGCTTGGTGTATGCGGTCTGTTCTTGCGAAAAAATTTCTTGCTTGGCTTAACAGTCATGCTCGGTATCATCTTCATGTTTCACCCCGACCTTCCAAAGCCTTATCACCCTGCCATTTCCACTAATTTGGGAACGCAGGGCATCGTCAATAATATTTTTAATTTTATTAGAAATTTTTTTATAGAATCTCGCGAAACAGACCTAAGATTAACCTTTATATTTTTGACAGGTATTTGTTTCTATTTGTTTCAAAATAAAATAAAATATAGTCATAGAGGCGCTTTCGTTGCAGCATTTTTATTGGTGTTATGCTTGAAGAATTTTAATTTTGCTGAGCCCGGTTTAGCTTTATTTGGCGGGTATATAATCTTTTGGTTTGCGTGCCATGTCAGACCACTCGCGATCAGTCAATTTTTCAATACGACAGATCTCTCCTATGGAATTTATTTGTATGCATGGCCTATCCAAAAAACTTTGATCGCGGCCATAGTGGGCGTCAGCTTCCTGCAAGTCGCGGGGCTAACATTATTGCTCTGTGGAGTCATAGCGTTTTTTAGCTGGATACTTGTGGAAAAACCTTGCCTGCGGTTAAAAACAGTTTTTTGACCTGGCAAGCGTACGATGGATAAGCCTAGCGTAATTCTCCATTATCCTTAACGCACTCTAACTTTGTCACAGGAATTCGGCTCAATAAAGATGGCGGATTGCGCTGCGCTTATTTGTTCTACGGTTTTTTGGTTGTTACCTATTCGGGCCATGCCGGAATCCGGGGTCAAGCTCTATGCACGTCGCGGTCGGTTTCAATGCGGGGGGGCCATGCTGCGTGAACCAGATGGCTTAGAGTGCAATGCCTTGTGCATTACACCTGCACGACGGGCTGGTATGTTCATGCCGCTGACGCGCAAAATTGCGAACGCAAAGCCGGTGCAATGCGAAGGCGCACTGCACCCTAATCACTCCGGCCATGCCGGAACCCACGGCCTTGCCCCTTGGTCGTCGCGGTCGGTTTCGATGTGCGGGCCGTGTGGGGTGAGCCAGATAGCGGTGGCGCCGTTTTGGTAGGTGGAGAGACGGTCGATGATTTTTCGCTCGGGGGCGTTACAGGCACCGCGCAGCATGAGGGGGGAGATGATGAGGGGGGCGTTGGGGCAAATGCCGGGTGCCGTGAGGATGAGGGCTACGGAAATTTTGGTTGCGAAGTTGCAAATATTGTCGGGGCAGTTGGTGGTATCGAGCGGGGTGAAACTCTGTCCGGGCCAGAGGGCTTGCCATTGAGTGAGCGTATAACTGCTGGCTTTGGGTTGGCGTTGCAGGAGTAATCCGGCCGGGGTTTGGATGGCGATGAGTTTGGCGTCGGCTGAGATGAGGACGTCGGGCGGGCGGGCGGCGAGGTAAACCACCAATGCGGCGGCGATGGGGATAAGCCCCACAAGGCGCGAGCGGCTGCGCCAGATGCAGAGCCAGGCGAGACCGCCGGTGAACAATAATATGGCGAGGCCCGGCATGGGGGGCACGCGCAGCATGGCATCGGGCCAGGTGGCGATGATGCTGGTGAGCCGAACGACGATGGCGATGCCCCACCCCATGGGGATGATGGCGAGCCAGCCAAGCCCCAGCGGCATCAGGGCCAGGGCGAGCAGGCCAAGCGGCATGATCCAGAGCGCGGTGAGTGGCACGGCGACGAGATTGGCAAGAATCCAGTAGGGTTGCACCTGTTGGAACTGGTAAGCGGCGAACGGCATGGAAGCACCGCCGGCGAGCAGGCTGGTGGTGAATAAGCCTGCCAGATGAACTGTTACGCGACGGGCGTGGGAGGTGCCCTCCGCCAAGGGGCCCACCCAATTTGAGATGGCCGAATATCCCGCAATAAGAGCGAGTACTGCTGAAAAGCTCATCTGGAAACTGACCCCGATGATGGCCTCGGGGGTGGCGAGCAGCAGCGCCGCGGCGGCCAGAGCCAGGCCGCGCAAGGAGAGTGCTTTGCGCCCTGCGATAACACCCACCGTAACCAACGAGGCCATGGCTAGGCTGCGTAGAATGGGTAAATGCGCACCGGTGAGCAGCGCGTAAGCACCGCCTGCCAGAAGCGCGATGATGGCGGCGGCGGGTTTTACGGGGAGGCGTAAGGCCAGACGCTCGGGCCGGGAGAGTAAAAACCGGCTGGCGGTGAAAAATAGCCCCATGACGATGCCGACATGCAACCCGGCCACCGCGAGCAGGTGTGCGAGGCCGGCAGCGATGAAATTTTGATGCTCCTCAGCCGGAATTTGGGTTTGCAGGCCGGTGAGGAGCGTTACCGCGATGCTGCCGGTTTCGGGTGGCAACACGTCCATAATGTTGGCGGCAATGACTTCACGCAGCCCCCTCACACACAGCGCCATGCCACCGGGCTTGGACGAGGTGGTGACGCAGACCGGGCCAATGGCAAAGCCGGAGGCACCAAGGCCCGCGAAATAAGCATCGCGGGTGGAGTCCCAGCCGCCTGGATAGGCGGGGCGCTCGGGTTTGAACAGGATCGCGCGCAGGGTGATGGTGTCGCCGGGGGTGAGCGCGGTGGTGTCGCGCGTGCTGAGTTTGATGTGCAATGCCCGGACTAATGGTGGGCCGGTTTGAAATTGCGCTTGGGTGATGGTGAGGCGGCGGCCGGTGGGCAGTGTGTCGATGCTGGAGATACTGCCGGTGAGGGCGACGGCGCCGAAGGGAACGTCGAGCAGCGGCGGCATGGCGGCGGTGCGAAATTCGGCACGGGCGAAGCCCAGCGCGGCGGCGAGGGTTAAAGCGGCGGCGAAACGGGTTGGCGGGTAGCGCCAGCCGATGGCCAGGGCTGCGAGGCTGGCAGCCGTGAAGCTAACACCGAGCCATAAAGGCGGTTCGGATTTCAGGTTGAAATAGACCAGGATGGCGGCTCCCATGGCGATGGGGAGAAGCAAGCTGAACCGGCCCCGCTCTGCTTCGATAATGGCTGATATCGTGCCCATAACCACCTCCGGTTGTAATTTGTTAGCAGGCAGGGAGGTTTCGGGCCAGGGGTTAGGGTGCTAAAGGCGGTTACATGAAAATACGCACACGTTTTGCCCCTAGCCCGACCGGATTGCTGCATGTTGGCGGCGCCCGGACCGCTTTGTTTAACTATTTGTTTGCGCGCCATTATGGCGGGGAATTTCTGATCCGCATTGAGGATACCGATAAGGCGCGCTCAACCGAGGCGGCCGTGCAAGTTATTTTGGATGGGCTTGACTGGCTGGGGCTGACGCCTGATGCGCCGCCGGTGTTTCAGTCCACCCGCGAGACACGGCATGTGGAGGTGGCGCGGGCGTTGCTGACACAGGGCCGGGCCTATGAATGCTATTGCACACAAGATGAATTGCGAGAGATGCGCGAAACGGCGCAGGCTAAAGGCCGCCCTCCCCGCTATGATGGCCGCTGGCGTGACCGCGACCCGGCAACTGCGCCGGCTGGGGTGAAACCGGCGATAAGGTTGAAGGCGCCGCGCGAGGGTGAGACGGTGCTGGAAGATTTGGTGCAAGGCAGTGTGACTGTGGCAAATAGCGAGCTGGATGATATGATCATTCTGCGCTCGGACGGCACGCCGACCTATTTGCATGCGGTGGTGGTGGATGATCATGACATGCAAATCACCCATGTAATTCGCGGCGATGACCATTTGACCAACACGTTCCGGCAGATTCAGATTTTTCATGCGATGGGCTGGGAGTTGCCGAAGTTCGCGCATATTCCGCTAATTCATGGCGCGGATGGCGCGAAGCTTTCCAAGCGGCATGGGGCGGTGAGTATTTTGGAATTCCGTGAGCAGGGGTTTTTGCCGGAAGCTCTGTGCAATTATTTGTTGCGGCTCGGCTGGGGGCATGGGGATGCCGAGTTTTTAAGCCGCGATGAGCAGGTGAGATTATTCGACCTGGATGGCGTGGGGCGAGCCGCCAGCCGGATGGATTATGCCAAGATGACGCATCTGAACGGCATGTGGCTGCGCGGTGCCGATGATGCGCGGCTGGTTAGGGATGTGATGGCGCGTTTGCCCGCGCAATGTGGTGTAACTGTAACCGAAGGGCTGGCCGATAAATTATTACGGCTGATGCCGGGCTTGAAAGAACGTGCCAAAACATTGCTGGAATTGACGGCATCTTCGGCTTTTTTGGCACGCAGTGTTCCGCTGGCGTTTGAACCAAAAGCGCAGGCGCTGCTGACGGTTGAGGCGCGGGCGATGCTGGCGCGGTTGGCGCCAAATTTGGCTGCCACTGATTTCTCGGTGGCCAAGCTTGATGCGGCAATGCGGGCCTTTGCCGAAGCCGAAGGTTTGAAGCTGGGGCAAGTGGCGCAACCGCTGCGCGCGGCGTTAACAGGCAGCACAATGAGCCCTGGGATTGACGCCACGCTGGCGGCATTGGGTGGCTTGGAAAGCCTGGCACGAATACAAGCGGTTATTTAGGTTTTCGTAGCGCAGGTTCCCGCTTGCGCGGGAATGACGAGAGGATACGGACGCGTTGGCTGATTGTTAAAAATTCGCCAGCGTGCACACACTGCCGGCGGCGCTGACTTCACCACAGAACTTCCCAGCGTCAGCCTTGGTGGCAAAGCTGCCAGTGCGTAAGCGATAATAGGTTTTGCCCTTGACGGTCGCGCTTTCGATGTTCGGGGTTTTATCGGCGAATAATGCGGGATTGGCGCTGGATAATTTATCCCAGATATGTTGCGCCTGCGCCTGCGATGGCAAGGCCCCTAACTGCACCTGGTACATGCCGGGGGCAGCGGTTGCGGAGGAGTCTGCCGTGGTTGCGCTGGGCGGCACTGCGACTGGCGGCGCGATAACGGCAGGAGACGGAGTGTTTGCAGCGCTCGATGATGTATCGGGTGGCGGCGCGGTGATGTCAGCCACGTCGGAGGCCGAAGGTGCTGCGGGTGGTGCTGCCGGCGATGTTATTGTGGTTGACGTGCTGGTGTTTGTTGATGTCAGCGACGGTGCGATCTGCGCGGGCGTAGCGGATGACGGCGGCGTTGGTGGAGTGGCCGTGGGCGGTGTTACGGTGGCCGCACTCGGGGCTGGGGTTGTTAGCGTCGTGGTAGTGACTGCGGTGGTTGGCACCTGCGGTGTGGTGGGAGGAGCCGGTGGCTCGGAAGCAGGCAACGGCTGTTGGGCATCGGCAATGATGGCGTTAAAACCATCGATGGCTTTATCAACATCGCTGGGTGGTAAATCGATGCTCAGCACATGCCGCGCTTCAGCGATTTGACCGGTTGCCACCAGCGCAGCAGAGTAATCCTCACGGATTTTGGGCGTGGCTGTTTGGCTGGTTGCCAATGGGCCAAGATATTGCAGTGCCTCCTGGCCGTTGCCGGACAACGCCAGGGACAGGCCCAGATTGATTTCAGCCGCCTTCATGCCAGGTTGCGCAACCAGGGCTTTACGATAAGGCTCGACGGCGCCGGCAAAATTACCCTCAAGGTCGCGCGCAATACCTAAATCGTTAAAGGCTGCGGCGTTACCAGGGTCGTCCTGCACGGCGAGCACCAAGGCGTGTTCAGCCTGCACGGGATCTGTTTTGATAAAGCAACGGCCAAGCCCGGTTTCAGCCGGTGAAGATTTGGGGTCGTGGGTGAGCGCGAGATTATACGCGGCTTCAGCAGCCGGGCAGCGGCCTAGCGCATAGTAAGCGTTACCTTCATGGATCAACGCATCAACATTATTGGGGTCGCTCTCCAGTGCTGACTGGCTGACCGACAGCGCCATTGTGGGGTCACCGCCGGCAATGGCGGCATCAGCTACGTTTAACGCCCCCGGTCCACCATTTCCATCCGTTGATGCCGGCATCTGGACTGGTGTCTTTGCACATGCGGCAAGAAGGCAGACCGCGCTCAAAATAATAATGGATCGATTATTCATGATATTGGCTTTACTTCATCCCGCGCAGAGTCGCCATAACGTTAATCATCGCCGGGCCGGCAACAATTAAAAAAACGCATGGCAAAATGAATAAAATCATAGGAATCGTCATCAGTGTCGGTAGTTTGCCGGCTCGTTCTTCAAATTTAACCAATGCTTCCTGCCTCAATTCGGCTGAAAGAGTCCGCAACGCCTGGGTCAACGGCGTGCCGTACTGCAATGACTGAATTAAGGTTGTGGCAAGACGCTTGAGAACATCCAAACCTGTTCTCTGGCCAAGAGCCTCCATCACACGGCGCATGTCTGACCCGATTGCCAACTCCTGCGATGTTTGCGTCAGTTCCATTGAGAGGGCGGGGTTCAATATGCTCATTTCCTGCGCCACCCGCGCGATGCTGGCTTCAAGGGCCAGACCAGAGTCGGCACAGATGACCATCATGTCGAGGGCATCTGCAACGCCAGCTTCAACTTTTTTCAAATGCCGGGTGCGGATATTGGTGGCGATGGTCTCGGGTGCCAATAGTCCCACCACGGCGCCACCCATCAATTTGGTAACCATGAACAGCGGTGTTGTACCAACGTGGCGGAATACAAAAAATACCGCCATCGGTGTAACCAAAAACAAAAGTATTTTTGTGCCGATGAATAAACCCAGGCCACGCCCCCCGCGAAAACCGATCGCCTCCAGGGTAGCCGTCATTTCAACGAGTGTTTTTCGCGATAGCAGACCGCTGCGGGCAACCAGCATGCCTAGCTTTGAGACCAGCCCGATTACGGCGGATTCTTCCTGCTTTATGTCTTCAACGATATCCTCTGAGACGGTGGTGACAAATTGCAGGCGGTTGCTGAGCCTGCCTTTGCGCGTGACTTCTTCAAACAGAAAATAGCCAAGCACAGCCACAGTCACGAACAGCACGAGAATAATAGCGAAGACGATAATGATGGTCATGAGCGATCGTTATTTGAGGACGTTGCTAATCATAAACTGGATAATACCGAGGCCGATGCACAAAAGCAGAATAGCACCACCCAGGCACGCCTGCCCGCTTTTGGTGAAAAATAACAACACGATATACGGGCGATTCATGAAATATAGCGCCCCGCCGGTTAGAAATGGCAAAACGGCAAGAATCATTGAACTGGTGCGTGCTTCGGATGTCAGAGCAAAACCGCGGGCTTTGAGCCCGACACGTTTGCGGATGACATCTGCCAGTGTTTCCAGGGTCTGCGTAATGGCACCACCCGAGCGCATTTGGAGCGTGATTGCGGTGGCAAAAAACTGATACTCAGTGAGTTTGATGCGTTCTGATAATTCCCGCAACGCAACATCGATGGGGATACCGATCTGCACTTTGTCAGCCAGAATATTAAACTCGGCTTTGGTGGGTTCTGGTGCGTCGCGGGCAACTGTACGCAGCGCCTCTCCCATCGGAATACCAACGCGGACACATCGGACGATGGTGCCGAGCGCGTCGGGGAATTGTTGCAATAATGTAGCGTTTCGTTTGTTATTGAACCAAATAAAGACAAATTTTGTAACGACGAACCAGGCGATCGGCCAACCAACCACAAACATGATCGAGTCAAAGCCAATGGATTTTGCGGCCAGCCATACGATGACCCAGCTAATCCCAAGCGACAACGGCGGGACCAGCCACCATTTTATGGGGTACGTGTCGGCCTGTTCGAGATCAACACCGATGACGTTCGCCGCCTGAGACTTTACCAGGTCAGTTCGCGAGACAACTTTAGCGAGGGAGATCTGGTCCCCCATGATAATTATCGGTTTTTGATTATCAGACGTGGCATCGGAAATACGGGTCTCGAATTTTTGCTTCCGAGACATCGAATTCATCACTAACGAAAAAGTAATACCGGCTAACGCTAACAAAACGACAATAAAGATGAAGACCGCAATGATAATGCCGCTCATCAGGCCATATCTTCTAGAGCGTGCGCCCAGGCACGGTCGAGCCCAAAATATTGTAGCCGTTCGTGGAAAGTTGAGCGCATTTTGCTGATAATATAACGGCCAACAACTCGGCCTGTTGGTGTTTCTCCCACCACTTCAAACTTGAAGATATCGTTAAGGAGTTGGGTTTCACCCTCGAGACCCGCCAGTTCGGTCACCTGGGTGACACGGCGACCACCATCGCGCTGGCGTTCAACCTGAACAATGATATTGACTGCCGCCGAGACCTGGCTGCGAATGGCTTTGGGGGTCAGACCCATGCTCGACATCTGCACCATGTTTTCGATACGCGCCAAAGCATCACGGGTATTGTTGGCGTGAATGGTTGACATTGAGCCATCGTGGCCGGTGTTCATGGCCTGCAACATGTCGAATGCTTCGGGACCGCGGACCTCACCGATGATGATGCGATCGGGACGCATACGCAAAGCGTTACGCACAAGGTCGCGGGCGTTGACTTCCCCCTTGCCTTCCAAACTGGCGGGGCGGGTTTCCAGCCGAACCACATGCGGCTGCTGTAATTGCAATTCAGCGGCATCTTCGACGGTAACCACACGTTCGGAAGGGTCAATGAAACGGCTCATGGCGTTCATCATGGTGGTTTTACCGGAGCCTGTACCGCCAGAGACAATAATGTTGAGGCGGCAGCGCGACGCAATTTCAAGGATACGGGCAATGGCCGGTGTGAGTGAGCCAAAGGCGATCAATTTATCAAAATCAATCGGCTTTTTGCTAAATTTACGAATGGAAAGTGATGGGCCATCGATCGACAGCGGCGGCAGAATAATATTCACACGCGAGCCATCTTTGAGGCGGGCATCGACCATCGGGCTGGATTCATCGACACGGCGGCCAACCGATGCCGCGATGCGTTGGCAGATATTGGTTAGATGCGTCCAGTCACGAAAGCGCACCGGCACCTGGACGAGTTTGCCGTTACGCTCGATAAAAGTTTTGTCAGGGCCATTGACCATGATGTCGTTGATGGTTTCGTCTAACAGCAACGGCTCTAGTGGCCCGAGGCCGAGCATGTCATCGACCAGTTCGGTAGCAAGCTGGCGCTGCTCGCGGCCATTCAGATGCACCCGGCGTTCGGTAGCAAGGTCGGATATCAGGCGTTCAACTTCGATGAGCAGGCGCTCTGGGTGCAGCGCCGCGACTGCGGTGGCATCCATTTTAGCGAGGCACTGGGCACGTAATTCAGCAATATCGCTACGGGTATTGACGGCCGCGGCATTGGCCGCTGCCGCAACCACGGCTGCAGCGTTTATGTCCTGTTCTGGGGTGCTGATTGTGTTGTTTGTTGATACGGCAGGGGTAGTAGGTGCCGCTGGGAGCGGCACCGAGGTCATCAACTCCATTCCGTCTGCACGCCGGCGGCCAAACACCGGCATACTGGAATCATTCATGAGAGTCCGCCAAGTTTCGTTGATTTGAAGACGCTGGCCATGGAAGCCAACGCGCTGGTCGGCTCCGGTGAGGCTGAAGGACCGCCATCATCGCGGCCACTGACAAACCCGATTTCACGAGCGAGGTCGATGATCGCCTGACGGAACGGACCACGCTCAGTCACCGCAGGCTCTCCGAAGCTCGCACTTTCGTTTAACTGCTTTGGCATATCCGGGATCACGACGTCGATTTTAACTTTCAGCGCGTCTTCGATCTGCTTGCGGGTCAAACCACCGGGGCGTCCTTGCCGGCTCAGCACGATGGTGGGGGATTGTGGCTGCCAGGGTCCATTCGGCACGCCCATAAGGCGCAGAGTGTCACGGACTGACGCCAGTGAGGGGTCCATGACGATGACGCGGTGATGCGAATATTCCAGCAACTCGCGGTTACATGGCATTGGCAGGAATGGCACATCCATAATGACAAAATTATAGCGGACCCGCAGCGTTTCGATGAGGCGTTGGGCGGCGCCTTTGGCGTAATTTAATGGCTCGCTCAGTTTTTCTTCGCTGGCGAGCACATGCAAACGCTCAGAAACCGGTTGGGCCGCACGTTCTACGAACAGCGGGTCGATCCGGTCAGGCGTTTCGAGCGCCATGCGCAGCCCTGGGCCAGTTTTGCCACCCAGCAGCAAAGCACCCGAGCCCATGTGCAGATCAGATTCCACAAATACCGAATGGCGTTTGGAAATAACGCCAAGATACCACGCCAGGTTACCGGCGATCGTGGTGGTGCCAACGCCACCACGTGCGCCCATCACTGAGACCACACGGCCACCACGCGCGGCATCGGAACCAACCGTTTTACGAGTAATGAGCGGCGCGAAATGCCGACCCACCGCCTCGCGTGTGATCGGCTTGAAGATATATTCCATCACCCCCATACCGCGGGTAATGTGACGGTAGAAATCCACATCGTCGGTGTCGCCGATTACCAGCACGCGTACGCCCGGTTCAACGACATCAGAGAGTTCACCCAGTGCACTGAGCGGTTGGTCGTCACCGGAAATATCGATGATCAGGACTTCCGGGGTCGGCAATTTCGCCATGGCCTGGATGGCGGTACGAATGGTGCCGCGTCTCACATCCATGCCGTTGGCGACAATATCGCCGAGGCCGTCACGCAATACCTGTTCGGTTTGCACATCGGCCAAAAAGGCCAAGACCGTGAGACGGTCCGGCCGGGAAGCCGAATTCGACGTCGACATGCGATAAGATTCCTGGTTCATAACTACAACCCTCTCACACCGGACAACTCATGTTGTATGCCGGTATCATTAATTCGACAAAGCCGAAGCGGTGATGGTTTTCGGGGGCTTCTGCAACCCGGCTGCAGTGCCGCCCGTCAAAGCTGTATCCAACGCCGCTGAAGCTGCGATGCCATTGGAAGATGTATCACCATGCCCTTGAAATAGTTCCGTTTTATCAGCAGTCTGCACAGCGATATTCTCGCGTGAGGCGCCGGTTAACGACCAATCTGCCGGGTTTTGATACGGATCTCCATAACATCCTGTAAGGCTTATACATATCAAGGCTGTTAGTCCTAGTAAAATTTTTGACATGGCAGAAGCTTTCAGCATCATTGCACCACAAAACCAGCATCGCCGGGCATTGCGGCATTTTTGTAGGGACCTCCCGTATTACGCAACAATAAAATACGCTGCAGGTCGTTAGGAGGGGTCCATCCATCATCAGGCGAAGCCAACAAACCTGTGTTGCTAACGGGGTCGACTAGATACGGAGTGACCGTGATGACCAATTCTTGTTGTTCGCGCTGAAAACTATCGCCGCGAAATAATGCGCCGAACACGGGCACTTCGCCCAACCCGGGAACCGCATTATCAGTTTGGTTGGTTGAGTCTTCAAGCAGGCCGGCAATGGCCATACCCTGCCCGCTACCCAAAATAACCGTGGTTGAGGCGCCTTGCACGGTGAGGGCCGGAATAACGAGAGAGCTGGTGCCAACCGTTGAAACAAACGAATTTGCCGTGCTTATCTGGCTCAGCTTTGGTGAAACTTGCAGCGAAATGCGTCCATCCGAAAATACGGTAGGCGTGAACGAGAGTTGCACACCGTAATTTTCAAATTGAACGGTGACAACCGAACCGCCTGTCGTGCCTGACGCGGCCTGGGCAACCGGCACGGGAAACTGGCCGCCGACCAGAAAGTTTGCCTGCGTGCCACTTAGTGTTGTGAGAGTTGGCTCAGCGACGATATGGGCTAGGTTATCAGACGCCAGCGCATCGATAATCCCCTCAAAGGTGCCGCCTGGAAAAACTACCCCCAACTGACCAGGAACAGTACCAGAAATTGATGCCGGCGCGGTTCCCGTCGCGCCAGCTATCGCAAATTTACCCAGCTTGAAGGCCGACGTGCCAACCGACCCCCAGTCGATACCCAACTGACGGGTTACGCTGCGCGACATGTACGCGATGCGGACTTTCAACTCGACCTGAATAGGCTCCCTGACCGTCAGATCGTTTGTTATTGTTCCAGAAGGATTGATCAGCTTGGCTTGGCCCAATACCTGATTAGCCTGCTCGGGCGTTTCGACAGTACCGCGAACAACCATGCCGCCCGGCTCACTCTCAGCATGAACGCTTGAGTTTGGCGCTGACAATTTTGACTGACCAGCCAACCGGTTGCTGGCAAATGACGACGGCCCGACCACCACGTTATATTGAGCAATTGTGTTGCCGTTGCCATCCGTTGCGATCACGTTGGTTTGGCCGACGCCTTTGCCAAACATGAATAGTGATGTTGGGCTGGCGGGCCGAACCTCAACCACCGCGGGGTCGGCTGCGAAGATGCTGGCCGCCGCGTGCGGCAACCTGATGATCTGCCCGGAGCCCATGCTCAGATTGAGGTTGCCTGACACCGGCCTGGGAACCACGGGCGCCGGAGGGGCCGACGACTGCGCCCCAACATTCTGCGCGTGCGCTGAATAAGGCAAACCGGTGGCCAGACAGTATGCTAGTAATGCGCCGGCTGGCTGAACAAATCGTTTAAGGGACACAAGAGAATTCCTTGCCATTAGAATTTGAAATCCTGAGCGCTGCCGTTGCCGCCGATTACCGTAACATGCGTAGCCGGAGCACCCGGCTGTACGTTATTCTCGTTTAACAAAGCCGGTGATACCTGGTCGGCATAAACTGGCGTATTTGAGGTGGCGGCCTTCTGGGCGGCGGCTACCGAACCTGGTGTTGACTCCGCCGAATGGACAACCAGGGAGAGCGGCCCAAGTTTGGTAGCAACGGCGGTCCGGGCGGCTTGGTCTGGCGTCACTTCAAGTGTGACGGTTGTGGCCGGCGGTGGGGGTGTTTTACCGTCGTTTACAGCGCCACCCTGCACCAACTGCTGACCGGTGGCGATGACCCGAACATCGCGCAGCACAAGCTCAGCCGCAATCCGCTGGCCCAACGGTAAGCCTGGGTCGTCAAGCGTTTGGGTGAGCAATAAATCAACGTGGTCACCTGGCCAGATCAACCCTGCAGCGCCTGAAATTGCGTCAACCCCAACGGTGGTGGCAACCATGCCCGGCGCCAAAACGGCCGCCAAAAAGCCATGGTCGCCAGGGTGAATCACCTGACCCGATAAAATTGGCGCTCCGGGGCTGATTGCAGCGCGGGTCATCGCGCCAATCAAGGCAGAACGATTGGCCGGCGTATCCAAGCTCGCCCCGACGGGCACCTGATTGATCGCAACAGGGGCACTGGTGATGTCGCTTGGCTGAAGTAAACTACCGGCTTGCTGCAAGGTTGCCGCAACCAGAATTTGCTGGGTCTGCGGTGCCAGCGCAACGGGCGTTTGCTTCGACTGGTTCAACAACGAAACCCCGAAGATCGACACCGCGACCAGCGCGATCGCCACAACAAGGAAAAGAGCTAGTTTGGCGACCATGATTTACCTTAATTCATCTTCGATAAAGGAAGTAACGTGAGAATAGCACTTCCCGAAATGGCTACGGCATATGGCAGTGGACCGCGCCGGGAAATACGCCACACTTCAGCGCGCGCAACGCGCTGAAGCAAGCTGTGGGCCGCCGCGAAAGTGCCAACCCCGCGCGCGCGTAACCGGGCCACGGGCAGCCACAAAGCCAAGTAAACAACGGCAAGACCGCCACCAATTAGGAACACGCGCAGAAAAAAATTCATTTCGATCTGCCAGTGCGGTGGAATGAGTAGTACGGTGGCCGCCCATAGTTTCACATCACCACCTCCCATCATCCCACTAAACCAGATGGCAAATAAGGCGACGAACGTGATGGCGGTGATGATCAGGCCAACGCGGAGTGAATGATCAGCAACACGGACCACGATGCCGAGCGCTAAAAGGCAGAGAGGCAGCCAATTTGGCACGGTCCGGGCGGCCAGGTCGTGCAAGGCAGCATAGGCCAGCAGACTCGTCGCGGAAATGATTAGACCAGCCACAAACATCTAAAGCCGCCTTACCTTTCGTTATACCTCAAAAATTCGATAGACTTTGATTAGGTAATATTTATTAACAATGCTTTGTAAAGAAAACCTGAATTATCTCTAATCTAAATAGCTGCAACAAAAACGTGAAATTTACGTAATAATAAACGGCCAGGAACGTTGCTCCTGGCCGTTTGTCAGCGTCGCAGAAAACCTGGATTAGATGGCGTTGCCAACCTTGGTAAAGGTCGAGCTGACGTTGCCACCAAGGGTGGAGACGGCGGTGATGATTACAACGGCGATCAGAGCGGCGATCAGGGCGTATTCAATCGCGGTAACAGCGCGCTTGTCCATTTTGAGCGACAGAGCGGTACGGATGTATTGGGTAAGCATTTTAAAATCCTTTTCATAAGCATAGGGTGAACATTGTCGACTAATAACCGGCACTCAAACAAACTCAGACAAAAAGCTACGGTTAAATATCCTTAATAGCTGAGCCATAACTTCAACCCGACCTGAGGGCGAGGTCTTAATACAATGAAATCAGTGGTTATTGTCAAATAAAACTATTGGTTGACGGGGAATGGTCCGTTATCGAAATCCGTAAAATACGTCTCAAGCAAAAGAAGATTGTATCTTTTTTTGGTTAAATAACCATAAAGTGATTTTGAAGTTAATTTTTATTATGTATATTTGTTTATTATTATATATAAAGTTCTGTTTTTGTATAAATTCTAAAAATATACAATTAAAAAATTTTATTCCTTTTTCTGGGTTTTGCGTCCAAACT